>NZ_CP121659.1:3185000-3485000 GCF_029714365.1 Sinorhizobium terangae
GAGCGCACGGGCAAAATGCCGAACATGGTCCATGCCGGCACCTATTCGGCCGTGCTGCAATATCTGAAGGCGATCGAAAAGGCCGGCAGCGACGATGCCGACGCGGTCTCCAAGGAACTGCATGCGCTCCCCGTAGACGACATCTTCGCCAAGAACGGTACGGTTGCGCCGAACGGCCGGATGATACATGACATGTACCTGCTCGAGGTCAAGAAGCCCGACGAGAGCAAGGAGCCCTGGGACTACTTCAAGGTTCTCGCAACCATCCCCGGCAAGGACGCCTTCATTGATCCGGCCAAAAGCGGCTGCGATCTCGTGAAGTCCTGATCGGCCGGATCGATGACCGCGACCATGCCTTTGCAGAATGGAGCGCCGCGGGTGGTATTGTCCGCCCGCGGTCTCCGCCGTGACTTCGGCGGCTTTACCGCCGTCAAGGATGTCGATCTCGATGTTCATCATGCCCGCGTGCATGCGCTGATCGGCCCGAACGGGGCCGGCAAGACCACCGTGTTCAACCTGCTGACCAAGTTCCTGCAGCCGACGCACGGCACGATCACGCTGCTCGGGGAAGACATCACCAACACTGCCCCGGACAAGGTCGCACGCATGGGCCTCGTCCGCTCGTTCCAGATCTCGGCGGTATTCCCTCACCTGACGGTGCTCGACAATGTGCGCGTGGCCCTGCAGCGGCCGAACAACCTTGCGACACAATTCTGGAAGCCGCTTTCCGCACTCGAGGCCTTGAACGCCAAGGCCGACCAGTTGATCCGCTCCGTCGGCCTCGAAAAGGAGCGCAACGCCATCGCCGCCGATCTTTCCTATGGCCGCAAACGCGTGCTCGAGATCGCGACGACGCTGGCGCTCGATCCGAAGGTGCTCTTGCTGGACGAACCGATGGCCGGAATGGGCCACGAGGACGTCGGCATGGTCGCCGAGATCATCCGCGAAGTGGCGCGCGAACGCGCGGTTCTGATGGTCGAGCACAATCTCTCCGTCGTCGCTACACTCTGCCATCATGTCACCGTGCTGCAGCGCGGCGAAATTCTCGCCGAGGGCGATTATGCCGCCGTGTCGGAGGATCCACGCGTGCGCACCGCCTATATGGGCACGGAGGAAGCCTGACATGAAACCGCTCCTCAAGGTCTCGGGCCTCAATGCCTGGTACGGCGAAAGCCATATTTTGCACGGCGTCGACATGACTGTCGGCGAGGGTGAGATGGTCACGCTGCTCGGCCGCAACGGCGTCGGCAAGACAACGACGCTGCGTGCCATCATGGGGATCGTGCGCGAACGAAAAGGCGAGATCAGCTTCGCCGGCGAGGATCTGATCCGCGTGCCCCTCCACCGCGTCGCCCATCGCGGCCTCGGTTTCATTCCCGAAGAGCGCGGCATTTTCTCAACCCTGTCCGTCTACGAAAACCTGCTGCTGCCGCCGGCGGTCGCCAGGGGCGGCATGACCATGGACGAGATTTTCGAGCTTTTCCCGAACCTCTACGAGCGTCGCAACAGCCAGGGAACCAAGCTTTCCGGCGGCGAACAGCAGATGCTGGCGATTGCCCGTATCCTTAGAACCGGAGTCCGGATGATGCTGCTCGATGAGCCTACCGAAGGGCTTGCCCCGGTGATCGTCCAGCGGATCGGCGAGGTCTTGAAGAAGCTGAAGGAGCGCGGCATGACCGTCCTCATCGTCGAGCAGAATTTCCGCTTCGCCAGCAAGGTCGCCGACCGCTTCTACCTCATGGACCATGGCCGCGTCGCCGGCGAGTTCCCGGTTTCGGAACTTTCCCAACGCATGGACATGCTGCATGATGTGCTCGGAGTCTAAGCGATGACCATGATTTTCGGAATTCCGCTGCAGGCCTTTCTCGGGCAGCTCCTGATCGGGCTCATCAACGGCTCCTTCTACGCATTGTTGAGCCTCGGCCTTGCGATCATCTTCGGCCTGTTGCGCGTCATCAACTTCGCCCATGGCGCGCAATACATGCTGGGCGCCTTTGCCGCCTGGATGCTCTTGTCGCATTTCGGCATCGGCTATTGGCCGGCGCTAATTCTCGCGCCGCTTCTCGTTGGTCTTCTGGGCGCCGCGATCGAGCGCACCATGCTGAGGCGCCTTTATTCGCTCGACCCGCTCTACGGTCTGCTCTTCACCTTCGGCCTGGCTTTGACCGTCGAGGGAACGTTTCGCTATCTTTACGGCGCCTCCGGTCAGCCCTATGCGACGCCGGCACTGCTTGTGGGCGGCACCAATCTCGGCTTCATGTTCCTGCCCATCTATCGCGGCTGGGTCATCGTCTTTTCGCTCGCCGTGTGCCTCGGCACGTGGCTGGTCATCGAGAAGACCAAGCTCGGCTCCTACCTGCGCGCGGCAACGGAGAATCCGGTGCTGGTGCAGTCCTTCGGCATCAACGTGCCGTTCTTGCTGACACTGACCTACGGTCTCGGGGCGGCGCTCGCGGCGCTTGCCGGCGTGCTGGCCGCACCGATCTACCAGGTCTCACCGCTGATGGGATCGAACATCATCATCATCGTCTTTGCCGTCGTGGTCGTTGGTGGCATGGGCTCGATCATGGGGGCGATCATCACCGGCTACATGCTCGGCGTTGCCGAGGGGCTGACCAAAGTCTTCTATCCGGAAGCCTCCAATATCGTGATCTTCGTGATCATGGCCATTGTTCTCCTGCTGAGACCCGCGGGCCTCTTCGGCCGGGATGCTTGATATGACGCTGACACTCGAACTTGAGAAGCAGAAGGAACGCTCGCCGGTCGTCGCGCAGACGATCTTTCTCGGCGCCGGGCTTGCGCTTCTTCTGCTCGCGCCTCTGTTCTTCTACCCCGTCTTCCTGATGAAGCTTCTGTGCTTCGCGCTCTTTGCCTGCGCCTTCAATCTGTTGCTCGGCTATACGGGACTGCTCTCGTTCGGCCATGCCGCCTTCTTCGGCGGCGCGGCCTATTTCACCGCCCACGTCGTCAAGGAATGGGGCGTGCCGCCGGAACTCGGCATCCTTGCCGGTGTCGCCGGCGCAGCGCTCCTCGGCGCGATCATCGGCTTCTTCGCCATTCGCCGCCAGGGCATCTATTTCGCGATGATCACGCTGGCGCTGGCGCAGATGTTCTACTTCTTCTGCCTGCAGGCCGAGTTCACGCATGGCGAAGACGGGATCCAGTCGGTACCGCGCGGCCATCTTTTCGGCTTCATCGATCTCTCCCAGTCGACGAACATGTACTACTTCGTGCTCGCTGTATTTGTCATCGGCATCGCCGTCATCTGGCGGATCATCAACTCGCCCTTCGGCATGATCCTGAAGTCGATCCGCGAGAACGAAACGCGTGCCATCTCGCTCGGCTATTCCGTCGCGAACTACAAGCTCGCCGCCTTCGTCATGTCGGCGGCGCTTACCGGGCTTGCCGGCGGGTTGAAGGCGATCGTCTTCCAGTTCGCGACGCTGACCGATGTCGGCTGGCAAATGTCGGGCGAAGTCATCCTGATGACGCTTCTCGGCGGCATCGGCACGCTGATCGGGCCGCTCTTCGGCGCGGGCCTCGTCGTCACGCTTCAGAACTATCTGGCGACGTCGGAATTCCCGGTCACGATCATCACCGGCCTTGTCTTCATGGCCTGCGTGCTGCTTTTCCGCCGTGGCATTGTCGGAGAGTTCTATAACTCGCGCCTCGGCCGCAAGCTCGGCTTCGAGTATCGCCACAAGCATTGACGCCTATCGCCCGGCGCCGGGCGCTGGGCCGCGAAATTAGAGAAAGCTCATGGACACGTTCGACTACATCGTCGTCGGAGCGGGTAGCGCCGGCTGCGTGCTCGCAAACCGTCTCTCGGAGAATCCGGATCGCCGCGTTCTGCTGCTCGAGGCCGGCGGCAGCGACAACTATCACTGGATTCACATCCCGGTCGGCTATCTCTACTGCATCAACAATCCCCGCACGGACTGGTGCTTCACGACCGCTGCGGAGGAAGGCCTCAACGGCCGTTCGCTCTTCTACCCACGCGGCAAGGTGCTCGGCGGCTGCTCCTCGATCAACGGCATGATCTACATGCGGGGCCAGGCGCGCGATTACGATCTCTGGCGCCAGCTCGGCTGCGCCGGGTGGAGCTGGGAGGACGTGCTGCCGCTCTTCAGGAAATCCGAAGACCATTACCGCGGCGCCGACGACATGCATGGCGCGGGCGGCGAATGGCGGGTCGAAAAGGCGCGCGTCCGCTGGGCGGTGCTCGATGCCTTTCAGAAGGCGGCGAGTGAAGCGGGCATTCCCGAAACGGAGGATTTCAATCGCGGCAGCAACGAAGGCTCCGGCTATTTCGACGTAAACCAGCGCTCCGGCGTTCGGTGGAACACGGTCAAGGCTTTCCTGAAGCCTGCCCGGCAGCGGCGCAATCTCGTGATCCTCACAAAGGCGCATGTGAAGAGGCTGATCCTCGAAGAGGGCCGCGTTGCCGGCGTCGAGTTCCAACATGACGGCGTCACCAAGCGTGCAAATGCCCGGCGCGAAACCGTGCTTTCGGCCGGTTCGATCGGCTCGCCGCATATTCTCGAACTCTCCGGCATCGGCCAACCTGATATCCTGCACCAAAACGGCATCGAAGTGCGCCACGAACTGCCCAGCGTCGGCGAGAACCTGCAGGACCACCTGCAACTGCGCCTCGCCTACAAGGTCACCGGCGTTCCGACGCTCAACGAAAAGGCAAGCTCGCTTTTCGGCAAGGCGGCGATCGGCCTCGAATACCTCGTCCGCCGTTCCGGTCCGATGGCGATGGCGCCGAGCCAGCTCGGCATCTTCACCCGCTCGGGTCCCGAGAAGGAGACCCCGGATCTGGAGTACCACGTCCAGCCGGTCACGCTCGAAAAATTCGGCGAACCGGTGCACCCCTTCCCGGCGATCACCGCCAGCGTCTGCAATCTGAGGCCGGAAAGTCGCGGCTCGGTGCATCTGAAGGGACCGGATTTCGCAGCCGCACCCGACATCCGTCCCCGCTATCTGACTGCCGAAGCCGACCGCGACGTGGCGGTCAAGGCGATCCGCCTCACCCGCCGCATCGTCTCGCAGCCCGCCTTTGCCTGCTTCAATCCGATCGAGTTCAAGCCAGGTCCGGCTTACGAAACGGACGAGGATCTGACGCGCGCTGCCGGCGATATCGGCACGACGATCTTCCACCCGGTCGGCACCTGCCGCATGGGCGCCGACTCAGAGAGCGTCGTCGACCCCGAACTGCGCCTGCGCGGGCTCAAGGGATTGCGTGTTGCCGATGCCTCGATCATGCCGACGATCACGTCCGGCAACACCAACTCGCCGACGATCATGATCGCGGAAAAGGCGGCGGAGATGATTGTTGCGGCTAACCGATGAGGGCCGCAACAACCCGGTGACCCAGACAGAGGCTATCCGACGCGCCTCGTGACCACGCGCGTCCACCTCGAAGAAAGGCGCGGCGCAGAACTCCGGTGCACAAAGGCCGCTGTAGCACTTTGAATTGCTGCATGTTTTCGTCGCTTAAATCGGCTCCGATTTAAGGGAAACATGCTGTAGCATGCTACGAATGGGGAATGGGCATGCAGGATAAGCTTTTCATCGACGGAAAATGGGAAAAACCGCGCAAGGGCGGTACGATCGACGTTATCAATCCGGCGACGGAAGAGGTGATCTGCAAGGCGGCGGCGGGGACCTCCAACGACATCGATCACGCTGTGAAGGCGGCTCGCATCGCGTTCGACAGCGGTCCCTGGCCGAAGCTGACGGGCGCTGAACGAGCCCGCTATCTTCGGGCGATCGCCCAAAAGATCGACGAGCGACGCCACGCGCTCGCAAGGCTCGAAGTCGCAAACAACGGCAAGCCGCTGTCGGAAGCGCTCTGGGATATCGACGACGCGGCCGGCTGCTTCAACTACTATGCGGGCCTCGCCGAAGAGCTCGACACCAATGCCGAGGAATCGATCGCCATCGCAGATACCCGGTTCTCGTCGAAAGCCGTTCGCGAACCGGTCGGCGTCGTTGGCGCCATCACGCCCTGGAACTACCCGCTGCTGATGGTCGCCTGGAAGGTCGCCCCCGCGCTTGCCGCCGGCTGCACCATCGTGCTGAAACCATCCGAACTCACCCCGCTGACGGCACTCGAGCTCGGCAGGATCGCCGAAGAAATCGAGCTGCCGCCCGGGGTTCTCAACATCGTTACCGGCACCGGACCGGATGCCGGCGAGCCGCTGACCGAACATCCGCTCGTCGACAAGCTTGCCTTTACCGGCTCGGTCCCGACCGGTCGCAAGGTCATGATGGCGGGGGCGCAGGACATCAAGAACATCAGCCTCGAGCTCGGCGGCAAATCGCCCTTCGTCGTCTTCGCCGACAGCGATATCGAGAAGGCGGTCGAATGGATCATGTTCGGCATCTTCTGGAACCAGGGGCAAGTCTGCTCCGCGACGTCGCGCGTCCTGGTGGAAGAGCCGATCTACGATGCTGTTCTAAAAAGGCTGACCGAGGAAGCGGCGAAGATCAGGATTGGCAACGGCCTCGACGAGGGCACGTTGCTCGGCCCGATCGTCTCCAAGGGGCAATATGACAAGATCCTCGCCGCGATCGAGCGGGCGCGACTGGACGGCGCAACCGTGGCCACCGGCGGCCGCCGCCCGGCCGGCTTCGACAGCGGCTATTTCATCGAACCGACGGTGCTGACGGACATGACCGCGGACAGCTTCGTCTGGCGCGAGGAAATCTTCGGACCGGTCGTCTGCGTCATGCCGTTCAGCGACGAAGAGGAGGCGATCCGCCTTGCCAATGACAGCCGCTTCGGCCTCGCCGCCGCGGTCATGTCCGAGGACAGGGCGCGCTGCGAACGCGTCGCCCGCGCCTTCCGCGCCGGCGTCGTCTGGATCAACTGCTCGCAGCCGACTTTCACCGAAGCACCATGGGGCGGCTACAAGCAATCCGGCATCGGCCGCGAACTCGGCCGCTGGGGGCTCGCCAATTATCTGGAGGTGAAGCAGATCACCAGCTTCGACGCCGACGAACCCTGGGGCTGGTATATCAAGGGGTGAGCGCGGCGCTGTGCTCGTTGCGGCGACAGCGGGTACCGCGCGGAGTAGAGCGGCACCCGAACGAGATCGGTTCGGCCCACTACTCCGCCGCCTCAGCCTCCGGTATCGGCACGTAGTTGAGGATCGGCGACAGCCAGCGTTCGACTTCGCGAACACTCATCGCCTTGCGCTCGGCATAGTCCTCGACCTGGTCGCGCTCGATCTTGGCGACGCCGAAATAATAGGCGTCCGGATGGCCAACGTAGAGGCCGGAAACCGACGAGCCCGGCCACATCGCATAGTTCTCCGTGAGCCGGACGCCGATCGACGCCTCGGCGTCGAGGAGACGGAAAAGCGTTTCCTTTTCCGTGTGATCGGGCTGCGCCGGATAGCCGGGCGCGGGGCGGATGCCGGCATAGGGCTCGCCGATCAGTTCCTCTGGCGTGAAGGTTTCATCGGCGGCATAACCCCAGAGCTCCTTGCGCACATATTCGTGCATGCGCTCGGCAAAGGCCTCGGCGAAACGGTCGGCAAGCGCCTTGACCAGGATCGAGGAATAATCGTCGTTGGCGCGCTCGAAACGCTCGGCGATCGCCACCTCCTCGATGCCGGCGGTCACCACGAAGCCGCCGAGATAGTCTCTTGCGCCGCTGTCGACAGGCGCCACGAAGTCGGCAAGGGCAAGATTCGGCCGCCCGTCACGCTTCACCAATTGCTGTCGCAGGGTGAAGAACGTCGCGAGTTCCGCGTCGCGCGTCTCATCCGTGAACAGGCGGATGTCGTCACCAACCGCGCCCGCTGGCCAGAACCCGACCACGGCCTTCGGCGCGAACCATTTTTCGGCGACGATCTGCCGGAGCATCGCTTGCGCGTCGTCGAAGAGCTGGCGCGCCGCCGGCCCCTGGTTCTCGTCGTCGAGGATCTTCGGATAGACGCCCTTAAGCTCCCAGGTCTGGAAGAACGGCGTCCAGTCGATGTAGCCCGCAAGCTCCGCGAGGTCCCAGTTCTCGAAAACGCGGGCTCCGAGGAAGGAGGGCGCCTTCGGTCGATAGGTTGCCCAATCGAGCTTCTGCGCATTGGCCCGTGCCTGCGACAGCGGCAGACGGCGCTTCTCCGCCTCGTTGCGTGCGTGCGTATCGGCCACCTTGTGATATTCGGCGCGCACGGTCTCCATGTAACCATTGCGCGCGTCCGGAGAGAGCAGACTGGAAACGACCCCGACCGCGCGGCTGGCGTCGTTGACATGAACCGTCTGGCCCAGGTTGTAGCGCGGATTGATCTTCACGGCGGTGTGCACGCGGCTCGTCGTCGCACCGCCGATCAGAAGCGGGATGTCGAACCCCTCGCGCTCGAGTTCGGAGGCGACGTGGACCATTTCATCGAGCGAAGGCGTAATGAGGCCGGAAAGCCCGATGATGTCGACCTTCTGCTCCTTCGCCACCTCAAGGATCTTCGCAGACGGCACCATGACGCCGAGATCGATGATCTCGTAATTGTTGCAGGCGAGCACGACGCCGACGATGTTCTTGCCGATATCGTGCACGTCGCCCTTGACGGTCGCCATCAGGATCTTGCCGGCGCTCTCGCGCGCGCCGTCACCGCCATTGGCGCGCTTCTCCGCCTCCATGTACGGCAACAGCACGGCGACCGCCTGCTTCATCACGCGCGCCGACTTCACCACCTGCGGCAGGAACATCTTGCCCGAGCCGAAGAGATCGCCGACGACGTTCATGCCGGCCATCAGCGGCCCCTCAATGACATGCAGCGGCCGCTCGGCGCCAAGCCGCGCCTCATCGGTGTCGACCTCGATAAATTCGTTGATGCCGTTGACGAGCGCATGCTCCAGCCGCTTTTCGACCGGCCATTCGCGCCAGGAGAGATCCTTCTCCCTGCTCTGCGCGCCGCCCTGCCCGCGATAGCGCTCTGCAATCTCCAGCATGCGCTCGGTCGCATCGGCCCGGCGGTTCAGAACGACATCCTCGCAGGCTTCGCGCAGCTCCGGATCGATCGTGTCATAGACGGCGAGCTGGCCGGCATTGACGATACCCATGTCCATGCCCGCCTGGATCGCGTGGTAGAGGAACACGGCGTGCATTGCCTCGCGCACCGGCTCGTTCCCGCGGAAGGAGAAGGAAAGGTTCGACACGCCGCCGGAGACATGGACATGCGGCAGCGTCGCGATGATCTCGCCCGTCGCCTCGATGAAATCGACACCGTAGTTGTTATGCTCTTCGATGCCTGTCGCGACCGCAAAGATGTTCGGGTCGAAGATGATGTCCTCAGGCGGGAAGCCCACCTTTTCGGTGAGCAGCCGATAGGCCCGCTTGCAGATCTCCACCTTGCGGGTCCTGGTGTCGGCTTGGCCGCTCTCGTCGAAGGCCATCACCACGACCGCCGCGCCATAGGCACGCACCAGACGCGCATGATGCAGGAACGCCTCCTCGCCTTCCTTGAGCGAGATGGAGTTCACCAGCGCCTTGCCCTGCACGCATTTGAGGCCCGCCTCGATGACCTCCCATTTGGACGAATCGATCATCACCGGTACACGGGCGATATCGGGCTCGGAGGCAACGAGGTTCAGGAAGTCGACCATCGCCTGGGTCGAATCGATCAGGCCCTCGTCCATGTTGATGTCGATGATCTGGGCGCCATTCGCGACCTGATCGCGCGCGACATCGAGCGCCGCCGCATAGTCGCCAGCGGTGATGAGCTTACGGAACTTGGCCGAGCCGGTCACGTTGGTGCGTTCGCCGACATTGACGAAGGGAATGTCCTTGGTAAGCGTGAAGGGTTCGAGGCCGGAAAGCCGCATATGCCGTTCGATTTCCGGGACCTGACGCGGCGGGTATTTGCCGACGGCCTCGGCGATCGCACGGATATGAGCCGGCGTCGAGCCGCAGCAGCCGCCGACGATGTTGACGAGCCCGTCACGGGCGAAGCCCTCGATCTCAGCCGCCATCACTTCGGGAGTTTCGTCATAGCGGCCGAATTCATTTGGCAGGCCGGCATTCGGATAGGCGCAGACGAGCGTATCGGCAACCGAGGAAAGCTCGTCGATATGGGCGCGCATGGCGCTTGCGCCGAGCGCACAGTTTAGCCCAATGGTGAAGGGGGCGGCGTGCCGGACCGAGTGCCAGAAGGCGGTCGGCGTCTGGCCGGAAAGCGTGCGGCCGGACAGGTCGGTGATCGTGCCGGAGATCATCACCGGCAGGTGAATCCCCTTCTCGGCGAAGACCTCCTGTGTGGCAAAAATCGCCGCCTTGGCGTTCAGCGTGTCGAAGATCGTCTCGATCAAAATAATATCGGCGCCGCCGTCGATCAGGCCGCGGACCTGTTCGCCATAGGCAAGCCTCAGATCATCAAAGGTGACGGCGCGGTAGCCGGGATTGTTGACATCAGGGGAAATCGACGCCGTGCGGTTGGTGGGTCCGAGCGCGCCGGCGACGAAACGTCGCTTGCCGTCTTCCGCCTGCGCACGCTTCGCCGCGCGCCGCGCCAGCCGTGCCCCGTCGCGGTTGAGCTCATAGACCATATCCTCCATGCCGTAGTCGGCCTGGGCAATGCGGGTCGATGAGAAGGTGTTGGTTTCGAGGATGTCGGCGCCGGCAATCGCGTAGCTGTAATGGATGTCCTCGATCGCCTTCGGCTGCGTCAGCGTCAGGAGGTCGTTGTTGCCCTGCTGGTGACAGGAGCAGCCGCCGAAGCGCTCACCGCGGAAATGATCCTCCGCGAAGCCGAGCTGCTGGATCTCGGTGCCCATGGCGCCATCCATGATCAGGATGCGTTCGCTGGCCGCTTTTCTCAGCGCCAAAAGGATTTCCGAACCATCAGGCCTGGGCGATACATCTCCGAAGAGGGAGTCGATGGCGGGCATGGAAAATCCCCCGTTCTGAAAACGACAATTTCTGATTTACTCACATAAACATATCTTTATGTCAACATACGCGCCAATCACAATTTCACCGTCGGCAAATAAAAATGGCCCGCCGCGGTTGCGGCAGGCCATCGCTGATAGTCGAAAACTCTTGAAAGCGCGCGGGCGCGCCCCTCATCCGGCCTGCCGGCCACCTTCTCCCCGTTCTGACGGGGAGAAGGCACTTTGCCGCGCAGCCCGCCCTTCTCCCATGCATCGCTTGAGACGAAAGAAGTAGGGTGGCGCACGCTCCAGTCCCCTCTCCCCGCGAGCGGGGAGAGGGCTAGGGTGAGGGGCAATCGACGTCCGCCGCCTCACGTCCGCTTCAGACAATCCTCGAGTTCATAGATCGCGCAGACAATGTGATAGAAGCTGCTCGCCGGCGCGGGCTCCTCGACAAATGCACCATCCGCCTGCTGCTTGTCGCGCCAGAGGCCACGGATCGGCGTTTCGAGGAAGCGGCCAAGAGCGGCTGACGCCCGCGACGCCGAGGCGAGGTAGCGTTCGCGCTCCTTCCCCTCGGTCAGGGCGGCGAAACGGATCGCCGCCTTCAGCCACTCAGTCTGCGGCCAGAGGCGCGCCACCGGGTCGGCGACCGAGAAATCATCGAGAAGGGTCATGACCGCGACGTCGCGCTTTGGGCAGATGCCGTATTCCTCACCGATCGCGAACAGCCGCCGCGCCTTGACGATGGCTTCGGCATTGCCGCGCCGCTCGCCCCAGCGAAGCAGGAGCCACGCCCATTCGAACTGGTGGCCCGGCTCGACGATGCGGCCCTTCTCGCCGGGAAAAGGCGTCCAATCATGGTCAAAGAATTCGCGCAGCGCACCCGTTTCGGCATCGACGAAACGATCCATCGCCAGCTGCGCGATTTCGTCGGCAAGGTTGGCCCAGGTCACCCGGTCGAAACCTTCGACCGTCTCGCATGCGAGGCACGCCTCGAAGAGATGCATGTGCGGATTGGAACCGAGCGGCAGACGGGACGGATTGTCCTCCTCGAACCCGGCGATCGGATGCTTGCAATAGGCCTCGAGCTTCTGCCTGAGATCGTTGCTGCGCTCGGCCATCTCGCGGCTCCGCTCCGGGAAGACTTGCGCCAGATAGGAAAAAGCAAGCAGCGCAAAGGCTTGGTTGTAGAGATCGAAGGATGGGTCGATCAACGCACCCTCTGCGTCGGCGAGTGCGCCGTAAAAGCCAGTTGGCAGCCGGTAGACTCGGTCGAAATAGGCGATCCCTCCTTCGGCCACCGTGCGCCAGTCTCCTGGCCAGCCGCGCCGTCCGGCCTCCGCGAAGCAATAAACCTGCCGCGGCTGCACGCGCGATCGCCGATCGGCCCGCGTCGGTTCACCCTCCATGTCGATGGTCTCCACGAAGCCGCCGCCGGCTACGTCGAAACCCTTTTGCCGCCAAAGCGGCAAGGCGGCATTAGCAAGCCAGTCGGCAAGTTCGCGTGCCTGCGAATGAATGTCCATTCCGTGTCCGTTCCTGTCAGTCTTCGAGCTTCAGCGCGGCGTGGTCGGCCTTGAACAGTTCCGCCAGCGCCTCGACGACGAGATTATGGTCTTCACGCTGCGGCAAGCCCGAAACGGTAACGGCGCCGATGCAGCCGGTACCCTTGACGACGATCGGGAAACTGCCGCCATGCGCCGCGTATTCGGCGTCGGGCAGGCCGAGTTTCGCCTGCAGGTTCGTCTGTTGCTTCAAGAGGCTGAGGCCGGTCGCGTAACTGCTCTTGAACAGCCGGAAGACCGTGTTGCGCTTGCGCCGGACCCAGTTCGGATTGTCCGGCGTCGCGCCCTCGAGCGCAGCGTAGAAGACCTGCATGGAAAAAAGCGTGATGTCGATGACCACGCCGAGCTTGCGCTCGGCCGCCATGCGCCGAAGCGTCGAGCCGAGCTCCCAGGCCGTATCGAGATTGAACTGCTCGAACTGCAGTTCCCGCTCCTGCAGCGCGATGCGGCGCAGATCGTTGTCGATGTTCATGATATCTCCTCGCTCTCGGGTCAGGGATCAGCTCTTCCAGAGCCAGGCGGCGCCGCGCACGCCGGAACTATCGCCGTGCACCGCTTTGCGGATCGGCGTCTCGAAACTGTCGCCGAAGATGTATTTGGTAATCAGCGCAGGCAGTTCGCCGTAGATTTCATCGACATTGGACATGCCGCCGCCGAGCACGAAGACGTCCGGGTCGACCACATTGGTGAGTAGCGCCAGGCTGCGGGCAAGACGATCGACGAAGCGTTGATAGACACCGATCGCCGCCGGATCGCCCGCGCGCTTGGCCTCGATGATATCCCTGCCCCGGCGGTCGACCCCCGTCGTCGTACGATAGTCGAGTTCCAGCCCGGTGCCGCAGGCATACATGTCGAGACAGCCGAGCTTGCCGCACCAGCACTTGTGGCCGGGATACTCGGCTCGCGTCATCCAGGGCAGCGGATAGTGGCCGATCTCGGCGGCAACCCCCTGGTAGCCCGCATGAACCTTCTTCTCGATCGCAAGCCCGCCGCCGTGTCCCGTGCCGACGATCACGCCGAAGACGACGCGGGCATCCTTGCCCGCCCCGTCCACCGCTTCGGAAACGGCAAGGCAATTGGCGTCGTTGGCAAGCCGCACCTCACGGCCGAGCGCGGCTTCGAGATCGCGGCCGAGCGGCTTGCCGTTGATGAGAACGGCGTTGGAGTTGCGCACGATGCCGGTGCGCGGATTGGGGCTGCCGGGAATGCCGATGCCGATCGTTCCGCGCGCGCCGGCCGTCTGTTCGGCTGCGGCCACGAGGTCGACCACGGCGCGAATGCAGTCGTCATAGCCGCTGGTCGGCGTTGCGACACGGTGCCGGGCGCGCGTTTCGCCATCGCGATCAAGCGCGATGACTTCCATTTTCGTGCCGCCCCAATCAATTCCGATGAACATGTGTGGATCAGATCTCAGGATGGATGTCGAGGAAACGGCAGGACGCTCCTCCGACCGCCGCCGGCCTTGCTTAGCATCTGCAATGTCGGAGATGCTAGAGTGGGACGCGGAAAAGTGTGAGGCGCCTCATCGCAAATCCGCAGGACGCCCTGCAAAAACACTTGGCGAAAGAGCCTCGCTTTTGTATGGGTCTATACCGAGTGGTCCCGTAGCTCAGCAGGATAGAGCATCAGATTCCTAATCTGGGGGTCGCGCGTTCGAATCGCGCCGGGATCACCATTTTCCGCTTTTGCAGATTGCCATGACTACGCTCGCCGCTCGATAGGCGGTCGGATCAAGACAGCGAAAGGCCCGCGTCGAGCGGGCCTTCTGTTGCCTAAACCATGCGCCTACGCCGCTTGTGGCACCATGGTCGCGGAGCCCGGCTTCCTCAACAGCCGAACCGAGATCGCGGCGATCATGCACATGACGCCGGCAATCTGCAGGGCCGGCATGTAGGTATCGAAGTCGCTCTTGAAGTAACCGGCACCGAAAGCGGCGGTCGCCGCGCCGAGCTGATGGCCGGCAAACACCCAGCCGAAAACGAGGCCAGCTTTTTCACGGCCGAATTGCTCGGCTGCGATCTTGACGGTCGGCGGCACGGTCGCCACCCAGTCGAGGCCGTAGAAGATCGCAAAGACCGACAGCTCCACGAAGCTGAAGCCCGAAACGGATAGATAGATCAACGACAAGCCGCGCAGGCCGTAGAACCAGAAGAGCAGCCAGCGGTTGTCGTAGCGGTCGGAGAGCCAGCCGGCGAAGATCGTCCCAAAGAAGTCGAAGATACCGATCACGGCCAGCGTGCTCGCCGCTGCCACCGCCGCCATGCCAAAATCGCCGCAGATCGAGATCCAGTGCGTCTGGATGAGCCCATTCGTCGAAAGCCCGCAGACGAAGAAGGTTCCGAACAGGACCCAGAAGGTGGCACTGCCGGTTGCATCGCGGAGCGCGAGGAGCGGAGAGACAAGCGTCGCCAGCAGCTTGTAGTCCTGTTTCGGCGGCTTCGACACCGTAGCGTCGCCGTAGGCAGGCAAGCCGACATCGGCGGGATAATCACGCATCAGGAGGAGCACCAGCAACATGGCTGCCGCAATGACCGCAACGGTGACCGTCAGCGCTGCGCGCCAGCCATAGGCTTCGGTCATTGCCGCGAGAAGAGGAAGAAAGACCAGCTGACCGGTTGCGTTGCTAGCGGTCATCAGTCCGACGACCAGGCCCCGACGCTTGGAGAACCAGCGGGTTGCAACGGTCGCGCCGAGCACCAGCGCGGTCATGCCCGTGCCGACCCCGATTACCACACCCCAGAGTGCCACGAGTTGCCAGACTTCGGACATGAACAGCGAAACGACGAGGCCGCCCATGATGAGCGCCAGTGCCGTCGTGACCACTTGCCGCACGCCGAAATGGTTCATGAATGCGGCTGCGAAGGGCCCAAGCAGACCGAAGAGCACGAGGCGGACGGCCATGGCCGAGGAAATATCGGCAATGTCCCAGCCAAACTCCTCGTGCAGCGGCTGGATCATTACGCCGGCGGAGCCCATGGCGCCGGCGGTGGCCAGCATGGTGAGGAAGGTGGTGGCCGCAACCACCCATCCATAGTGAAGGTTTCTGTCGGACATCCAGCGGGCGGCGCCATTGGAGATCATCTTACCATCCCTTTCCTGATCGTCGCCGCAGCTGCAGCGGATATTGCGGGTATATGCCCGCTTTTGCATAAAAGAATCAGAGCTCCCTGAGCAGCTCCAGCAGTTGTTTCGTCTTCTCCGGTCCGAGACGGACCTCAATATTCTCCTGGACACTATCCCAGAGAGGGGCGCCTTCCTCCAGCACGCGGCGGCCCTTCTCCGTCAAGGTCAGCATGGCTTCGCGCTGGTCTTCACCGTGACCGATCGCAACGAGTCCCATGCGCTCCAGCACTTTCGTATTGCGGCCCACCGTCGAGCGGTCGAGTTCTACCTTGCCAGCAAGCTCCGTAAGCGAGATCGGCTCGAGCCGGTTAATGCTCCGAAGCAGGCTGAACTGGCCGATATTCACGCCGAGCGGCGCCAGCGCCTCGTCATAGTAGGACGAGACCTTTCGGGAGGCTTGGCGCAGCACGATACAGTGACATGTTTCGCTTGGCATAGCACGGGTATATACCCGCGATTTCGTTTGCGCAAGAGGACGGATCCGGGATTCCGCTGACGCAATCTCCCTTTCGGTCCCCCAAACCCGGCGGAGACGGCAAACGCCTATCGCTGTGACTATCCAGTCTTACGGCATGCGATGCCGGGATCGTCTTCGCCCTTCGCTACATCAAAGAGGGTCGCCTCTTCACCGTCGGTCCACCAGACATATCGCCCGCCGGCGTATCTGGCGCCCGATCCGGAGATGACCGCCGAAGCAACGATGTAGGTGCCGCCGATCGAGAAGGTCACCAGCGAGACGGGGCCGGCATTGATATATTCGGCCTCGACCGTCTCGCCGCCACAATCATAACGAACCTTCTGTCGATCGACCGCGCCGGCATCGGGGATGCTGAGCGTGACTTCGGCGACGCCGGCGGCCGCAGCCTCCATTGAGGCGAGGCGCATGACCGGCGAACCGTCCGGCTTCGTCAGCGTGAGTCTTCCTCCGTCGATCCGCCAGGTGAGCCCGTCGCGGAGCGTGTCGAAGAACTTCTGTTCCTGATCCATGATCGCGGGTGCGCACATCTTGCGCGCTGCGGCGGTGGGACCGAAGGTGATGGTCGTGCCCAAGAGGCTGACGGCACCGGTGAAATTATTGCAACCGGCCATGCCGCCATAGGTACCATCCTCGCGTATCTCCAGCACGCTCTGAAGATCGTCGATCACGCCGCCGCCGCCGATATCTTCGACAAGCCACGAGCCGACCAGTTCTTCCGGCACCTTTTCGGCGGCAACTATCTCGGTGGAAGCAAGCTCTATAAACACGCAGGCGCAGGAAGCGGCAGTCAGAGCCTTGAGCATCTGGAACTCCTCCACAAAGCGGCACGTTTGGCCACCCATTCCGATGCTAATAAGTCATGACACAGGATGCGAGCGGAAAACGAATCGCCCGTTCTTTGCCCGCTGCCGTCGAGCCGAGATGGAGTGACGCCAAACTCCACCCTTGTTGCCCGCGGCTTTCGGCTGTAGAGCCTAAAGCAAAGCTTACAAACGAGAAGAACACGGGATTTGGCAATGGCATCCGGCGACAGCACGAAGCGCCGTCTGACGATATTGGGCTCGACCGGCTCGATTGGCACGAATACGCTCGACGTCATCGACCGGCTGGGTGGACGAGATCGTTTCGAGGTCGCCGCGCTGACCGGTAACGGCAATATCCCGCTTCTTGCCGAACAGGCGCGCCGGCTCGGCGCCGAACTTGCGGTGACCGCGGACGACAACCTTTATCAGGACCTGAAATCGGCGCTCGCCGGCAGCCGGATCGCGGTCGCCGCGGGTCGCAGCGGCCTGACCGAGGCGGCCGAACGCGACGCCGGCTGGGTGATGGCGGCAATCGTCGGCAATGCCGGGCTTGCCCCGACGCTTGCCGCGGCCCGGCGCGGCGCCGATATCGCCCTTGCCAACAAGGAGTGTCTCGTCTCGGCCGGCAGCCTCTTCGTCGACGCGGTCAAGAAGGGCGGCGGCCGGCTGCTCCCCGTCGACAGCGAACATAATGCGATCTTCCAGGTGCTGGAGAACGATCAGCGCCACGCCGTCGAACGAATCATCCTGACGGCCTCCGGCGGCCCGTTCCGCACCAAGTCGCTCGACGAGATGCGCCACGTGACGGCCGAGACGGCGCGCGCCCATCCGAACTGGTCGATGGGGCTGAAGATCTCGATCGACAGCGCCTCGATGTTCAACAAGGCGCTGGAAATGATCGAGGCGCGCCATCTCTTCGGGCTCAATCCCGAGCAGATCGAGGTCATCGTGCATCCGCAGTCCGTCATCCATTCGATGGTCGGCTACAGCGACGGATCGGTGCTGGCGCAGCTCGGTTGTCCCGATATGCGCACCGCCATCGGCTATGCGCTTTCCTATCCAAGCCGGTGCGATCTGCCGGTCGAGCGGCTCGATTTCGCGAAACTCTCGCGACTCGACTTCGAGGCGCCGGACGAAGCCCGCTTTCCGGCGCTCCGCCTCGCCCGGCGCGCCATGGAGGCAGGCGGCGTCCAGGGCGCCGTGCTGAACGGCGCCAAGGAAACGGCGCTCGAGGCCTTCATCAAGGGACGTACCGGCTTCCTCGTCATGGCGGAGATTGTCGAAAAAGTGATGGACGAGCTTGCGGACCTGCCTGCGGCCGCCACCATGGACGACGTCTTCGCCGCGGACGAAAAAGCCCGGCAGATGGCTGCCGGGCTCATTGGGTAGAATATTTGTCAGGCCGCGCTTACGCGACCGCCCTGGCGAGTGCGCAGCGCGACCATAGCGAATGCAGCGCTCCGACCAGATGGTCGATGTCGGCATCGGAATGCAGCGGCGTCGGTGTGATGCGCAGGCGCTCGGTCTTCTTCGGCACCGTCGGATAGTTGATCGGCTGGACGTAGACGCCGAAATTGTCGAGCAGCAGGTCGGAGATCCACTTGCACTTGGCGGCATCGCCGACCATCACCGGCACGATGTGGCTCGGATTGACCATGTGCGGAATGCCGCGCTGATCGAGCAGCGAACGCAGCCGCCGCACGCGCTCCTGATGCGCGAAACGTTCGAGCTGGCTTTCCTTCAGGTGACGGATGGAGGCGAGTGCACCTGCGGCAAGCGCCGGCGGCAAGGCCGTGGTGAAGATGAAGCCGGAAGCGAAGGAGCGGATGAAATCGCAAAGTGCCGCCGAACCGGTGATATAGCCGCCCATGACGCCGAAGGCCTTGCCGAGGGTTCCCTCAATCACCGTCAGCCGGTGCATCAGTCCCTCGCGTTCGGCGATGCCGCCGCCGCGCAGGCCGTACATGCCGACCGCGTGCACTTCGTCGAGATAGGTCATCGCGCCATACTTGTCGGCCAGATCGCAGAATTCCTTGATCGGCGCGATGTCGCCATCCATCGAGTAGACGGATTCAAAAGCGATGATTTTGGGCGCACGCGGATCGGCCGCCGCAAGCTTGGCTTCGAGATCGGCGACGGAATTGTGCTTGAAGATCACGCGTTCGCATTTCGAATGGCGGATCCCCTCGATCATCGAAGCGTGATTCCCGGCGTCCGAGAAGACGATGATGCCGGGAATCTTGGAACAGAGCGTCCCAAGCGCGGCCCAGTTCGACACATAGCCGGAGGTGAACAGGAGGGCGGATTCCTTGCCGTGCAAATCGGCGAGCTCACGCTCGAGCAGGACGTGGTAGTGATTGGTGCCGGAGATGTTGCGCGTGCCGCCGGCGCCGGCGCCGCATTCGTCAATGGCGCGCTTCATCGCTTCGGTGACGATCGGAGACTGACCCATGCCGAGATAATCGTTCGAGCACCATACGGTCACTTCCTGGGTGCCATCGGCCGTGTGGCGCGTTGCCCTCGGGAAGTCACCGCGATGGCGGGCGAGATCCGCGAAAACCCGATAGCGGCCTTCCTGATGCAACCCGTCCAGCTCGTTTTTGAAGAAACTCTCGAAATCCATCATCATCTCCAGTGCCCTGACGCCTTTCATTCATTCAAAGCGGTCAGGGGTCAACCCCGGAAGGGCCCCTGCTCCTGCGGCAAAAGGCCCCTACTTTTGAACTATTCCAAAACAGGTAGTGCAACTCCATCCGCCTAACTTTGATCGAAGTCAAGCTTTTGCAAAAAAGGACGGCCGAGGCCGCCCTTATTTCGATACTTAAGTCCCATCACGCCGCGGCCACGGCGCGCTTGGTCATAACCTTGATCAGGTTGGCGCGATAGGCAGCGCTGGCATGAAGATCTGTCAGCAAATCCGATGCATCCACGGAGACGTTGCCGACTGCATCCGGTGACCAGTTGCCGGCAAGTGCCGCCTCCATGCCCTGATGGCGGAAGACACCGTTCGAGCCCGCGCCGGTCACCGCGACGCGCACGTCGCCGTTGTCGCGGCGCGCGACAAAGACGCCAGCCATCGCGTAGCGCGAGGCGGGGTTCGGGAACTTCTGGTAGGCCGCCTTCGCCGGCGCATCGAAGGTGATGGCGGTAATGATCTCGCCATCGTCCAACGCCGTTTCGAACAGTCCAGTGAAGAAGTCCGCCGCCGCGATCTCGCGATTGTTGGTCACGATCGTTGCATCAAGTGCCAGCAACGCTGCCGGATAGTCCGCCGCCGGATCATTGTTGGCGATGGAGCCGCCGATCGTTCCCATGTGGCGGACATGCGGGTCGCCGATATGACTGGCCAGCGTGCAAATCGCCGGACAGACCGCCTTGAGTTCGGCCGACGACGCGACTTCGTGATGGGTTGTCGCCGCGCCGATCCGCACCGACCGTCCGTTGACAGTAATCCCTTTCATTTCGGCGATGTGCCGAAGGTCCACGAGATCGCTCGGCGCCGCCAGCCGCTGCTTCATCGTCGCAATGAGCGTCATGCCGCCGGCGATTAATTTGCCTTCGGCGGCCCCGCTGATCAGCTTCACGGCCTCTTGAACAGAGGACGCTCTGTGATAGTTCGTCTCATACATCTCTCGTCCTCCGTCTCAATTGGCGACATGGGCCGCGGCCCAGACCTTCTCGGGCGTCGCGGGCATGGTAAGGGTATTGTTGCCGATCGCGTCGGTGATCGCATTGATCAGCGCCGGCGGCGAGCCGATCGCACCCGCTTCCCCGCAACCCTTGACGCCGAGCGGATTGTTCGGACAGGGCGTGTTCGACGTCGACACCTTGAATGACGGCAGGTCGTCGGCGCGCGGCATGGCGTAATCCTGATAGCTCGCCGTCAGGAGCTGGCCGGTATCCGGATCGTAATGGACGCTTTCGAGCAGCGCCTGGCCGATGCCCTGTGCCAATCCGCCATGCACCTGTCCCTCGACGATCATCGGATTGACGATATTGCCGAAATCGTCCGCTGCCACGAACTGGACGATCTCCGTCTTCCCGGTATCCGGATCGACCTCCACCTCGCAGATGTAGCAGCCTGCCGGGAAGGTGAAATTCGACGGATCGTAGAAGGCGCCCTCCTTCAGGCCAGGCTCCATTCCGGCCGGGAGGTTGTGGGCGGTGTAGGCGGCAAGCGCCATCTGGAACCAGGGCACCGACTTGTCGGTACCGGCAACCTTCAGCTCGCCATTTTCAATGACGATGTCGCTCTCGTCCGCCTCCATGAGATGGGCGGCGATCTTCTTGGCCTTGGCCTCGACCTTGTCCAGCGCCTTGACGACCGCCGACATGCCGACGGCACCCGATCGGGAGCCATAGGTCCCCATGCCCATCTGTACCTTGTCCGTGTCGCCATGGACGATATTGACGCTGTCGATCGGCACGCCGAAGCGGTCTGCGACGAGCTGGGCAAAGGTCGTCTCATGCCCCTGGCCGTGGCTGTGCGAGCCGGTCATCACTTCGATGGTGCCGACCGCATTGACCCTGACCTCCGCCGATTCCCAAAGGCCGACGCCGGCACCGAGCGAGCCGACGGCGGACGAGGGCGCAAGCCCGCAGGCCTCGATATAGCAGCTCATGCCGATGCCGCGCTTCATGCCGCGCCGCTCCGCTTCCGCCTTCCGGGCGGCAAACCCGTCCCAGTCGGCCGCGGCCATCGCCGCTTTCAACGACGCTTCATAGTCGCCGGCGTCGTAGTTCATGATCACTGGCGTCTGATGGGGGAAGGAGCGGATGAAGTTGATGCGCCGCAGCTCCGCGGGCGAAAGACCGAGCTCCCGTGCCGCGGTCTCCATCGTCCGCTCGAGGAGATAGGTGGCCTCCGGCCGCCCAGCGCCGCGATAGGCATCGACCGGGGCGGTATTGGTATAGACCGTGCGGACATCGGCATGGATCGCCGGGATATCGTACTGCCCGGAAAGCAGGGTGGCATAAAGATAGGTCGGCACGCACGAGGAGAAGAGTGACATATAGGCGCCAAGATTGGCGATAGTGTCGACCTTCAGCGCGGTGATTTTGTTGGAGCTGTCGAACGCCATTTTCACGGTCGACACGTGATCGCGGCCGTGGGCGTCGGTCATGAAGGCTTCGGTACGATCGCACGTCCACTTCACCGGTACGCCGGTCCGCTTCGAGGCCCAGAGACAGACGATCTCCTCCGGGTAGATGTAGATCTTCGAGCCGAAACCGCCGCCGACGTCGGGGGCAATCACCCGCAACTTGTTTTCCGGCGCGACGTTGTAGAAGGCGCTCATCACCAGCCGCGCCACATGCGGATTCTGACTGGTCGTGTAGCAGGTATAGTGATCGTCGCCCGAGTCGTAGATGCCGAGGGCCGCGCGCGGCTCCATCGCATTCGGCGACAGGCGATTGTTGAGGATTTTCAGCTCCGTCACATGCGCCGCGGCCGCGATCGCCGCGTCGGTCGCGGCTGCATCGCCGAGCTCCCAGTCGAAGATGAGATTGTTCGGTGCTTCCGGATGAAGCTGGGGCTGGCCGTCGGCCAGCGCCTTGACCGGATCGGTGATGACCGGCAGCGGGTCATAATCGACGACCACGGCCTCGGCCGCATCGCGCGCTTCGTTCACGCTGTCGGCGACGACCACCGCGACCGCATCGCCGACATAGCGCACGGTCTCGTCGGCCAGCGGCCGCCAGGCGCCCATCTTCATCGGCGAACCGTCCTTCGAGTGGATCATCCAGCCGCAAATCAGGTTCCCGATGCCGTCTGCCGTGAGCTGCTTGCCGTCGAGCACGTCGATGACGCCGGGCATCGCTTTCGCCGCCGCGGCATCGATGTTCCTGATCTTCGCATGCGCGTGGGGGCTGCGCACGAAAACCGCGTATTTCATGCCCGGCACGCTCATGTCGTCCGTGTAGCGGCCCTTTCCGGTCAGGAACCGCTTGTCTTCCTTGCGCGCCACCCGCGCGCCAATTCCTTCAACGCCCATTGCCTATCTCCTCCCGAGACATTCAGCGAAAGTCCTGCGATGAAATCCGTCGGGGACGCTTTCGTCCCTCAGAAAGCGCCTCATTCGGCCGCTTGGCGCACGCTGCCCATCTCGGCCGCGGCGGCGAGTATCGCCTTGACGATGTTGTGGTAGCCGGTGCAGCGACAGATGTTGCCCTCGAGCTCGGCGCGCACCGTCGCCTCGTCGAGGTTGCTGCCGTGCCGGGCGATCATGTCGACGGCGGTCATCACCATGCCCGGCGTGCAGAAACCGCATTGCAGCCCGTGATGCGCCTTGAACGCCGCCTGGACCGGATGAAGCTCGCCGTCCTTGGCCAACCCTTCGATGGTGGTGATCGACGAGCCTGCCGCCTGCACCGCGAGGATGGAACAGCTCTTGACCGACAGTCCGTCCATATGGATGACGCAGGCGCCGCACTGCGACGTGTCGCAGCCGACATGCGTGCCGGTCAGTCCAAGATTTTCGCGGATAAAGTGCACCAGCAGCGTCCGGTCATCGCACGTGCCGCTGACCTGGCGGCCGTTGACCGTCATCGTTATTTTCGCCATTTCGCTCCTCCGGGGTCGGTCGTGCCAACTCGAGCGCGGCTTCAAATCGGGTGACATGCGTCCACGCGACTGAAGTACGCGCAACTGATATCAATGCCCTTTGCCCGCGGGCCCGCTCCTCCCGGACTGACGCGGCGCTTTGTATCATTTGTCTTTTTTTGGAATGCCGCAACCGTTTCGGCCAGTGCGCGACAAAAAAATTCCGCGGTGGCTGTGACTGTGGGAACAGCGCCTTCATGTTCCGTTCAGGAAACATCCCATTATCTTGCGGCGGGAACATTTCGCTGGATCCCGTGGACTTTCACGGGCGACCGTTTATTTTCCCGATTGCAAGTTCAAGTGGCGGAGACGTTCGTCGACCCGCCTTCAATCCAGGGACGGACGAAGCGACAGGCTGAGATCCGTAGAGATCGGAGAGGACAACATGAAGAAAGCCATCGCATTGGTGCTGGTCGCCTTGTCGGTCGCAAGCTGCACGCAGACAGAAAAGGGCGCCGGCATCGGTGCTGCATCGGGCGCGATCATCGGTGGCGCGATCACCGGTAACGTACGTGGTGCTGCGGTCGGCGCAGCCATTGGCGGCGTATCCGGCGCGTTGATCGGCCATGTGAGTGAACAGCCGGGCCAGTGCTACTACCGCGACCGCTACGGCCGCCGCTACATCGACCGTTGCTGATTGCCGCAGCGATTCGCAAGCACACGGCCCCGGAGCGATCCGGGGCTTTTTCTCTGGAGGCCAGCGTTGTCCGTTCGCATGCGGCGTTGTGGCCACTTGAAACCGTGTCCCGCTCCTCCACCTTCTTGAGCAGTATCAACTCCACGAATGTGGGAGGGCCAGGAGCGACCTTGCTGGCCACCGATATTCAACAGGGCACCTCGCTCTGCTGTTCGTCCGCATTGACCGGCAGTCTTGAAAGACCGTGGCCTTCCTCTTCGTCTTCAAAGGGAGATGGAAATGGCAAAGGTCGTTTGCGTCCTCTATGATGATCCGGTCGACGGCTACCCGACGACTTACGCGCGGGATGGCCTGCCGAAACTGGAACACTATCCCGGCGGCCAGACGCTTCCCACCCCGAAGGCTATCGATTTTCAGCCGGGCATCCTCTTGGGAAGCGTGTCCGGCGAACTCGGCCTAAGGAAGTTTCTCGAAAAACAGGGGCACAGCCTGGTGGTGACCTCCGACAAGGACGGTCCCGACAGCGTGTTCGAAAGGGAACTTGTCGACGCCGAGGTTGTGATCTCGCAGCCCTTCTGGCCGGCCTATCTGACTGCGGAACGGCTCGCCAAGGCGGCCAAGCTCAAACTCGCGATCACCGCCGGCATCGGCTCGGACCATGTCGACCTGCAGGCCGCGATGGACCGCAGCGTGACGGTCGCCGAAGTGACCTATTGCAATTCGATCAGCGTATCCGAGCACGTGGTCATGGTGATCCTTAGCCTTGCGCGGAACTACATACCCTCCTACCAGTGGGTCGTGAAAGGGGGCTGGAACATCGCCGACTGCGTCGCGCGCTCCTACGATATCGAGGGCATGGAGATCGGCACGGTGGGTGCCGGGCGGATCGGCACCGCGGTGCTGCGCCGGCTGAAGCCATTCGACGTCAGACTCCACTACACCGACCGACACCGGCTGCCGGACGCGGTCGAGAAGGAGCTTGGCGTTACCTTCCATCAGACCGCGGCGGAAATGGTGCCCGTCTGCGATGTCGTGACTATCAACGCGCCGCTCCATCCGGAGACGGAAAACCTCTTCGACGAAGCCATGATCGCCAAGATGAAACGTGGCGCCTATCTCGTGAACACCGCACGCGGCAAGATCTGCAATCGCGATGCCGTCGCGCGGGCGCTTGAGAGCGGCCAGCTCGCCGGCTATGCGGGCGATGTGTGGTTCCCGCAGCCGGCACCCAAGGACCATCCGTGGCGATCGATGCCCTATCACGGGATGACGCCGCATATTTCGGGCTCGTCACTGTCCGCCCAGGCGCGCTATGCCGCCGGCACACGCGAGATTCTCGAATGCTGGTTCGAAGGCAAGCCGATCCGCGAGGAATATCTGATCGTCGCCGGCGGCAAGCTCGCCGGAGCCGGCGCGCACTCCTACAGCGCCGGAGACGCGACGCGCGGGTCCGAGGAGGCGGCACGCTTCAAGACCTGAATGCGCCGGATCTGCGGATCGCCTGACAGTTGCAACGTGGGGGAGCCCCCGAACGGCGTATTGTCCGTCGAGCTGCAATTTTGTGCCTCAAGCACAACATAAAGAGGCCCTTTTGCCGAAAATCTGCCCCGAATCGTCGCTTCGGGGTGGATGCGGCAGCCCGTCATCGTTAACAGATAGAAAACTTTGTTCTGCTAAAGTGGCCGATGCCGCATATGCAGGCAGTTTGTTGTGAGTCGCCTGAAACGGGATGCGGAGGGGATGTCTCCAGCACGATCGAGCATTGCGCACTGGAAGGCAGCGACCGCTCTCGCAGTTGTGGCTTCGGCGGTGCTCGGCCCGTTTTCCATCGACCAGGCCCATGCGTTCAGGCTCTTCGGCATGCGCTTCTTCGAAAGCGACGAGGAAGAAGTCCAGGTCATCAACCCGGTCAACTATGCCCTGACATTTGACGCCGGGACCGATGACAAGGAGCTACGGGAGGCAATCGAGAACAGTTCGCTGCTCTACCAGGACCGGGAAAATCCGGTCTCCGGCGATCTCGGCCTTGCGATCAAGGCACGCGACGACCGCGATCGCATCCTCGCGGGCCTTTATGAAAAGGCCCGCTACGGCGGAACCATAACCATTCTGGTCAACGGACAGGATATCGACAGCCTGCCGCCCGATCCGACCTTCCCGAAAGGCAAACCCGTGCCGGTTTCGGTCACTGTCGTGCCGGGGCCGGCGTTTACCTTGGACTCGGTCAGGTTCGAAGGCGATGCCGCCGGGTTCGATCCGGCCGCTTACGATCTGAAGCGCGGCGCCCGCGCCGACTCGACCTTGATAATCAAGGCGGGCGAGCAGATCGTGGACGATCTGAAGGAACAGAGCCGACCGCTCGCGAAGCTGACGGAGCGCAGCGTCGTCGCCGACCATGCCACATCCACCGTCGACGTGACGATCAGCGCCTCCGGCGGCCCCGTCGCGCCGGTTGGACAGCTCACGGTCACCGGCACGAAGACCGTCGATCCTGATTTTGTCAGGGATTATTCCCGCCTCAACAACGGCCGCCCCTATTCGCCGGAAAACATCCGCAAGGCCGCCGAACGCCTGCGTCAGTTGAACGTTTTTTCGAGCGTCACGATCAAGGAAGCCGATGCGCTGACGCCCGACGGCAAGATCCCGATGAACATCGAGGTTTCCGAAGGCAAGCACCGCTATTTCGGTTTTGGCGGCCAGGTCTCGACCACAGACGGCCTCGGTGTGCAGGGCTACTGGGGCCATCGCAATCTGTTCGGCCGCGCGGAATCCTTGCGAATAGAAGGCTCGGTCAACCGGATTGGCGAGACCACGGACGTCGGCAGCCTCGACTATTCCGCCGGTATCCTGTTCGCCAAGCCTGGCGCCTTCGGCCCGGCATCGACCTTCACTGCCAGCCTTCAGGCAAGCCTGGTCGACCCGGACGCCTACCGCGCAAAGATAATCACCGCGGCCGCCGGCGCAACCTTCGAGCTTTCGCCGCAGGATACGTTCTCGGGCGGGGCGGAATTGAGCTGGGCGGACGTCGACGACGCCTTCGGCAAGAACTCCTATCTTACCGCCGCCCTCCCGTTCGAATATGTCCGCGACACGCGCGACGACAAGCTGAACGCAACGGAAGGCTATCGCGCGCTGATCAACGCCAAACCGAGCTACGAGATCGAGGGGAAGACCTTCTTCAGCTCGTTCGAGGCCTCCGCCTCCGGCTATTACGCGCTGGGCGAGGAAAAGCGCTTCGTTCTTGCCGGCAAGCTCGGCGCCGGCATACTCGTTGGCGGTGACGAACTCGCCGACATACCGGCGCCCCGTCGCTTCTTCCTCGGCGGGGGCGGGTCGGTACGCGGCTATGCCTTCCAGGAGATCAGCCCGCGCGATGAAGACAACGATATGACCGGTGGCCGCTCCTATGTCAGCGCCTCGCTGGAAGCGCGCATCGCGATAACCGAAACGATCGGCATCGTCCCCTTCCTCGACGCCGGTACCGTTTCAGAATCGACGACCCCCGATTTCTCCGATATCCGCGCCGGTGCCGGCATCGGCCTGCGCTATGCAACCTCTTTCGGACCGATCCGGTTGGATTTCGCCGTACCGCTCAACAAATACCCCGACGGGACCGACTACGGCATCTACGCCGGCATCGGCCAGTCTTTCTGAATTGCGCCTGATTTTGTTGATAGTTCAGGCAGATAGTTTACGCAGGCGACAACCCGCTGCCGATTCCGAAACGGCGTAAGTTGGTCTATGGGTAGGATATGAATCAGGTCATCCGCTTCCTTCGGTCCGCGCTGCGCTTTATCCTTGCCGGCCTCGGCACTCTTGTGGTCCTGCTCCTCCTCGTCATCGCCCTGGTCGGCTTCACGACGCCCGGCGCGCGGCTCGTCGCCTGGGCAATCGAGAAATATGCCGCAACGCCCGACCAGATCGTCCGCATCTCGGATCCGAGCGCCCTGCTGACCGGTGATTTCAAGGCCGGCTCGGTCACGCTTTTCGACGGAAAGGGGATCTATGCGGAGATCCGCGATCTGTCGGTCAACTGGTCGCCGGTCGAGCTATTGTCCATGCGGTTCAATGCGAACCATATTTCGGCGGGCTCGATCCGCGTCGAACGCACGCCCATTCCCTCGACCGAGACAAGGGAGGTGCGGAGGAGTTTCGCACTGCCGGTCGAGGTCAAGATCGACGCCTTCGATCTCAAGGAGATCATGATCGGCAAGGCGATTGCCGGCGAGGATCAGTTCCTGACCGCGCGCGGCAACGTGAACGCCACGAATTCGAGCATCGCCCTTGCCTTCGATGCCACCGAACGCGATCGCCCCGAGGCGCACGCCGTCGCTGATATTCTCTTCAATCCGGCCGGCAATCAACTGAAGCTGGAAGCGAAGGTCGCCGAACCGAAGGGCGGACTGCTCGCCAAACTGCTCCGCTTGCCGGGCGAACCGGCTGTCGACATCACCTTGACCGGAGAAGGCCCGCTTTCCGATTGGGCCGGATCGGGCACAGCCTCGCTCGACGGCAACGAAACCCTCCGGCTCGATGGGCGCCATGTGCAGGCCGCGGACGGCATGCACCGGTTGACCCTCGCTGGCGGTGGTGCCCTCGTGCCGCTCGTGCCGGCGGTGTTCAAACCGCTGTTCGAGGGGACAACGAAGATCGACGTGACGGCCGCCTTCGATGGATCGAGCAAGGTGGAGATCGAGGCCGGCAGGGTTTCGACCGGCGCACTGACGCTTGACGCATCCGGCATCGTCAACAGCAAGGGCGAAAACAATCTTCAGGCAAGCCTTGCAGGCACCAGCGGCGCCATCGACTTCCGCTGGCCGCTGCGGGAAGGCGAGTTGCGCGCGCTGATCAACACCGCCAATCTCTCGCTGATCGGCGACGGACAATCGGCGATCCTCGACATCGCTGGCGATATCCCTTCGCTCTCCCTGCCGGAGATGAGCCTTGGCGCCGTTCGGCTTTCGGCGCAAAGCGACGCCTTCAATCTGCAAACACAGTCGGGATCGCTGAAGACGACGGTCGAGGTCGGCGAGAGCCGTTTTGAAAGCGCCGATCTCGACCGGGCGATCAAGGCGCCCGTGAAGCTCGACGGAACGATTGACGTCGGGCCGGAGAACATTCGTTTCGATCCGCTGACGATCGAAAGCGCAAGCATCGGCGGCAGCATCACCGGCAACCTGAACCGCGCCGATACGACGGTCGAGGCGGCCTTCAAGCTGTTCGCGGTACCCGGCGTTCTGCCGCCCGGCATCGCCGCAAAGTTCGACAACACGATCGCGGTGACAGGAAGCGTCGCGACCGGGGAGGACGGCAGCGTCCGGCTGAGCGGCCTCGAAGTCAAATCCGGTCCCCTCGATGCCTCGGGCACCATGACGCTCGCCGACGGCGCACTGACCGCGGATATCGAGGGCAATCTGCCCGATCTCGGAAGGCTTATCGCCGACGCCCGGGGTGCGGCGGCGTTCCGCGCTTCGCTCTCGGGTCCGCTCAACGGACTCGGCATCAAGGCGGAAATGACCTCCAGCGGCGCAACGCTGGCCGGCCGCACGCTGGAAGATCTCAGAATCAACGCCGATGCGACGGCGGCGCCGAGCAACCCACAAGCCAAGCTGACCGCGACCGGCGCGCTTGGCGGCCAGGCGATCAACGCCCGGGCCGATGTGGTCTCCGAGAACGGCCGCACCTCGATCCCGACCCTGGAAGCGACGGTCGGCGACAACCGGCTGACCGGCGCGCTCAACCTGACGCCCGACTTCAAGCCGGACGGCACGATCGACTTCACCCTGCCCGATCTCGGCCTCTTGGCCGCCATGGCCGGCCAGACGGCGTCCGGCGATCTCGCCGGTTCCGCAACAGTCCGCACCGTCAATGGCATTACGTCGATCGCGCTCAAGGCGAGCGGCGGCAGCATCAGCCGCGATGCGCTGACGATTGCCAAGCCCACCGCCGACATCACCATCGCCGATATCGCCAAGCTGGCGATCCGAGCAAAGATCGGCGCGGAAAGTCTCGGACAGGGAGAAAACCGCCTCTCGGGCCTCACTCTCGCCTTCGAGCAGCAGGCAGAACGGACCGGCTTCACGATCGATGCGGCCTACGACGGCGCGCCGGTTGCTGCCACCGGCGATCTCGTCAGCAATGCCGGTCGCACGGAGATCCGCCTGGCATCCCTCTCGGCGACGCCGAAGCGAGTCCCGCTGCAGCTTGCCGCGCCGACGACAATCGCCATCGAAAGCGGCGTTGTTCGCCTCGACGATCTCACCATTCTCGCGTCGGACGGCGCAATTGTCGTTGCCGGCACCGCCGGCGATGAGCTGGACATCTCGGCGCAAATCAACGCGCTCCCCGCCACCCTGATCAACACCTTCGCCCCGACGCTTGGCGCCGAGGGCGCGATCGGCGGCACCGTCAATGTTAGCGGGGCGGCAGCCGCGCCGGTGGTCGGATACGATCTCGTCTGGAACGGCGCCTCCATTGCGTCGGTTCGCTCCGCCGGCATCGTCGCACAAGACGTCACCGCGAAAGGCACGATCACGGTCGCCGAAGGCGATGTCCGCTTCGATCCGCTGACGATCGAAAGCGGCGCCTTCCGTGGCAACGTCACCGGCCGCCTCAACCGCGCGAATGCAACCGCCGCTGCCGACTTCAAGCTCTTCGCCGAACCGCATCTGCTGCCGCCCAACCTTGCCACGAAATTCGACCGGACGATCGCGATCTCCGGCAAGGTCGAGACCGGCGAAGGCGGCAGCGTCCGGCTGAGCGCGCTTGATCTCTCGTCCGGCACCTTTGACGCCACCGGCACCGCCGCGCTTGCCGATGGCGCGCTGACCGCCGCAATCGAAGGCACGCTCCCCAACCTCGGCAAATTGCTGGCGGACGCTGAGGGCAACGTGGCGTTCAACGCCGACATCTCCGGCCCGCTCAACGAACTCGGCATCAAGGCTCAGATGACCTCCAGCGGCGCGACGCTGGCCGGCCGCAGCCTGACGGACCTGGCGATCAATGCCGACGTGACAGCCAAGCCCGGCAGCCCGCAGGCCAAGCTGACCGCGACCGGCGCGCTCGGCGGCCAGGCGATCGATGTGCGTGCCGACGTGGTCTCCGAGAACGGCCGCACGACGATCCCGACCTTGCAGGCAAGGATCGGCGACAACCGGCTGACTGGCGCGCTCAACCTGACGCCCGACTTCAAGCCGGATGGCACGATCGACTTCAACCTGCCCGATCTCGGCCTCTTGGCCGCCATGGCTGGCCAGACCGCATCCGGCGATCTCGCCGGTTCCGCGACGGTGCGCACCGTCAACGGCGTCACCTCGATCGCGCTCAAGGCAAGCGGCGGCAGCATCAAGCGCGACGCCTTGACGATCGCAAAACCTGTCGCGGACATCAGCATTGCCGATGTCGCCAAGCTGGCGATCCGAGGCAAGATCGGCGCGGAGAGTCTCGGACAGGGAGAAAACCGCCTCTCGGGCCTCACTCTCGCCTTCGAGCAGCAGGCAGAACGGACCGGCTTCACGATCGATGCGGCCTACGACGGCGCGCCGGTTGCTGCCACCGGCGATCTCGTCAGCAATGCCGGTCGCACGGAGATCCGCCTGGCATCCCTCTCGGCGACGCCGAAGCGAGTCCCGCTGCAGCTTGCCGCGCCGACGACAATCGCCATCGAAAGCGGCGTTGTTCGCCTCGACGATCTCACCATTCTCGCGTCGGACGGCGCAATTGTCGTTGCCGGCACCGCCGGCGATGAGCTGGACATCTCGGCGCAAATCAACGCGCTCCCCGCCACCCTGATCAACACCTTCGCCCCGACGCTTGGCGCCGAGGGCGCGATCGGCGGCACCGTCAATGTTAGCGGGGCGGCAGCCGCGCCGGTGGTCGGATACGATCTCGTCTGGAACGGCGCCTCCATTGCGTCGGTTCGCTCCGCCGGCATCGTCGCACAAGACGTCACCGCGAAAGGCACGATCACGGTCGCCGAAGGCGATGTCCGCTTCGATCCGCTGACGATCGAAAGCGGCGCCTTCCGTGGCAACGTCACCGGCCGCCTCAACCGCGCGAATGCAACCGCCGCTGCCGACTTCAAGCTCTTCGCCGAACCGCATCTGCTGCCGCCCAACCTTGCCACGAAATTCGACCGGACGATCGCGATCTCCGGCAAGGTCGAGACCGGCGAAGGCGGCAGCGTCCGGCTGAGCGCGCTTGATCTCTCGTCCGGCACCTTTGACGCCACCGGCACCGCCGCGCTTGCCGATGGCGCGCTGACCGCCGCAATCGAAGGCACGCTCCCCAACCTCGGCAAATTGCTGGCGGACGCTGAGGGCAACGTGGCGTTCAACGCCGACATCTCCGGCCCGCTCAACGAACTCGGCATCAAGGCTCAGATGACCTCCAGCGGCGCGACGCTGGCCGGCCGCAGCCTGACGGACCTGGCGATCAATGCCGACGTGACAGCCAAGCCCGGCAGCCCGCAGGCCAAGCTGACCGCGACCGGCGCGCTCGGCGGCCAGGCGATCGATGTGCGTGCCGACGTGGTCTCCGAGAACGGCCGCACGACGATCCCGACCTTGCAGGCAAGGATCGGCGACAACCGGCTGACTGGCGCGCTCAACCTGACGCCCGACTTCAAGCCGGATGGCACGATCGACTTCAACCTGCCCGATCTCGGCCTCTTGGCCGCCATGGCTGGCCAGACCGCATCCGGCGATCTCGCCGGTTCCGCGACGGTGCGCACCGTCAACGGCGTCACCTCGATCGCGCTCAAGGCAAGCGGCGGCAGCATCAAGCGCGACGCCTTGACGATCGCAAAACCTGTCGCGGACATCAGCATTGCCGATGTCGCAGCGCTCGCGATCCGGGGCAGCATCCGGGCGGACAGCATCGCGCAGGGGCAGAATCGCGTTTCCGGCCTCAATCTCGCTTTCGAGCGACAGGCGGGCAGGACAGGTTTTTCGATCGACGGAAACTATGATGGCGGACCGCTGGCGGCCAGGGGCGATCTTTCGAGCGCTGCCGGCCGCACGGAAATCCGCCTTGCCTCCTTCTCGGCGACGCCGAAGCGACTTCCGTTGAAGCTCGCCGAGCCGACCGTTGTGGCGATCGATAACGGCGTCGTGCGTCTCATGGACCTCGTCATTCAGGCGTCCCGAGGTACGATCACAATCACCGGCACAGCGGGGGAAAAGCTCGACCTTTCGGCACGATTGAACGCGATGCCCGCCGCTCTGATCAACACCTTCGCACCCACCCTTGGCGCCGAAGGCACGATCGCCGGAACGGTTGACGTCGATGGCACCCCGGCAGCACCGGTGGTCGGATACGATCTCAAATGGAGCGGCGCTTCCTTGGCGCAGGTGCGTTCGGCTGGCGTCAGCGCGGTCGACATTACCGCCAAAGGTCGGCTCGTCGACAATCGCGTCACGCTCGATACCGTATTGTCGGGCGCTTCCGGGCTTTCCATCAGGGGCGGCGGCAGCGTCGAGCTTGGCGGCACGATGCCTCTTTCGATGAAATTCTCCGGCAACGTGCCCTTCGCGCTGCTTGCCGGTATCATGGCGGAAAACGGCTTCACGCTCACAGGCTCGGCAACGATCGATCTCTCGGTTTCCGGCCCGGCGAAGGCTCCGCAGATCTCCGGGACGATCACGACCGCCGGTGGCCGGCTGGTCGACGTCCGGCGCAATCTCGCTTTCAACGACATCGCAGCAAATGTCACACTCGACGGCAGGCAGGCGACGATTTCGAGGCTCTCCACCAATCTTGCCGCGGGCGGCTCGATCGAGGCGAGCGGGACCGTCGGGACTGCGGCCGGTTCCGGTTTCCCTGCGGATTTGAGGATCCGCCTCAACAACGCCACCTATGTCGACGGCACGCTCTTTACCGCAAACCTCGCCGGCGACCTGACGCTGAGAGGTCCGCTGGTCGCCACTCCCGTGCTCGGCGGCAGGCTGACGATCCGCCGCGCGGCAATCACCGTTCCAGAAAAACTGCCCACCTCTCTATCCGAGATCGACATCAAGCACAGGAACGCCCCGGCCAAAGTGCAGCAGATGGCAAGGAGCGTTCGCAGGGATACTTCCGCGGGCGCCGGGGTCCAGGCTCAGGGCGTCATTGCGTTCGACCTTGTCGTCAGTGCTCCAGGACAGTTTTTCGTGCGCGGGCGCGGCATCGACGCTGAGCTCGGCGGCGAGCTGACGATCCGGGGCACAGCCGTGCAGCCGATCGTTGCCGGCGGCTTCGACATGCGCCGCGGGCGGCTCGAAATTCTCGGCAAGCGCCTGACGTTTACGCGCGGGCGGATCGGTTTCGGCGGCGACCTGATCCCGACGCTCGACCTCGACGCCACCTCGAGCGCCGGCTCGACGACCATCACCGTCAATGTCTCCGGGCTTGCCAACAATCCGCAGGTGACCTTCTCCTCCTCGCCGGCGCTGCCTCAGGATGAAATTCTGGCGCGCCTTATCTTCAACCGGTCCCTTTCCAACCTGTCGGCATTCCAGATCGCCCAGCTCGCCTCGGCCGTCAGCCAGCTCGCCGGCGGCGGTTCGACATCCGTGCTCGACGGTCTGCGCAACAAACTCGGCGTCGACGATCTCGACATCACGACCGATGAGAGCGGCAGCGCCCAGGTGCGCGCCGGCAAGTACCTCAACGACCGCACGTACCTCGAATTGCAGCAGGGCTCGGATTCGAGCTCCAGCAAGGCTGTGATCAATTTCGATGTCGGAAGGGGCGTTAAGCTGAAGGGCGAAGCCGCAGGCGACGGCTCAGCTGCCGGCGGCGTGTTCTTCGAGAGGGAATATTAGGACGAGGCAAAGATGGTTTCGGCTGCCCCTCCGTGGCTGTCTCTGCCGCGAGCGGGGAACCGGGACTGAGCCGCTGCGGCACGCTTCGCCCCCTTTTGGCCGGAGACTACTGCATCGCCCACACAATTCACTGCAAAATCAACCTTTCGAGCCGCCATGCAAATGCAAGAGATCGATCTGCCGCCGGCGTTCCGTGACCGGCTTTCGGGCTATGCCTCAGAAAAAGACACGCTCGGTCAATCGGCGTCCACTGTGCTCCTGCTCAGGGCCGATGGCCAGCCCCCACTCGTCGTCAAACATGAAAAGTCAGGACCTTTTTCGGAATTGGAAAACGAGGCGGCGCGACTTGAATGGCTCGCAACACAGGGCCTGCCCTGTCCGCGAGTTCTCGGCCAGGCGCAGCATGCAGGGCAAAGCTGGCTGTTGATGGAAGCAATCGGGGGGATCGATCTTGCCTCCTCTCGCCTGTCGCCCGCCGAACGCATCGTCATTCTTGCCAACGCGCTGCGCAGCCTCCACCGCCTCGATCCGGCCAAATGTCCCTTCGATCACAGACTAAGAAACCGCATCGCCGCTGCAGAGGCGCGCATGGACGCCGGCCTTGTCGATGAAAACGATTTCGACGACGAACGGCGGGAAAGGACGGCGCGAGAGCTCTTCGGCGAGCTGCAAGTACGAAGCCCGAAAGATGAGCAGTTGGTTGTGACACATGGCGATGCCTGCTTGCCCAACATTGTCGCGCGCGGGGACCGATTCGCCGGTTTCATCGATTGCGGTCGCCTCGGAGTCGCGGATCTTCACCAGGACATCGCTCTGGCCTGCCGAAGCGTCAGCTACAATCTGGGAAAAGACTGGGTTCGGCCGTTTCTCGGCCGGTACGGCTTGCCGAATCCCGATCCGGAGAAGCTTTCCTTTTACTGTCTTTTGGACGAGTTTTTCTAAAGTAGACGCGAAAGCGGACGGCCTCCGGCTCCCTTCCCACTCCCAACAAGGGGATTGGGAAGGGGTGAGCGGAGCCTCGCATCAAGCCGCATTTCGGTCGACTCCAAACGCGTCCACCACTTCGCTTTCGTCCATGGCGGTGAACAGCGCCCAGATATGTCCGAACGGGTCGATGAGGGCGCCGACCCTGTCTCCCGTTGGCAACGTTTCGGCGGCATTGCGCAGGCTCGCGCCAGAACCGATCGCCCGTCCGAGCACCCGATCCACGTCGTCGACATGGAGTTCAAGGATCGCCGCCGTCGTGCCGAGTGCATGCGGCGATCGCGGCCCGCCCAGGCCCGGCTCGGCGTCCCGTCGCGGATTGGCGCCAGCCACCCGGAAGATGGAATCGCCGAGGCAGAGATCGGCGCTCGTCAGGATACCGCTCCACTCATGGCGCTGCAGAAGCTCGGCGCCGAAGACATCACGATAGAAGGCGATCGCTCGCTCCTCGTCCCCATGCCTGACGAACAGCTTTATGCAAATCTGCCGTGCCGGGCCGCCATTGTACATGGCCATGACAACCTCCCTGGATCGCGATACGTGACCGGTTTGCAATGAATGAGAACGGATGCGGGCGGACGCCGCGCAGTCCTTCTGCCTCTCTTTTTCGCTGAGGTTGGATATCTTACAGGGAAACTAGAACAAATCAAGAACAAACTAGCTTGCGGCCCGCGAAAAAGGACAAGTACGGCGCGATCGCGCTTTGAGGTGCCGCATGATTCCTTGGGTCGGCTCCGATTCAGGAGACATGCAGCCGCGTCAGAACGCTCCACTCATCTTGCTGGTCTTCAGGAGGATGTTGGTCTCGGTCACGGTGATGCCGTCGATCAGCCGAATGCGCCTCAGCGTCTCGTCGAAGCTGACGAGGTCGCGATCCTCGAGCTCGGCGATGAAATCCCACCGCCCGTTGGTGCTGTGCAGCGCCCTGACCTGCGGCAGGCCGCGCAATTGATCCGCGACGCGATCGGCCATCTTGCCGTGAACCTCGATCATGACGACGGCGCGCATGCCGGAAGCCGGAATTTCGGACCCCGTGCGGATCGTGAAGGCCGCGATGGTTCCGTTTGCCACCAGCCGATCAATGCGCGCGGCAACGGTTGCGCGCGACACGCCCGTTATTGCCGAGAGCTTCGACACGGGTGTGCGCGCATTCTGTCTGAGCGCGCTGATAAGGGTTTGATCGAGATCGTCCATGTTTGCAATTTGCCAGATTCGTCTTATCAATACGGCAACAATAGCCTTCCAATCGACAGTTTTCCATCTTTTTGCTGTCATGCCTTTTGACGATAATCCGCGCCACTCTCGCGGGAATTAGAGGAAGGAAAAGGGCGGAAATGAAGACCATCACCTTGATCGGCGCACCCATCGAAGAAGGCTCCGGACGGCGCGGCGCGGCCATGGGCCCGACAGCGTTGAGGATCGCCGGCATCGACACGGTTCTGGCCGAACTCGGCCATACGGTTCACGACGAAGGCGACGTCCGGCCGCTGCCGGCGCGCGACCTCGCCAATCATCCGCGCGCCAACAATCTGCAGATGGTCGCAGCCTTCGCCCGGGCCTTGAACGACGCCGTGCACGACGCCGCCCGCAAGGGGCATTTCCCGATCATCCTCGGCGGCGACCATGCGCTTTCCATGGGCAGCGTCTCCGGCATGGCCCGCTACGCCGATGAAGCCGGCCGGCCGCTTTTCGTCCTCTGGCTCGATGCGCATGCCGACTTCAATTCGCCCGACACGTCGCCCTCCGGCAACATGCATGGCATGCCTGTCGCCTTCTTCTGCGGCGAGGCGGAATTCGCCCCGGTCCTCGCCAGCGACCGGCCGCTGGTCGACCCGAAGAAGGTTTATCAGATCGGCATTCGCTCGGTCGACGCGCGCGAGCGTGAGGAGATCGCCGAGCACGGCGTCAATGTCTACGACATGCGCGCCGTCGATGAGATCGGCATGGCCCACATCATGCGTCAGATCCTTGATGAGGTCCGCGCCGCCAACGGCCTCCTGCATGTGAGCCTCGACGTCGATTTCATGGATCCGGAAATCGCGCCCGGTGTCGGCACGACCGTGCCGGGCGGCGCGACATTCCGCGAAGCGCATCTGATCATGGAGATGCTGTGCGACAGTGATCTCGTCTCGTCGCTCGACGTCGTCGAACTCAATCCCTTCCTCGACGACCGCGGCAAGAGCGCCCGTATTCTGGTGGAACTGACCGCAAGCCTCTTCGGCCGCCGCATTCTTGACCGGCCGACCCGCAGCGCCTGAAAGCAGCCGAGACGTCCCGGCGATCCCGCGCATGGCCATGGGAGGCGCGGCGCCAACATACAACCTGGAGGATCATTGATGACAACAACCGAGGCCCTGATTGAAACCGAATACCGGCTGGGCGCCCATAACTACAAGCCACTCGACGTCGTGCTCTCGCGCGGCGAAGGCGTCTATGTCTGGGATATCGACGGCAATCGTTATCTCGACTGCCTCTCGGCCTATTCCGCCGTCAACCAGGGCCATTGTCATCCGAAGATCTTCAAGGCGATGATCGAGCAGGCGCAGAAGCTGACGCTCACATCGCGCGCCTTCCGCAACGACCAGCTCGCGCATTTCTACGAGGAGATCGCGGCGCTTACCGGCTCGCACAAGGTGCTGCCGATGAACTCCGGCGCCGAGGCGGTCGAGACCGCCATCAAGGCCGTGCGCAAATGGGGTTACGAGGTCAAGGGCGTTGCCGACGACAAGGCGGAGATCATCGTCTGCTCCAACAACTTCCACGGCCGCACCATGGGCATCGTCGGCTTTTCGACCGATCCGGACGCCCGCAGCGGCTTCGGACCTTTTGCGCCGGGTTTCACGATCGTTCCCTTCGGCGACATCGACGCCTTCCGCGAAGCGATCAACGAAAATACGGTCGCGTTCCTTGTCGAGCCGATCCAGGGCGAAGCCGGCGTGATCGTGCCGCCGACTGGATATTTCGCCGGGGTTCGCGAGCTCTGCACGAAGCACGGCATCACGCTCATTCTCGACGAAATCCAGACCGGTCTCGGCCGCACCGGCAAGCTGCTTGCGGAAGAGCATGAGGGCATCGAGGCGGATGTGACGCTGATCGGCAAGGCCCTCTCCGGCGGCTTCTACCCGGTCTCGGCCGTGCTTTCGAATTCCGAGGTACTCGGCGTCCTGAAACCCGGCCAGCACGGCTCGACCTTCGGCGGCAATCCGCTTGCCTGCGCGATTGCGAGGGCCGCGCTGAAGGCGCTCACCGAAGAGGGCATGATCGAAAATTCCGCCCGGATGGGCGAGCGCTTTCAGAACGGCCTGCGCGATGTCCGCTCCAACATCATCAAGGAAGTCCGCGGTCGCGGCCTCATGCTCGCGGTCGAGCTGGTTCCGGAAGCGGGCGGCGCCCGCAAATACTGCGAGGCACTGAAGGCGCGCGGCATTCTCGCCAAGGACACCCATGGCGACACGATCCGCATCGCCCCGCCCCTCGTCATCACCGAGGACCAGGTCGATTGGGCGGTCGAACATTTCGCCGCCGTGCTCGCCTCCGCATGACACCATACTTCCGATCCGTCCCGGCATCGGGGCGGGTCGGCCGCAAAAGCAAGTCTTAACGAATCGCGGCTTAGACTAGCGCCCCAAAGCGCAAAGCGGATTCCTCCGCGCATGATGCACCTTGCGCCTCGCCGGATGTCCTCGGCGGATCTAACGACGCCTCCTGATTGGCTGGAAGCTGCGCTTATTCGCGGCGGGAGGCATCGACCGGAAAGCTGGAGGGACCTTCGATGACAGGCACACTGAGAACGGCCGGATTTGACGGCGAGACGCTGGAAATCATAGCGTTCCGTCTTCACGATCAGGAATTTTGCGTCAAAACCACGACGATCCGCGAAATCCGCGGCTGGGCGCCGTCGACACCCATTCCGCATTCTCCGCCGGAAGTGATCGGCGTGATGAACCTGCGCGGCACGGTAATCCCGATCATCGACCTTGCCCACAAGCTCGGAATGAAGTCGACGGTCGCCAACGAACGCAGCGCGATTGTCGTCGCCGAAGTGCACAACATGGTCATCGGCCTGGTCGTCGACCGCGTCTCCGACATTCTCACCGTTCAGGGCAGCCAGGTTCAGCCGGTACCGGAAGTGACGGCCTCCTTCGACAAGAGTTTTGCCGAAGGTATCATCGCCAATGAATCGGGCATGATCTGCTTCCTGAACCTCGCCCGCATGTTCAAGGAGCGGGACGTGGAAGAACTCGCCGCGTGAGGTTTCGCTTAATCTTGGATGAAGGCCGTCTCACGCCCTGTGAGGCGGCTTTTTCCGTTCGGGGCGACAGGCTGGGGGGAGCTCCGCCTTGTTGAGGCTTGGGGAGGGGCCTTCTTCGGCCCACCGCCGACTACAGACTACGCCGCTTCCGGACGGCGGATCTTCGCGGCCGCCTCGAGGACCAGCGGGTTTAGTCCCTCGCCGCCGGCCTCGATGTGCTCGAACAGCTTGCGGCGCATGCGCGGCTCCCAATATTTGTTGATATGGGTTGCAACGCCCGCCGCCGCCTCCGCCGCCGGCTGGCTCTTGAAGAACGTGGCGATCTGGTTGGCCATGTAGATGAGCTTGGCATTGGTATCAGGCGACATCGGCAACAGCTCCGGAATGTATGCGCGCGGCATGGGTGAAAATTTCGAATTCGTCGCCGCGCACGAGCGCGATGAGCGTCATGCCCGCCTCTTCCGCCGTGCGAATGGCGAGCGCCGTCGGCGCCGAAATGGCAATGATCACCGGGCTACCGATGATCGCAGTCTTCTGAACCATCTCGACCGATACGCGCGAGGTGACGACGACGGCACCCTCACTGCCCTTGAAGCCGGCACGCGCCGCCGCACCGACGAGCTTGTCGAGCGCATTGTGGCGTCCGACATCCTCGCGTACGGCAATCAGGCCTTTTCCCGGCACATAGAACGCCGCGCCGTGCACCGCGCGTGTCTCGAAATGCAGCGGCTGCTGGCCGTTGAGCAGTGCGACGGCCTTGACGACGTCCATCTGCGAAAGCCTGAGTGCCGCCCCCGAGACATCCGGGGTATGGCGGACGGCCTGCTCGATAGATTCGATGCCGCAGAGACCGCAACCGACCGGGCCGGCCATGTGCCGGCGCCGCTGGCGCAGCATGTCGTTCTCTTCGTCCCGAAGGGTGATCTGCAGGTCGATGCCCTTGTCCTCTGCCACGACGTCGACAGCCTCGATCTGGTCCGGTTCAGTGATGATGCCTTCGGTCAGGCTGAAGCCGACAGCAAAATCCTCGAAATCGGCGGGCGTCGCCATCATCACCGCGTGGGTGGAGCCGCCATAGGTCAACGCGATCGGCGTCTCCTCGGGCACCACCCGGGACCCTGCGACAAGGGTCCCTGCGCGGCGGGCGGCTTCAGCCACTTTCACGCTCGTCTTGATACCGGTCATGCGACGTGCTCCCGCACTCCCTACTCCGCCGCCTCCAGATTGCCGGCGATCCGGCGCGCCTGCCGCGCCTGCTCGTCATAGTCGCGCTGCCAGTCGGACGGACCGTTTGAGGGCGAGACCTGCACCGCCGTCACCTTGTATTCCGGGCAGTTGGTCGCCCAGTCGGAGAAGTCGGTGGTGATGACGTTCGCCTGCGTCGTCGGGTGATGGAAGGTGGTGTAAACCACCCCCGGCGCGACGCGGTCGGTGATCAACGATCTCAGCGTCGTCTCACCCGCACGGCTGGCCAGCCTGACCCAATCGCCGTCGCGTATGCCGCGCTGCTCGGCGTCGTGCGGATGGATCTCCAGCCGGTCTTCCGCATGCCAGATCACGTTCTCGGTGCGCCGTGTCTGGGCGCCGACATTGTACTGGCTGAGGATGCGGCCGGTGGTGAGCAACAGCGGGAAGCGCGGACCGGTCTTCTCGTCGGTTGCGACGAATTCGGTGCGGATGAACTTGCCCTTGCCGCGCACGAAGCCATCGACATGCATGATCGGTGAACCAAGCGGCGCCTTTTCGTTGCAGGGCCACTGCACCGAGCCCATCTTGTCCAGATAGTCGTAGGAGACCATGGCGAAGGTCGGGGTCGTTGCCGCGATCTCGTCCATGATCTCGGACGGATGGCGATAGTTCCAGTCAAGTCCGATGGCCTGGGCGAGCTTCTGCGTCACCTCCCAATCGGCATAGCCGTTCTTCGGCCGCATCACACGGCGAACGCGGTTGATCCGCCGCTCGGCATTGGTGAAGGTGCCGTCCTTTTCGAGGAAGGTCGACCCCGGCAGGAAGACGTGGGCGTAGTTGGCCGTTTCGTTGAGGAAGAGGTCGTGCACGACGACGCACTCCATCGCCGCAAGCCCGGCAGCGACATGCTTGGTGTCCGGATCCGACTGCAGGATATCCTCGCCCTGGATATAGAGCGCCTTGAAGGTCCCGTCGACGGCGGCATCGAGCATGTTCGGGATACGCAAGCCCGGCTCGTTGTTGAGCGTCACGCCCCAGAGCTTCTCGAAGACGTCGCGCGTCGCATCGTCTGAAATATGCCGATAGCCGGGCAGTTCGTGCGGGAAGGAGCCCATGTCGCAGGAGCCCTGCACGTTGTTCTGGCCGCGCAGCGGATTGACGCCAACACCGGGCCGGCCAATGTTGCCGGTCACCATGGCGAGGTTGGCGATCGCCATGACGGTGGTCGAGCCCTGGCTGTGCTCGGTGACGCCAAGGCCGTAGTAGATGGCGCCGTTGCCGCCGGTGGCGTAAAGGCGCGCCGCGCCGCGCACCAGCTCGGCTGGAACGCCGGTATAGGCTTCGGTCGCTTCCGGGCTGTGATAGGGCTCGGCGACGAATGCGGCCCAGTCCTCATATTCCGACCAGTCGCAGCGCTCGCGGATGAAAGCTTCGTTGGCGAGCCCTGCGGTGACGATCACGTGTGCTATCGACGTCAGGATGGCGACGTTGGTGCCGGGCTTCAGCGGCAGGTGGTAGGACGCCTCGACATGGGCGGAGCGAACGAGGTCGATCCGGCGCGGATCGATGACGATCAATTTAGCGCCTTCGCGCAGGCGCTTTTTGAGCCGCGAAGCGAATACCGGATGGCCGTCGGTCGGGTTGGCGCCGATGATGACGGCGACATCCGTATGCTCGACGCTGTCGAAATCCTGCGTGCCGGCCGAGGTGCCGAAGGTCTGATTGAGGCCGTAGCCGGTCGGCGAGTGGCAGACGCGGGCGCAGGTGTCGACATTGTTGTTGCCGAAGCCGGCGCGCACCAGCTTCTGCACCAGATAGGTCTCCTCGTTGGTGCAGCGCGACGACGTAATGCCGCCGACGGAATCACGACCGTACTGATACTGGATACGGCGGAATTCGGACGCGACATGCTCAAACGCCTCTTCCCAGGTGACCTCGCGCCAGGGATCGGTGATCTTTTCGCGGATCATCGGATTGAGGATGCGGTCCTTGTGGTTCGAATAGCCATAGGCGAAACGCCCCTTGACGCAGGAATGGCCGCGGTTTGCCTGGCCGTCTTTCCACGGCACCATCCGCACCAGTTCCTCGCCGCGCATCTCCGCCTTGAACGAGCAGCCGACGCCGCAATAGGCGCAGGTGGTGACCACCGAATGTTCCGGCTGGCCGATCTCGATCACCGATTTTTCGGTAAGCGTCGCCGTCGGGCAGGCCTGCACGCAGGCGCCGCAGGAGACGCATTCGGAAGAAACGAAATCCTCGTTCATCCCCGCCGAAACCTTGGAGTCGAAGCCGCGCCCGCCGATCGTCAGCGCGAACGTGCCCTGCACCTCTTCACAGGCGCGCACGCAACGCGAGCAGACGATGCATTTCGCCGGATCAAAGGTGAAATAGGGATTGGATTCGTCCTTCGGCGCCCACTTGAGATTGATCTCGCCACCATTGTTCCGTGCCTTAACGTGGTTCGCACCGTCATAGCCGTAGCGCACGTCGCGCAGGCCCACGGCGCCGGCCATATCCTGCAGTTCGCAGTCGCCATTGGCCGCGCAGGTCAGGCAGTCGAGCGGGTGGTCGGAGATGTAAAGCTCCATCACGCCGCGGCGGACGTCCTTGAGCCGCTGGGTTTGCGTCGAGACGCTGATGCCCGGCGCCACCGGCGTCGTGCACGAGGCCGGCATTCCGGCGCGTCCCTCGATCTCGACCAGACAGAGGCGGCAGGAGCCGAAGGCTTCCATCATGTCGGAGGCACAGAGCTTCGGCACCTCGATGCCGGCTTCCATCGCCGCGCGCATGATCGACGTGCCCTCCGGCACCGTGATCTCGCGCCCATCGATGGTGAGCGTCACCTGCTTTTCGGACTTGGAAGCGGGAGTGCCGTAGTCGATTTCATGAATGAGAGACATTTAGGCCTCCTGAGAAATTGCGTTCAGGGAGAGATCACCCCCCTCTGTCCTGCCGGGTATCTCCCCCACAAGGGGGGAGAATGGATGTGGCACGCTGGGCGTCTTCACCGAGGCATTCCACTCGCAGAAGCGTTTCGGTTGGAGCGGGTGGCCGGCCGCGCATCGATCTCCCCCCTTGTGGGGGAGATGGCCGGCAGGCCAGAGGGGGGTAAAGGCCGCCACGTTCATTCCGCAGCCTCCACCGCCGGAGCCGGCGAGAAATCCTCCGGGAAATGCGTCATCGCGCTCATCACAGGATAGGGCGTGAAGCCGCCGAGCGCGCAGAGCGAGCCGAATTTCATCGTGTTGCAAAGATCGGCGAGCAGCTCGCGATTCTTCTCAGGCTCGATGCCGGCCGCGATCTTGTCCGCGACCTCGACGCCGCGTGTCGAGCCTATGCGGCAGGGCGTGCACTTGCCGCAGCTTTCGACGGCGCAGAATTCCATGGCGAAGCGCGCCTGCTTCAGCATGTCTGCCGTGTCGTCGAAGACGACGATTCCGGCATGGCCGATCAGGCCATCCCTGGCTGCGAAGGCCTCGTAGTCGAACGGGGTGTCGAACAGCGCCCGCGGGAAATAGGCGCCGAGCGGGCCGCCCACCTGCACCGCCTTGACCGGCCGGCCACTTGCCGTGCCGCCGCCGATCTCGTCGACGATCTCGCCGAGCGTCAGGCCGAAGGCGGTCTCATAAAGGCCGCTGTGCTTGACGTTGCCGGCGATCTGGATCGGGATCGTGCCGCGCGAGCGGCCCATGCCGAAGTCGCGGTAGAATGCCGCGCCCTTGTCCAGAATGATCGGCACGGAGGCGAGCGAGATGACGTTGTTGATGACAGTCGGACAGTCAAACAGACCCTTGTGCGCCGGAAGCGGCGGCTTGGCGCGCACCAGTCCGCGCTTGCCTTCGAGGCTGTTCAGAAGCGAGGTCTCCTCGCCACAGACATAGGCGCCGGCGCCGGTTCTGACTTCCATATCGAAAGCATGAGCGGAACCGAGTATCGAGGCCCCGAGCACGCCAGCGGCGCGGGCGATCTCGATCGCTTGCTCCATCGCCGCAATCGCGTGCGGATATTCGGAGCGCGTGTAGACATAGCCCTTGGTCGCGCCGGTCGCGATGCCGGCGGTCGCCATGCCCTCGATCAGCACGAAGGGATCGCCCTCCATGATCATCCGGTCGGCGAAGGTGCCGCTGTCGCCCTCATCGGCATTGCAGACGATGTATTTGCGCGAACCCGCCGCCTCGAGAACCGTCTTCCACTTGATGCCGGTCGGGAATCCGGCACCGCCGCGTCCGCGAAGGCCGCTTTCGGTTACCTCCGCAACAATGGCTGCAGGCTGCATGGCCACCGCCTTTTCGAGACCACGCAGGCCGCCATGGGCGCGATAGTCGTCGAGCGACAGCGGGTCTGTGACGCCGCAGCGGGCGAAGGTCAGCCGCGTTTGCTGCTTGAGGAACGGAATATCTTCCGTCTTCCCGAGACAGAGTGGGTGCGCGCCGCCAGAGACCAGCCCGGCATCCAGAAGCGAAGCGACGTCACTCGCCTTCACCGGGCCGTAGGCTATGCGGCCCTCGGCTGTTTCGACTTCGACCAGCGGTTCCAGCCAATGCATGCCGCGCGAACCATTGCGGACGATAGCGACGTCGAGCCCGCGGGCCGCGATCTCTTCGGCCATCGCCGTGGCGACACGTTCGGCGCCGAGCGCAAGTGCGGCGGCATCCTGCGGAATGTAGATCTTCACGGTCATCGGCGTGCCTCCGCGACCAGCGCCTCAAGCTCTGCGTCGTCGATCCGTCCGTGCACCTCACCGTCGAGCATTGCCGACGGCGAGCAGGAACAGAGCCCAAGACAGTAGACGGGCTCCAGCGTCACCGCGCCATCCGGCGTCGTTTCATGGAAGTCGATGCCGAGCAGCGCCTTGGCGCGTTCGGCCAGCCGGTCGCCGCCCATCGATTGGCAGGCTTCGGCACGACAGAGCTTCAGCACATGACGCCCGGCCGGGTGCTCGCGGAAATCATGGTAGAAGGTGACGACGCCATAGACTTCGGCGCGCGAAAGGTTGAGCTCACGCGCAATCACCGGCAAGCACTCTTCAGGCACATAGCCGAATTCGTCCTGGATTTCATGCAGGATCGCAAGAAGCGGGCCTTCGAGCCCCTTGAGTTCACCGACAATCGCGAGCGTTCGCTCAGCCACGTCTGCGCGCGGCAGCTGAATATTCACCCGAAGAGCCCTCCCGGCTCTGGCGCGGCGCGACCAGGCCTTCCGCCCGACCGCTGCAGCGCCGAATGTTTTCATCTCGGCAAAGACCGGAGCCTCGTCGATCTTTGCCCTTTAAGCTTCGCGCGTAAGGCCGGAAGGGTCAATAATGCTGTTCCGTTAATCGATAGGAAAAATCTATCGATGCAGGATAAGACGAGACGCAATGCGGCCTTTGCATCAACTTATTGAAATTGATCGCGTTCAGGCTCGGTGAACGTGTTCCAGGGCCTCGTTGCGCTCGCCCAGGATGCGGGCTTCATGCAGGAGCGCGGAGACTAGCGGCGTGAAGGGCTCGCGGTAGGTGGCGACCAAGCCGACCGTGTGATGGACATCCGGATCGATGATCGGGATCATCCGGATATCCTCGTGAAAACCGAATGATTTCGCGACGTTGAAGGGCATGATGCTCGCCCACCGGCCGGTGCGGACGTGAGAGAAAAGCACAATCATCGAATTCGATTCGAGTGTCGGCCTGGGGACCGCGCCGGCTTCTGCAAAATGCTGATTGATGATACGGCGGTTCTGCATGTCGGCCGTCAATAGACAAAGCCGAACGTTGCTGACTTCCTTCCAGGTCACGCTTTTGCGATCCGATAGCGGCGTGCCGGAAGCGGTAACCAGATGATATTGCTCGATTTGCAGCGGCACGGTGGTCACGCGGCCGAGCGGCTCGTTCTCCAGATAGGTCAAGCCCGCGTCGATCTCGAGGTTTTCCAGAAGCGTCAGGATCTGCAGCGACGTCGTCGAAAGCACCGAAAACGTCACATCCGGATGCTTTTCCTGGAACGGCGCGGTGATCATCGGCACCATGGCAAGCGTCGTCGGGATCGCGGCCAGCCGGATATGCCCGGACAGACCTTTGCGTGCCGCGCGCATCTCCTCGCGCATGGTACGGGTGTCGCTGACGATTCGCCGCGCCCATTCGAGCACCCGCTGGCCCTCGGGCGTCAGACCCTGGTAACGCGATCCGCGATTGACGAGCATGACGCCAAGCTGGTCTTCGAGCTGGCGGATCGCCGCCGAAAGCGTCGGCTGCGTGACACCGCACTCCTCCGCCGCCCGGCCGAAATGCCGTTGGCGGGCAAGTGCGAGAAAGAACTCCAGCTTATCGATCATTCCTGGCCTTTAGGTCGCGATGATTTGACCTTCCCCTCACCCCTAACCCTCTCCCCGCGGCCCCCGTGTCGCTTGTCCCTTCGCCCCGCTCGCGGAGAGAAGGTGCCGGCAGGCGGATGAGGGCAGCTAGACAGCGGATTCCGCTCAAGCAATGAGCTGCCCGCCGTTCACCTCCAGCACCTGGCCGGTGATATAGCCCGAAAGCGCATGGGACGCGAGAAAGAGATAGGCTGGCGCACAATCCTCGGCTGAGCCGAGCCGGCCGAGCGGGATCGTCTTGCGCGTTGCCTCGAGTTTCTCCGGCGACGAATAGCGTTCATGGAAATCGGTGGCGATCGTTCCCGGCGAGACGCAATTGACGCGGATGCCCTCCGGCGCCAGTTCGCGCGCCAGTGCCTTCGAATAGGTCGCGACGAAAGCCTTGGTGGCAGAGTAGATCGACGAGCCGGCGCTGCCGCCGGTCGAGGCGGAGATCGATACCGTGTTGACGATCGCAGGATGGGTGCCCCTGCGCAGCAGCGGCAACATCGCCCGCGTCATCTCGACGACCGACGTCTGGTTGAGCTGCACGACGGTGCGATAGTCTTCGTCGGTCAGGTCGGCTGCCGGGAAGCGCCCGACCATCGTGCCGGCATTGTTGATGAGGACATCGACCCTGTCGAAGCGCTCCCGGACGGCATCCGCCAGAGTTTCGACGCCGCCAGCGACGAGAAAATCGGCGGCGCAAAGAAACGCCCTGCCCTCGGTTGCGGCCAACTCGAGAAAATCGTGCCGTTCGCGGGCGACCGTCCTGCCCATGTGGACAAGGACATGCGCGCCACAATCGAGAAACTGTCGCGCAACCTCCAGCCCGATACCCCGGCCACCGCCGGTCACCACCACGTTCATGCCCTTGAACAAGGCCGGATGAAACATGCCCTTCCCCCCTCTGACCCTATATCCCAGTCCGGATCACACGTGCCGATCAACAGCCATAAATTGAAGCAGAACGCGGGAGAAAGAGCGCCACAATCTCTTCTCCTGGCCTGACAGACCGACAGGCTCGCCCATCCATTGCCGGATTGCAACATGGGCGAGCCAGCGGTTGCCGCGAAACCGGCATCATGCAAGAACGCCGACTTCTGAAATTGCATGGCTTTCGTTTTTGCATATTATGAAAAAAAACGAAAACTGGGGAGCCGGAATGTATCTCAGCGGGCGGCAGGCAGAAATTCTGGAACTGGCAAAAACAGAGGGGCGCGTGCTTGTCGAGGAGCTTGCCCAGCGCTTTTCAGTGACGCCGCAAACGATCCGCAAGGATCTCAACGATCTCTGCGACGCAAGGGTGCTTAACCGCATCCACGGTGGCGCCATCTTCCCGAGCGGCAAGGAAAACGTCAAATATGACGCACGCCGCCAGATCGCCGCGACCGAGAAGCAGGCGATCGGCCGCGCCGCCGCCGCGCTTATCCCTGACAACGCCTCGCTGTTCATCAATATCGGCACCACCACCGAAGCGGTGGGAGAAGCGCTGCTCGACCACAAGGAATTGATGGTCATCACCAACAACATCAATGTTGCCAACAGGTTGCGCGTATTCCCGTCGATCGAGGTGGTGATTGCGGGCGGTGTCGTGCGTGGCTCAGACGGCGGCATCGTCGGCGAGGCCGCCGTCGACTTCATCAAGCAGTTCAAGGTGGACTTTGCCGTCATCGGAGCCTCGGCGATCGACCACGACGGCGCACTTCTCGATTTCGATTACCGGGAAGTGAAAGTCGCCCAGGCGATCATCGCCAATGCGCGGCACGTCATTCTCGTTTCGGACTCCACGAAATTCGAACGAACCGCACCGGTCAGGATCGGCCACATCTCCCAGGTCCAGACTTTTATCACCGACCGCTGCATCATTGAAAATGTTCGGAAAATATGCGCGGAACAGGACGTTCGGCTGGTCGAGACCGATGCCTGACTCGGACCGCTTTGCGGGGCCCGGCTTCGCGGAAACATTCGTTTGACATTCGATATATTTTCGTTTTAACTGATTTCACTTTCGCAGCCGCATCAATTTGTGCATTGCGAAATGCGGAGGGGAAATACAGTGCCAGAGCAGACGATCTTCGACGTCTTCGTAATAGGCGGCGGCATCAACGGATGCGGCATTGCACGCGATGCGGTCGGTCGGGGTTATACCGTCGCACTGGCCGAAATGAAGGATTTCGCTTCCGGCACATCGTCCGGCTCCACCAAGCTTATTCACGGCGGTCTGCGCTATCTCGAATATTATGAGCTCCGCCTCGTCCGCGAGGCGCTGATGGAGCGCGAGATACTGTGGGCGATGGCACCGCATGTCATCTGGCCGATGCGCTTCGTGCTGCCCTTCCATAAAGGCGGGCTACGCCCCGCCTGGCTCATCCGCCTCGGCCTGTTTCTCTATGATCATATCGGCGGTCGCAAGCTGCTGCCCCCGACCCGGACGCTGGACATGACCCGCGACCCGGCGGGACTGCCGCTGAAGCGGCTTTTCACCAAGGCATTCGAATATTCCGATGGCTGGGTCAACGATGCGCGGCTGGTGGTGCTGAACGCGCGCGACGCCGCCGATCGCGGGGCGCGGGTCATGCCGCGCACCCGAGTCGTCTCGGCGCGCCGCAACGACGGACACTGGACTATCGAAACGGAAAACATGGTGACCGGCGCGCGCGCAACCCTGCGTGCCCGCATGCTCGTCAATGCCACCGGTCCCTGGGTGGATCGCGTGCTCGCCGACACGATCGGCAAGAACGACGTGCACAATGTGCGCCTCGTCCAGGGCAGCCATATCGTCGTGAACAAGAAGTTCGACGATCCGCGCGCCTATTTCTTCCAGAACCCGGACGGGCGGATCATCTTCGCCATTCCCTACGAGAACGATTTCACCCTGATCGGCACGACCGACCACGATTTCGACGGCAACCCCGCGGAGGCGCGCATCAGCGACGCCGAGATCGACTATCTCTGCAAGGCGGCGAGCGAATACTTCACCGATCCGGTAACGCGCGACGACATCGTCTGGACCTATTCGGCGGTGCGCCCGCTGTTCGACGACGGCGCCAGCAAGGCGCAGGAGGCGACCCGCGATTACGTGCTGCGCCTCGAGGGTGAGAACGGCCAGGCGCCGCTCTTGAACATTTTCGGCGGCAAGCTCACGACCTATCGGCGGCTGAGTGAGTCTGCACTCGAAAAAATTGGCGAGGCAATCGGAGTCAAGGGCCGGAAATGGACCGCCGGATCGAACCTGCCGGGCGGCGATTTTCCCGCTACCGGCTACGACGCCGAGGTCGCCAGCCTCAAGGCGCGCTACCCTTTTCTCGCCAGTTCACACGCGCGCCGCCTCGTGCGGCTCTACGGCACGCGGGCGGCCCGGCTTCTCGGAAAGGCGGCGAGCGAGACCGATCTCGGAAGGCGTTTCGGAGCAGACCTCTACGAAACCGAAGTCAATTGGCTGATCGAGCAGGAATGGGCGCGGTGCGCGGAGGACGTGCTGTGGCGCCGGACGAAACTGGGATTGAAGCTCTCGCCGGCCGAAGCCGCGGAGCTGGAGGAATATATGCAGGGCGCGGCCAACGCTGCCGCCTAGGCACGGTACGCAGGCGGAAAACCAAAATCCCGCTCCGAGACCGTGCAATTTGAGACTGCCGATGGCTGGGTGGAACACCGGAGAATTCGATGCTTGAAATGAAGAACATATCCAAGGTCGTGGGCGGGGAGACCCATATCCACCCGACCGACCTTGTGCTGGAGAGGGGGTCGCTCAATGTGCTGCTCGGCCCCACGCTCTCCGGCAAGACGTCGCTGATGCGGCTGATGGCCGGTCTCGACAAGCCCGCCTCCGGTTCGCTTCGCTTTGATGGCGCCGACGTCACCGGCCTGCCGGTGCAGCAGCGCTCTGTCGCCATGGTCTACCAGCAGTTCATCAATTATCCGGCGATGACGGTGTACGACAACATCGCCTCGCCAATGCGCATCAAGGGCGCCGATAGCGCAACTGTCGATCGGGACGTGCGCAAGGCGGCCGAGCTCCTGAAGCTCACCCCCTATCTCGACCGCACACCCTTGAACCTTTCCGGCGGCCAGCAGCAGCGCACCGCGCTTGCACGAGCGATCGTCAAGAACGCCGACCTGGTGCTGCTCGACGAACCGCTGGCCAATCTCGACTACAAGCTGCGCGAGGAACTGCGCGAGGAATTGCCGAAGATTTTCGCCGCCTCCGGTGCGATCTTCGTCTATGCAACGACCGAGCCGTCCGAGGCCTTGCTGCTCGGCGGCAATACCGCCACCTTGAGCGAGGGCCGCATCACCCAGTTCGGCCGCACGATCGACGTTTATCGCCGCCCGATCGACATCGTCACCGCGCGCACTTTCGCCGATCCGCCGCTGAACACGATCGAGCTCGTGAAGACGGGAGCGGATTTCACGCTCGATGGAAAGCCCGTGCTTACCGTCCCGGCCCATCTTTCGGCCGTTCCGGACGGGCCCTGCACGGTCGCCTTCCAGCCGCACCACCTTTCTTTCGATCCGCCGAACGGCAGCGGCAATGCGCTTACCGTCAAGACGGCGATCTCTGAAATCGCCGGCTCGGAGAGCTTCATTCACGTCGGCTTCGCCGGCGCGCGCTGGGTCATGCTCGCGCCCGGCATTCACGACATCGAACCGGACGCGGTTCTTCAGGTCTTTGTCGATACACGCCACCTGATGGCCTTCGGGCCGGACGGTCGCGCGATCGGCGGAACGGCCTGAGGCGGCGCTGGGAGGAGAACATGGCCAGAATCAACCTTGAACATATCCGCCACGCCTACGGCGCAAAGCCGAAGTCGGAGGCGGACTACGCGCTGAGGGAAGTGCATCACGAGTGGAACGACGGCGGCGCCTATGCGCTGCTCGGTCCTTCCGGGTGCGGCAAGACCACGCTTCTCAACATCATTTCCGGCCTCATTAATCCGTCCGAGGGACGCATCCTTTTCGACGGTCACGATGTCACGCATCTCTCCACCCAGGAACGCAACATCGCCCAGGTGTTCCAATTCCCGGTGATCTACGACACGATGACCGTTTACGACAATCTCGCCTTCCCGCTGCGCAACCGGCATGTGCCGGAGGCGGAGGTCGACCGGCGCGTCAAGGAGATCATCGAGATGACCGGCCTTGGCGGCTGGGCGATGAAGACGGCCCGGAGATTGACCGCCGACCAGAAGCAGAAGATCTCGCTTGGCCGCGGCCTCGTCCGCTCGGACGTCAGCGCCATCCTCTTCGACGAACCGCTGACCGTGATCGACCCGGAAATGAAATGGGTGCTGCGCTCGCAGATCAAGCGGCTGCACAGGCAGTTCGGCTTCACCATGGTCTATGTGACGCATGACCAGACCGAGGCGCTGACCTTCGCCGACAAGGTTGTCGTCATGTATGACGGCCAGATCGTCCAGATCGGCACGCCGGCCGAGCTTTTCGAACGGCCGCGCCATACCTTCGTCGGCTATTTCATCGGCTCGCCGGGCATGAATGTGCTGCCGGCGACGATCGAAGGCAGCAAGGCCGCGATCGGCGGCGAGAGCATCCCGCTCAATTTCCTGCCGAAAATCCAGTCCGGGGCCAAGACCGAACTCGGCATTCGCCCGGAGTTCATCGTGCTTGGGCGCGAAGGCATGCCGGTCTCGATCACCAAGGTGGAGGATATCGGACGCCGCAAGATCGTCCGCGCCCGCTTTGCCGACCGGACGATCTCGATCGTCGTCGACGAGGACGGCGAGATCCCCGCCGAGCCGCGCGTCACCTTCGATCCGAAGGCAATCAATATCTACGCCGATTCCTGGCGCGTCGGTGAGGAGGTTTGAGCCATGGAAAAAACCTGGAACAACAAGGCCTGGTTCATGGTCCTGCCGGTGTTGGTGCTCGTCGCCTTCTCCGCCGTGGTCCCGCTGATGACCGTCGTCAACTATTCGGTGCAGGACACCTTCGGCAACAACGAGTTTTTCTGGGCCGGCACCGACTGGTTCGTGGATACACTCGAATCCGACCGCTTCTGGGACGCGCTCACCCGCAACCTGATCTTCTCGGCGATCATCCTAACGATCCAGATTCCGCTCGGCATCGTGATCGCACTCAACATGCCGAAGAAGGGCATCGGCGTTCCGATCTGCCTGGTGCTGATGGCACTGCCGCTGCTCATTCCGTGGAACGTCGTCGGCACCATATGGCAGGTCTTCGGCCGCGTCGACATCGGCCTCCTCGGACGCACGCTCGCCTCGCTCGGCATCAACTACAACTATGTGCAGAATCCGATCGATGCGTGGGTGACGCTGATCGTCATGGACGTCTGGCACTGGACGAGCCTCGTCGTGCTCCTGTGCTATGCCGGCCTCGTCTCGATCCCGGACGCTTACTACCAGGCGGCCAAGATCGACGGCGCCTCGCGCTGGTCCGTCTTCCGTTACATCCAGCTTCCGAAGATGAAGCGCGTGCTCCTGATCGCCTTCCTGCTGCGCTTCATGGACAGTTTCATGATCTATACGGAACCCTTCGTCGTGACCGGCGGTGGACCGGGCAATTCGACGACCTTCCTGTCGATCGATCTCGTCAAGATGGCGATCGGCCAGTTCGATCTCGGCCCGGCCGCAGCCCTCTCGATCATCTACTTCCTCATCATCCTGCTTCTGTCGTGGATCTTCTACACGGTGATGACCACGAGCGAGGCTCAAGGCTGAGAAAGGAGGGAGGAGACATTATGAAAACCAATACGCAACCGCTGTCGCAACGCCTCTCCTGGCTGGTCCCGACGATCTACATCGTCTTCCTGCTCCTGCCGATCTATTGGCTGGTCAATATGAGCTTCAAGGAGACGGGCGAGATTCTCAGCACGTTCTCGCTCTGGCCGCAGAATCCGACGCTCCGGAACTACCGGGTGATCTTCACCGACCCTTCCTGGTACAACGGCTACATCAACTCGATCACCTACGTCGTGATGAACACGGTGATCTCGGTCTCGGTGGCGCTGCCGGCGGCCTACGCCTTCTCGCGCTATCGCTTCCTCGGCGACAAGCACCTGTTCTTCTGGCTGCTTACGAACCGGATGGCACCGCCGGCCGTTTTCGCGCTGCCCTTCTTCCAGCTCTATTCCGCCTTCGGCCTGATCGACACGCATATCGCGGTCGCCATCGCGCACTGCCTCTTCAACGTGCCGCTGGCGGTCTGGATCCTCGAAGGCTTCATGTCGGGCGTGCCGAAGGAGATCGACGAGACGGCCTATATCGACGGTTATTCCTTCCCGCGCTTCTTCGTGAAAATTTTCGTGCCGCTGATCGCATCCGGCATCGGCGTCGCCGCCTTCTTCTGCTTCATGTTCTCGTGGGTCGAACTCCTGATCGCGCGTACGCTCACGACCACCGATGCCAAGCCGATTGCCGCCACCATGACCCGCACCGTCTCGGCGTCCGGTCTCGACTGGGGTGTGCTTGCCGCCGCCGGCGTGCTGACGATCATTCCCGGCGCGCTCGTCATCTACTTCGTCCGCAACTACATCGCCAAGGGCTTCGCCCTGGGGAGGGTCTGATGGCAACCATCGCCACTCGCAAGAACCGCTGGCCCGTCGCACTTGTCGCGGTGCTCGTCGTCTATGTCGTAGCTGCGGGCCTGCTTGTTTCCGCCCTGCCGCTCAAGGACGGCGAACGCGACTGGTTCGCCCCGCTGATCCCCGGCGGGTGGATGGCCTGGTCCTTCCCGACCGCCATGTTCTTTCTGACGATCTTCACGCTGCTTTCGCTGATGGCCGTCTGGGAATATGCCCGGCCCGGAGGAAATCCGCGCGTCGGCATCCTGCGCTTCGAAACCACCCGCGGCGACCGACTCTTCGTCTCGCTGCTCGGATCCGCCTTCATTCATCTCGGCTGGCTGGGGCTCGTCGGCACAAACCTCTGGTGGGCGGTCGCGCTCTCGGTGGTCTATGCCATCGGCGTCTTCCGCTACGTCTGAGAAACGCAATGAGGGGCGCGTCGACGGCGCGCTCCTCGAAACTGCAATGAACTGCAATCGCAAAACCCAAGGGAGGAACTTATGCGACGGCATCTTCTAACGACGACGGCAGCCATGCTGCTGGCTCTCACCGGGTCGGCCTACGCCGGCATGGATGAGGCAAAGGCGTTCCTGGACAAGGAAATCGGCGACCTCTCGTCGCTCGACCGCGCCGCCCAGGAAGCGGAAATGCAATGGTTCATCGATGCGGCAAAGCCCTTTGCCGGCATGGAAATCAAGGTCGTCTCCGAAACGATCACCACCCATGAATATGAATCGAAGACCCTCGCCAAGGCGTTCTCTGACATTACTGGCATCAAGATCACCCACGACCTGATCGGCGAAGGCGACGTCGTCGAAAAGCTGCAGACGCAGATGCAGTCCGGTGAAAACGTCTATGACGCCTACATCAACGACTCGGATCTGATCGGTACCCATTGGCGCTACCAGCAGGCCCGCAGCCTGACCGATTTCATGGCGAACGAGGGCAAGGACGTCACCAACCCCAACCTCGACATTGATGACTTTATCGGCAAGTCCTTTACCACAGCCCCGGACGGCAAGCTCTACCAGCTCCCCGACCAGCAGTTCGCGAACCTCTACTGGTTCCGCTACGACTGGTTCAACGATCCGAAAATCCAGGAAGAGTTCAAGGCCAAGTACGGCTACGACCTCGGCGTTCCGGTCAACTGGTCGGCCTACGAGGACATCGCCGAGTTCTTCAATGGCCGCGAGATCGACGGCAAGAAGGTCTACGGCCACATGGATTACGGCAAGAAGGACCCGTCGCTCGGCTGGCGCTTCACCGACGCCTGGCTGTCAATGGCCGGCAACGGCGACAAGGGCATCCCGAACGGCAAGCCGGTGGACGAGTGGGGCATCAGGGTCGACGAGAACTCGCGCCCCGTCGGATCCTGCGTTGCGCGCGGCGGTGACACCAACGGCCCGGCGTCGGTCTATGCCATTCAGAAGTATCTCGACTGGCTGAAGGCCTATGCTCCGGCGGCCGCCCAGGGCATGACCTTCTCGGAATCCGGTCCGGTTCCTTCGCAGGGTGAAATCGCCCAGCAGATGTTCACCTATACGGCGTTCACCGCGGACTTCGTGAAGCAGGGCCTGCCGGTGGTGAACGAGGACGGCACGCCGAAGTGGCGTTTTGCCCCGAGCCCGCACGGCGTCTACTGGAAGGACGGCATGAAGCTCGGCTATCAGGACGCCGGCTCCTGGACGATCCTGAAATCCACGCCGGACGACCGCGCCAAGGCCGCCTGGCTCTACGCGCAGTTCGTGACCTCCAAGACCGTGGACGTGAAAAAGAGCCATGTCGGTCTCACCTTCATCCGCCAGTCGACGCTCGATCATCCGAGCTTCACAGAGCGCGCACCGAAGCTCGGCGGCCTGATCGAGTTCTACCGCTCACCGGCCCGCCTGCAGTGGTCGCCGACCGGCACGAACGTGCCTGACTATCCGAAGCTGGCCCAGCTCTGGTGGCAGGCGATCGGTGACGCGTCTTCCGGTGCCAAGACCGCGCAGGAGGCCATGGACTCGCTTTGCGCCGAGCAGGAAAAGGTGCTGCAGCGCCTCGAACGCGCCGGCATCCAGGGCGACATCGGCCCGAAGCTCGCCGAAGAGCACGACCTCGAATACTGGAACGCGGAAGCCGTCAAGGCCGGCAACCTCGCTCCACAGCTGAAGGTCGAGAACGAGAAGGAAAAGCCGATGACCGTCAACTATGACGAACTGGTCAAGAGCTGGCAGACGAACTAAGCCTCCCAAGGCAGGTGCCGTCCGAATTTTCGGGCGGCGCCACGACATCTGGAGATGCGGCGCCGGGGCTGGAAACAGCTCCGGCTTTCGTTTGATGAAGAAGCAGGCACTCTATCCCATCCAGGCCGGGCGGGGCGCGTCTTACAACGGCAAGTATCCGGAGACGAATGGATAAAATAAGCAATCGGGAGGTAGCAGATCGACCGTATTACCGCTGATCAACCGAAAACTGTTTCCCCTTTTTCAATAAGGTAATGCCTCGCCGTCGCTGCCATAGTTTGCCACCTGCCTTATGAAGGGGCGGGAATACATGCAAAGGTATTGGAGGAGATTACCTTGGCAAACAACGCAGACGAAACTGTACGACATACGCGGCCGGAAGACGAGAATCTCGGCATCGGTGCCAATCTGGCCTATGGCCTGCAACATGTTCTGACGATGTATGGCGGCATCGTCGCCGTACCGCTGATCCTGGGCCAGGCGGCAGGCCTCAGCTCCAGCGACGTCGGCCTGCTGATCACCGCCTCTCTTTTCGCCGGCGGCCTCGCCACCATCCTGCAAACCATCGGCCTGCCGTTTTTTGGAAGCCGGCTGCCGCTGGTCCAGGGCGTTTCCTTCTCGGGCGTTGCGACGATGATTGCCATTTCCGGCAGTGGCGGCATCGAGTCGGTGCTCGGGGCCGTCATGGCCGCGTCGCTGATCGGACTTCTGATCACACCCGTCTTCTCGCGGATCACCCGTTTCTTCCCGCCGCTCGTGACCGGCATCGTGATCACCACCATCGGCTTGACTCTGATGCCCGTCGCCGCCCGCTGGGCTATGGGAGGCAACAGTGCTGCGCCGGACTTCGGCAGCCCGGCCAACATCCAGCTCGCGGCGACAACGCTCGTAATCGTGCTCCTGCTCAGCAAGCTTGGCAGCGCATCGATCTCAAGGCTGTCGATCCTGATTGCGCTCTTTATAGGCACCGTCATTGCCTATTTCGCCGGCATGACCGATTTCACGAAGGTGGCCGAGGGGCCGCTCTTCTCCCTTCCGACTGTGTTCCATTTCGGCTATCCGACCTTCGAGATCGCAGCGGTCGTCTCTATGTTCATCGTCATCATGGTGACCCTGGTCGAGACTTCGGCGGACATTCTCGCCGTCGGCGAAATCATCGAAACCAAAGTGGATTCGCGTCGCCTGGGCGACGGCCTCAGGGCGGACATGCTTTCCAGCCTCATCGCGCCGGTCTTCGGCTCCTTCACCCAAAGTGCCTTTGCCCAGAATGTCGGGCTGGTGGCCGTCACGGGCGTGAAGAGCCGCTACGTGGTGGCGACAGGCGGCATGTTCCTGGTGGCGCTCGGCTTGCTGCCGGTCATGGGCCGCGTCGTCGCGGCGGTTCCAAGCGCCGTGCTCGGCGGCGCCGGCATCGTGCTCTTCGGCACGGTCGCCGCCAGCGGCATCCGGACGCTCTCCAAGGTCGACTACAACAACAATATGAACCTGGTCATCGTCGCCACGTCCATCGGCTTCGGCATGATCCCGATCGCCTCTCCCGGCTTCTACGAGCACTTCCCGGCCTGGGTCGCAACGATCTTCCACTCCGGCATCAGCTCCGCCGCGCTGATGGCAATCAGCCTCAACCTGATCTTCAACCACCTGACGGTCGGGAACTCCGACCAGCAGTCGGTGTTCGTTGCCGGAACGGAACGTACGCTCCGGTATCAGGACATCGCACGGCTTCACGACGGCGACTATTTCCTCAACGGCAAGCTCTACGATGCAAAAGGCATCGAGGTGCCCGTGATCGCTTCCGAGGCGCACTGAACATCCACGCTCTCGCCGGCGCTTACATCTTGGTCGGCGTCGGTTGGAACCGACGCCGACCAAGATGCCGGACACGCACCCAATCAAGGAAGAACTGCATGACACAAGAAAGCGAAATGCTGCCCTTGCTCGACGCACTGCTGACGACAATGGAGCGCGGGATCATCCCTGCAACGGAGGCCGGAGTGGCGGCCGGCAACAAGGTCTTCGGCGCCGCCCTGCTCAAGAAGTCGGATTTGTCGATCGTTCTCGTCGAGACCAACAACGAAACCGAGAATCCGCTCTGGCACGGCGAAGTGCATACCTTGAAGCGGTTCTACGAAATGGCGGGATCCGACCGCCCCGACGCGCGCGAACTCATCTTCCTGTCGACGCACGAGCCCTGCTCCATGTGCCTCTCAGCGATCACCTGGGCAGGTTTCGACAATTTCTACTATTTCTTCAGTCACGAGGATTCGCGAGATGCTTTTTCCATCCCGCACGACCTCAGGATCCTGAAGGAGGTCTTTACGCTGGAGCCCGGCGGCTACAACAGGACGAATGCCTTCTGGAAAGGCCAATCGATCCCGGATCTGATCGCCAGTCTTCCCGAGTCCGATCGCGTGTCTCTCGAAAAGCGCGCCCAGGCAATCGGCAGGAAATACGCTGAGCTGTCTGCCACGTATCAGGCCAGCAAGGGGGAGAACGCCATTCCGCTGAACTAAGCGGCTTCCGCAATCAGGCCTCAGCGCAGTCGCAGCGGCTTTTGAAAGGATCTCCCCTCCTCGGGGAGACCTCCGCAAAATGCATCACATTTCGATCGGGACCGAAGCATCCACTGTCCGACGATGCTAAAAGAGCGGCCTGGACCTGCTTCAAGGATGGACTTGATGACCGCTGCCGCCAAAATAAACATCGCCGTCGAACTCTTGCTTCTTCTCGCGCTTGCGACCCTCTGGGGCGCCTCCTACACTTTCATCAAGATCGGGGTTGAAACCATTCCACCGGTGACGCTGATTGCAGCGCGCACCCTGCTCGCCGGCGCAATTCTCCTGGCAGTGATCGGATGGCGCGGCCTCTCGTTGCCCTGTGACACGGCCACCTTGAAGCGTTTTCTGTTCCAGGCCTGCCTCAACAGCGTCGTTCCGTTCACACTGATTGCCTGGGCTGAGCGGACGATCGACGTTGGCGTGGCGGTGATCCTCAACTCCACCACGCCCATCTTCGCCTTCCTTTTGACGGCTCTGATCACCCGGCACGAACCCGTTACTGCCCGCAAATTCGTGGGCGTCATTGCGGGTCTCACCGGCATCAGCCTGATCATTGGGCTCGAAGCCTTTAGCGGCATCGGCGATCAGCTCATCCCGCAGCTTGCCGTTATTCTTGCAACCATCTGCTATGCGGGCGCGGCAATCTTCGGGAAGAATTTCAAGGGGCTGGATCCGATGATACCCGCCGCAGGGTCGCTTCTCGCCGGCGCGATCTTGCTCGTCCCGACGAGCCTGGTCATCGATCGGCCCTGGACGCTCAACCCCTCGCCCGAATCGCTGATCGCGCTCGTCTGCCTGTCAGCCTTCTCAACGGCACTCGCCTTCGTCATCTATTTCCGCCTGATCCACACGCTCGGATCCGTCGGCACGACGGCACAGGCCTATGTCCGCGTTCCGATCGGCGTTGCCATCGGAGTCCTGTTCCTTGGCGAAACTCTACCGACAACCGCGTGGATCGGCCTCTGCTGCGTTATCGCCGGCGTCGCCGCCATGACTATACCGGCGCGCCAACGCGCAGCGGCGGCCGAAGCCCAAGGGTAATCCTTGGTCAATCCTTGCGCTTCCGGCAATAAAGCTCCAGCCGGTGGCGCACCAGATCGTAGCCGAGCTCGGCGGCGATCTCCGCCTGCAACTGCTCGATCTTGTCCGAGCGAAACTCGATCACCGCGCCGGTATCGATGTCGATCAGATGGTCGTGATGCGGGGCGTCGGCCGTCTCGAATCGAGCGGTTGCGTTCTCGAAGGCATGCCGCTGCACGACCCCCTGCTGCTCCAGTGCCGATAGGGTCCGGTAGACGGTCGAGAGCGACACCGTCGCATCGATTTCCTTCGCGCGCCGGTGTAATTCGCTGGCATCGGGATGATCCTCGGCCTCGGCCAGAATCTTAAGGATTGCAGCGCGTTGGCGGGTAACGCGCACGCCGCCGTCCCGCAGGATTCCTTCCAGTTCCTTGATCCGATTCTTGCTTTGTCTCATTAGCCGACACTAGCCAAGGGCGACCTGTTTGAAAATAGCTAGTTGCAAATGGTTCTCATTTGCATTGACTTATGCAGGTCATTCGCCTACCCATAGTGTCGGATGACATCGACGCTGGTTCTAAGGAGTAATGGATGATCGATCGCACGAGGCGCATGATATTGGCGGCAGCAGCGGCGGCGGCCGCCTTTTCCTTCATTCCCGGCGCGGCGCTGGCCCAGGAAAAATTCAAGGCTGTCACCACCTTCACGGTCATTGCCGACATGGCGCAGAATGTCGCGGGCGACGCGGCAATCGTCGAATCGATCACCAAGCCTGGCGCAGAGATCCACAACTACCAGCCGACGCCGCGCGACATCCTGAAAGCGCACGACGCCAAGCTCATTCTCTGGAACGGGCTGAACCTGGAACTCTGGTTTGAAAAGTTCTTCCAGAACTTCGATGACATTCCCGGCGTCGTCGTCTCGGAAGGCGTCGAGCCTATGGGGATCGCGGAGGGTCCGTATACCGGCAAGCCGAATCCGCATGCCTGGATGTCGCCCTCGGCAGCACTGATTTATGTCGACAACATCCGCGACGCCTTCGTGAAATTCGACCCTCAGAACGCCGAAACCTACAAGGCGAATGCCGAGGCCTATAAGCAGAAGATCGAGGCGGCTGTCGCGCCGATCCGGGCCGAACTCGAGAAGATCCCGGCGGAAAAGCGCTGGCTCGTCTCGAGCGAGGGCGCCTTCAGCTACCTGATCCGCGACTTCGGCATGAAGGAACTTTATCTCTGGCCGATCAATGCCGATCAGCAGGGCACGCCGCAGCAGGTGCGCAAGGTGATCGACGCGGTCCGTGCCAACAACATTCCGGTGGTCTTTTCCGAGAGCACGATCTCGCCGGATCCGGCGGAACAGGTGGCGCGGGAAACCGGCGCGAGATATGGCGGTGTGCTCTACGTCGATTCCTTGAGCGAGGCCGATGGCCCGGTGCCGACCTACATTGATCTCCTGCGCGTCACCTCCGAAACGATCGCGAAAGGTCTTTCGCAATGAAACTTGAGGTAAAGGAACGCGCCGGGCCGGCGCCAGCTCCAACGGACGAGGGCAGCGGCATCCGCGTCCGCGGCGCCACCGTGACCTATCGCACCGGTCACCGGGCGCTTCGCGATGCTTCCTTCGGGATCCCGACCGGCACGATCGCAGCCCTCGTCGGGGTCAACGGCAGCGGCAAGTCGACCCTGTTCAAGGCAATCATGGGCTTCGTCCGGTTGGCGCAGGGCGAAATCTCGATCCTCGGGCTTCCCGTATCGGCGGCGCTGAAGCGAAACCTCGTCGCCTACGTGCCCCAGGCCGAGGAGGTCGACTGGAACTTCCCGGTTCTCGTCGAGGACGTGGTGATGATGGGCCGATACGGCCACATGAACATGCTTCGGATCCCGAAGAAAGCGGATCATGACGCGGTCGAGGCCGCACTTGCGCGTGTCGGCATGAGCGATTTCCGCAAGCGCCAGATCGGCGAGCTTTCCGGTGGCCAGAAGAAACGCGTCTTCCTCGCCCGCGCTCTCGCCCAGGACGGCCGCGTCATCCTGCTCGACGAGCCCTTTACCGGTGTCGACGTCAAGACTGAGGATGCGATCATCCGTCTGCTGATCGGCCTGCGCGACGAGGGGCGCGTGATGCTCGTCTCCACCCATAATCTCGGCAGCGTGCCGGAGTTCTGCGACAGCACCGTGCTTCTGAAGAACACGGTGCTCGCCTACGGACCGACGGCAACCACGTTCACCCGCGAAAACCTCGAACTCGCCTTCGGCGGCGTGCTGCGCCACTTCGTGCTCGGCGGCGAGCATCTGCACGACGACGCCGACCCACGCCAGCTTGCCGTCATCAGCGACGACGAGCGCCCGCTCGTCATGTACGGCGCGCAGGGGCGCATGGTGACGCAGCCGGCAAAGCCCGAGAGCGAGGCGGACAGCGAATGATCGCCACCCTCGTCGAGCCGTTCACATACGGCTATATGCTGAATGCCATGTGGGTCAGCGCACTGGTCGGTGCGGTCTGCGCCTTCCTCTCGGCCTATCTCATGCTCAAGGGCTGGTCGCTGATCGGCGACGCGCTTTCCCACTCGATCGTGCCCGGGGTCGCCGGTGCCTATATGCTGGGGCTTCCTTTTTCGCTCGGCGCCTTCTTTTCTGGCGCCCTTGCCGCAGCCGCCATGCTGTTCCTGAACCAGCGCACGCGGCTGAAGGAGGACACGATCATCGGGCTGATCTTCACGTCCTTCTTCGGCCTCGGCCTCTTCATGGTGTCGCTATCGCCGACCTCGGTGAACATCCAGACGATCGTGCTCGGCAACATCCTCGCCATCACCCCGGCCGACACGCTGCAGCTCGCAATCATCGGCGTCGTCTCGCTGGCGATCCTCTTCGCGAAATGGAAGGACCTGATGGTCACCTTCTTCGATGAGAGCCATGCCCGCTCAATCGGCATCAAGACGACCTTCCTGAAAGTGCTGTTCTTCACGCTCCTCTCGGCCTCCACCGTCGCCGCCCTTCAGACCGTCGGCGCCTTTCTCGTCATCGCCATGGTTGTAACCCCCGGGGCGACCGCCTACCTGCTCACCGATCGTTTCCCGAAGCTGATTGCGATCAGCATCGCGATCGGCGCGGCTACGAGCTTCTTCGGCGCCTATGCGAGCTATTTCCTCGATGGCGCGACCGGCGGCATCATCATCGTGCTGCAGACGCTGATCTTCCTCCTCGCCTTCGTCTTCGCCCCGAAGCATGGGCTGATCGCCGCCCGCCGTCGCGGCTCCGAAGCCCTGGAGGCCGCACGATGATCTCGTTCGACATGCTTCTCGCCGTCTTCGAATTCGAGTTCATGCGCAATGCGCTATTGATCTCGGTGCTGGTCGCGATCCCGACGGCAATGCTCTCCTGCTTCCTCGTCCTCAAGGGCTGGTCGCTGATGGGCGATGCGATCTCACACGCTGTTTTTCCCGGCGTCGTCATCTCCTACATCGTCGGCCTGCCGCTCGCCGTCGGCGCCTTTGCTGCCGGCATGTGCTGTGCGCTCCTGACCGGCTATCTCAAGGAAAACAGCCGCATCAAGCAGGACACGGTAATGGGCATCGTCTTTTCCGGCATGTTCGGATTCGGCCTGGTGCTCTACACCAAAATCCAGAGCGACGTGCATCTCGACCACATTCTTTTCGGCGACATGCTCGGCATCGGCTGGGGCGATATTCTGGAAACGGGCATTATTGCGCTTGTTGCTGCCGGTGTTCTCGGCCTCAAGTGGCGCGACCTGCTGCTGCACGCGTTCGATCCCGCCCAGGCGCGCGCTGTCGGGCTGCCGGTCGGATGGCTGCACTACGGGCTGCTTGCGATCCTGTCGCTGACGATCGTCGGCGCGCTGAAGGCCGTCGGCCTCATTCTCGCGATCGCGATGCTGATCGCACCCGGGGCAATCGCCTTTCTGTTGACGCGCACATTCGGCGGCATGCTGATCGTCGCGGTGCTTGTCGCCGTCGTCGCCTCATTTGCCGGGGTTTACCTGTCCTTCTTCATCGACAGCGCCCCTGCCCCGACCATCGTGATGCTGATGACGGTGATCTTCCTCGCCGCCTTCGCCTATTCCACCTGGAGGACGGCACGCCTGGCGAGCGCGTTGAATTCAAACGATTAGCGCTCTCATGACTGGAGCCAAGGCGCTCGCGACGTTCATTTCCGCGCCAAAGGTTCCGCGTGGCATAATAGCGGCGCAAGCTGACGAGCAAGCTCCTCGCTCAACGTGCGCATGTAAGTCGCTGTTACGTGATGCTTGTCATAATAGACCTGCACATTGCCGATGACGGCAGGGCAGATTTCCGCGGTGCAGAAATAATCGGAAAAGTCCAGGAAATGCAGGTTTTTCTTGAAGGACACCGCGCGTGTCGGGCTGATCGGAGCGAGCACCGAATTCCGCTCTACAGTGCATTTCGGCGAGAAGCGGCCATTGATTTCCACGCACTCGGGAACGTCAAAGCCAAACCAGGGCGTGTCGCGCATTGCCACGATCGGAATTCCCGCCGCCGCCAGTTTCTCCCATTGCCGTTGATAACCGGCCGGAACCTCCTCGACACCACCGACTACCCGCGTGGATGTGGTGAAAATCAGATCCGGCCTTGTGGTCAGCAATCTTTCCATCAGCAGTTCGTTCCACTTGGTGCAAGCATCACGATAGGCGGGTACGTCGGACGACACCTCCGAGCTCAGGACGCAACTGCTCTTGGTGTAGGTGACAATTTTCCACTCTGGATACCGCTGCAGCACGCCCTGCAGGGCAGGTAGCCAATGCACGCTGTGCGAACCGCCGACTAGCGCCAAAATGTGGCTTGCGTCTCTCGGTCCATAACTGCAACTGAGCAAGGCGGTGCCCAGCAGCGACTGATGGCAACCGTCCCGATATACGTCGGCATCGTCCCACCTTGCGGTCATTGGTCCAGGATGGACGGGGATCTCACTCGAACCCGCCGCGAGCCCCTTGATAGCCGCACCGGGGTAATGCTCGGGATCAACGACACGCAGTCGCTCCTCGGCCATGCTTTGGGCGGCCTCTACTCTCCAGACGAACAGGCCCGCCGCGATTACGGCAAGGGCGGTGATCGCTCCGAAGGCCGTTTGCAAGGGGCGGTCATCCTTCTTCCGTCGGGGAAAACGCGCCTCCCCGATTCGCGTCGTGAGATAGGAGAGGACGATCGAGACGAGCAGGACGACCGAGCCCTCTATTGGACCGGCCGAGGTTTGATACGTGTAGGTGAGATAGAAGACGAGGATTGGCCAGTGCCAGAGATACAGACAATAAGAGATGTCCCCAAGCCACGTAAGCGGTCGCGCAGCCAGCAACCTTGCGACGCCGAACCGTAGTGGCGGACCATCGCCACAAACAAGGATCGCCGCGGCGGCGAGTGTCGGCCAGAGCGCCGCGTAACCGGGAAAAACAGTCGAAACCTCAAGCAGGATGCCGCAGCTCAGAATAGCCGCCAAACCAACCCATCCGCCGACGGTCCGCAGCGTTGGCGACAAAATGATGCCGGGCAGCAGCAGGCGAGCGATTGCACCAAGCGCAAATTCCCAGATACGTGCAAAGGTGTCGTAGTAGGCGAATGCCTGGTTTCGGGAGGTGCTATAGATCGAGTAGGCCAACGACAGCGCAAATACACTTGTGAGAAACACCAGCAGGTCGGTGCGCGACGGCCGACGCCTTATCAAGGCAAATATGGCAATACCCGCTGCCAAGATCAGCAGGCATTGGACCTGGGCGGACATTGCCCAATAGTGCTGGACCGGGCTTCCCACTTCGTCTCGTGCGAGATAGTCGATCGCCGCAGTCGCGAGGAACCAATTCTCTACATATGCCGAGCTCGCCGCAATCTGATGAATCCCGGCTTCCCATCGCATCCTCGGCAGCCAAAACGGCGCCGACATTGCGATCACAGCAACCACCAGAAAGGACGAGGGCAGAAGCCGACGGGCCAACTTGGTGGCAAAGAGGACGAGGTCCACGTGGTGCCCGGCTTCCGCCTGGCGCGCCAGCGACCCAATAAGCAGATACCCGGAGACGATGAAAAAGACATCGACACCACCGGAAACCCGACCGATCCATATGTGATAAATCGCGACCAGAAGTGCGCCGATAGCCCGCAGGCCCTGAATGTCATCACGCCGCGGTACAGCACGAATATTCGGCTCGACCATCACTTTGGTTCGGCCCCGCTAAGCAGGTCGGGGGACCCGGACGGCCTCGATAGAGCCTCGAAACGCATTAGGTCTGTTGATCCGATCGCCAACCTGCGTCACTTTCGAGATCGAATTAGTCGATTGTGCATTAACTGTCTAAAATGGCGCACAAAGCAATGCCAGGACCGGAAACGGCGGATCACTTTCGGCGCTAAATGTCACAAAGGTTGATAACTCGCTGTCAATCAACCTCAATGCGCACCAGACGACCGGCGTGGATGAGATTTGGCATTAGCGAAAGCGCAGTGCAACTAATGTCTCAGCCGATCCGGGTCGCGTTCAACCGCCCCTCGTCGAGAACGACACCGAGGCCGGGCGCCTCGCCAAGTTCGAGCCAGCCCTTCTGATGTCGGAGCGGCACTGCCAGCGGATAGTCGCGGCGCATTTCGCTCCATTCCGGATTGTCGTAAGGATATTCGAGCCAGGGCGCATCGCCGACGCCCGCCGTCAGATGCGCGTTTGCCAACACGCCGATGCCGTTGGTCCAGGAGTGCGGCGTGAACATCACGCCCGCCTCGCGCGCCTGCCAGGCGAGCCTGCGGCAGCCGGTGATGCCGCCGACCAGCGCCACGTCCGGCTGGATCACGTCAAAGGCCCGCTCCTCGATGATGTCGCGGAACTCGTAAAGCTCGCGGGTCATCTCTCCGCCGGCGATGCGGACGGACGTCGCATCGCTTAATCGTCTCATGCCTTTCCGGTCGGAGCGATGCAGCGGTTCCTCCATCCAGTAGACGCCGAGCCGCTCCAGTTCCCCGGCAACTGCAAGCGCATCCTTGAAGGTCCAGGCAAGCATCGTATCCCAAGGCATGCGCCAGCCCTGATTGCAATCGACCATCAATTCCAGCCGGTCGCCGACCCGCGCGCGGATTGCCTCCAGCGCCCGCACGTCCTCCCGCCAGCCGTCGCGGCCGCCGGCGGACGCGGTGAAGCGAACCTTCATCGCCGGAAAGCCTTCCTCCAGATAGCTTTCGGCCTGCGCCGCCATCGCGCCGGCGTCGCGGAGGACGCCGGAGGAGGCATAGAGACGAACTCTTTCCGCCCGACCGCCAAGCATCCGCCACACGGGCTCGCCTGTGATTTTTCCGGTCAGATCCCAGAGCGCCAGATCCATCGGCCAGCAGCGGCCATAGTGGAAGTTGATATGCGACAGCACCTCGTAATGCCGCTCGACATGGCGCGGATCCTCGCCGATGAAGAGGTCTTCGTGGCCCTCGAAGCCTTTCATGAGGTCGCCGGAGCCGATCCCCTCGCGACCCTCGTCGTCGCGCACCCTGACGATCGTCGCATCGAAGTGTCTGCGCGGCCGCCCGTCCCAGCTTGCCTTGAACGGCGGGTCGAGCGGCAGGCGGTGATGGGTGATCTCTACGGAAACGATCTTGCTCATGGCTCTTCCGATCCGCCTCTTTGTTCTTCACATCCCTCAGAGACTCTAACCGAACTGCTGCCAGATGGTCTTGTAGTCGCAATATTTGTCGATCGCATGCACTGAACGGTCGCGGCCGAAGCCGGATTGCTTGAAGCCGCCGAACGGTGTCGCGAAGTTCGACATGTCGTAGCTATTGATCCAGACCGTGCCCGCATGGATCGCCTCGGAGAAGCGATGCGCCCGGTCCATGTCGCGGGTAAAGACCGCGCCCGCCAACCCGTAGATGGTGTCGTTGGCGATCCTCAGCGCCTCCTCCTCCGTGTCGAAGGGAATGGCGGCGAGCACCGGCCCGAAGATTTCCTGGCGCGCGAGCATCATGTCGTTGGTGACGTCCACGAAGACGCCGGGCGAAACATAATAGCCGCCGGTTTCATCCATGACGCGCTTGGCGCCAAACGCACGGCGCCCACCTTCCTTTTCGCCGGCATCGATCATCGAAAGCACCTTGTTCATATGGTCTTCCTCGATCAAGGCGCCGATCTGCGCCGAAGGATCGAGCGGATGGCCGAGCGTGATCTCGCGCCTGGTCACCGCCTCGATCCTTTCGATCAGCATCTCCTGCACCGAGCGCTGGACGATCAGCCGCGTCGATGCGTGGCAGGTTTCGCCGGAGTTGTAGAAGCAGCCCCAGGCGGCGGCACTTGCCGCCGCATCGAGGTCGGCGTCGTCGAAGACCACGAGCGGCGACTTGCCGCCCAGTTCCAGCGCCACGCGCTTGACGTTCGACTGCGCCGCATAGCCCATGATCAGCTTGCCGACTTCGGTCGAGCCGGTAAAGGCGATCATGTCGACATCCATGTGCAGCGCCAGCGGCTTACCAGCCTCCTCGCCGTATCCGGTGACGACGTTGAACACACCAGCCGGAAGCCCCGCCTCCACTGCGAGTTCAGCGAGCCGGATGGCGGAGAGCGAAGACTGTTCGGCCGGCTTCAGCACGACCGAATTGCCGGCCGCGATCGCCGGGCCGAGCTTCCAGGCGTCGATGATCAGCGGATAGTTCCACGGCGTGATCGCACCGATGACGCCGAGCGGCACTTTCCGCACCAAGGCACGTGCGTTCGGCCCGGTCGGCGCGATCTCGTCATAGAGCTTGTCGATCATCTCGCCGTAATACTGGATGCCTTCGGCTGCGAGCCGGACATCGACGTTGAGCGACGCCATGATCGGCTTGCCGACATCGAGCGTGTCCAGCAAAGCGAGTTCCTCGCCGTGCTGCCGGATGAGATCCGCCCATCGGAGCATGATCTTCTTCTTTTCCAGCGGTTCCTTCTTGCGCCAGATGCCGCTCTCGAAGGCGGCCCGGGCTGCTGCCACAGCCGCGTCTATATCTTTGGAGTTGCCGCGTGCCAGTTCCGGACCCGGCCTTCCATCCATCGGCCGGAAGCGCGTGAACGTCTCGCCGGACACGGAGGCCCGGTGCGCGCCGTCGATGAAATGCCGACCCTTGAACGTCAGTTCGGCAAGCAGGCTTTCCCAATAGGCGCGCGTGTATTCCTTCGTCATCTCATTGTCCTTTCGCCAGCGCCATCAACTTCGCCGCAAAGCGATCGATATCGGCATCCGTCACGTCGCGGATCGTCGACCGGCGCATGGGCTGGTTTTCCGGAGCTTTCATTTCGCGGGCGAGGTCGTCGGCGCGGAAGGCGCCGAATGCCCTCGGTAAAGCACGCGCGACGCCGCAGCGGTCCATCAGTTCGGAGACGAAGGCGGGAAGATCGGCGGCCTTATCCACGCCGCAAGCCCTTGCCGCGCGGTCGAGATCGGCCGTGTCCGCCTCGACAAGCCAGCCGATCGTCGCCTCGAAGCCAAGCGCGGTGGCAAGCCCGTGGTGCACCGGTGCGAGCCCGGCCAATGCATGGCTGATGTTGTGCGCGATCGCCGTGCCGCAATTGTCGATGGCAACCCCGGCAAGGCAGGAACCGAGCAGCACCTTGCCGCGCGCTTCCAGATTGCCGGACTCCTTCACCGCCGTCTCCAGCGCGCTTGTGATGAGCCGCAATGCCTCATGCGCATAAAACTGGGCGCCGCTGTGCGTGTTGCGATTGGTCGCCGCTTCGAACGCGTGGACGAACGCATCGAGCCCGCACCAGGCGGTGAAGTTGGCGGGCAAGGTCATGGTCAGTGCTGGATCGAGCAGCACCAGATCGGCCTTTGTCTCCGCCCCCCAGATCCAGAGCTTCTTGCCTTCGGGGCCTGAAAAGATGTTGGTAGCGGAGGTCTCAGACCCGGTGCCGGCCGTCGTCGGCACCAGGATTTTCTTCAAGGGGTTTTTCGGCAACGGATTGGCGCCGAGCGCATAGTGCATCGGGTCCCGGTCCGAGGCCGCACAACAGGCGACGATCTTGGCGATGTCGAGCGCTGACCCGCCGCCAATGCCGACGACAAGATCGCAACCCGCCGCCGTTTCAAGCGCCGCGTGCAGATGGGCAAGCTTCGGCTCTCCGGTGAATTCCGAGAGGACGCGGGTGCGGATGCCCTCCTGCTCAAGAGCATTCGTGACACTTTCGCTCAAACCGGACTGCGCGAGAAAGATATCGATAACGATGATCGCGCGTTGCGCGCCAAGCGTCCTTGCGGCGAGGCCAAGGGTCTGATGAATATTCTCTCCGAAACGGATTTCCGGAATGAAGGACATGGAGAACTGCAAGGGTCGTGCTCCCGGCTGACCTTACTGCATGTTTCCTTAAATCGTATCCGATTTAAGGATAAAAACATGCAGCAATTCAAAGTATTACAGCGTCCTTTGCGCGTCTGATAAGACGCGCGGCGCTGTATGTCGCGGCTTTACCCTGCAACACGATCTGATATTTTCAAATCCGGTGAATTTTCGGCCTTTTTGATAACCTGAAGTCATGGAAAACCGTCTGCTCGATCGCATTCCGCTGGAGGCCTTCCGCGTCTTCGATGCCGCGAGCCGGCACATGAACTTTTCCCGCGCTGGTCGCGAGCTCAACATCACCCAGGCGGCTGTCAGCCGTCGCATCAGGACGCTTGAGGATCATCTGGGCAGCCGTCTCTTCAACCGTCGCGGCAAGAACCTGGAACTGACACCGCAAGGCGAGCGGCTTTTCCAGCGGGTACGCGCCTCGCTCGACTATCTCGAGGAAAGCCTCGAACCTTTCCGCGGTGCCTCCGGCCAAACGATTTCCATCGCCGCCAGCGGCTCGGTCTCGCACCTCTGGCTCGGCACGCGGCTGCGTGAGTTCGGGAAGGAGAACCCCGGTATTTCGATCCGTCTCCTCACGACCGACAGCCCCTCCGAGCTTGCCTCGGAGAATAACGACCTCGTCATCCTCTATTCCACCGGAGACCATCCGCGCTGGTCGCTGACCCTGTTGATGGCCGAAGAGCTGGCACCGGTCGCCTCGCCCGACTATCTCGGCGCCCGGGGTCTTCAGGCGGCCGAGTTGCAGCCCGACACCATAGCAGCGCTCGATCTCATCGACTACGACCGCTTCAACGCCCACTGGATCTCGTTCCAGAAATGGTTCGAGCGGATCGAGCCATCCCGGCATGGCGTAAAGCCGCGCCCCAAATACACCTTTTCCACCTATGTGATGGCGATCGATGCGGCGCTGCGCGGCGACGGCGTGGCGCTCGGCAGCCTCGGTCTGGTGCGGGAACATTTGAACGACGGCCGATTGGCGATGCTCGGCCAACGCAGTCTCGCCTCCGGCTATGGCTATTATCTCGGGCTGCCACGCAACCGGCCATCGACGGACGAAGTCCTCCGCCTCCACGCAGCACTTAGCAGGCCGGCATGACTAGCGTCTCTCCCATGGATAGCCCGCGCAGCGGAACTTTGGCTGCGTGCTTTAAGATGCTTGCCGCGGACTCAGTTTGGGTCGGTCAGACGCCCTTCGAGGCGAGGCGCTGACGCCCGATGGAGAAGAAGCAGAAAGGCCGTTCCGGCATCGCCTTCTTCTTCCTCGCCGTGGGGCTCGTCTTCACGGCGATCCTCGCAACCGTTCTCCTTGCCAATGAGCACCGCAACCTGAAACAACTGCTTGCGGCCGCCGGGCTGCCAACCACATTCTTGGAGACGGCGAAGCAGGAGACGAAGCAAACCACGCCGGCACGCGAGGCCCCCAGGAAAACGGAGGCGCCGCGCATGCTGCTGCCGGCCCGGACCTTTGAGGATCTGCACACACCGGAGCAGCAGTTTCTGCGCGCAATCCGCAGCGATCCGCGCGCGCTCTGTGAAGGCTTGCGCGACGCGGGATTTCGCGAACTCGAATGGAAATCCGCCGAGAGTGGCCGCTGGGAATGCTCGTCGCTCGTCCCCCTTACCCGGCCCGGCGAAGACAATCCCTCGTCGATCTTCATTTTCGTCAAAGGCAGCGGCGAAGACGAAATCACGTCGTTCCGCGTGAAGCTGAACATCGAACGGCACGAGGACGCGCAGGCCGTCACCAGCGCCGCCGCCAAAGCCGCCTCGGTATTCCTGACGCAGGTCCGCTGGGCGGATGGCGAAAGCATCGCCTTGCAGATCCAGGCACTCAAGGAATTCGACCTCAAACGCTTCGGCAGCCGCATCCAGTTCAAGCAGGAAGCGGGCGACGTGCCCCGCTACAATTTCCTCGCCAACCAGGCGGCGCGATCACGGCCGAAAAGCATCGCCGAAGTCTTTTTCGATCGCGGCAAGTGGCTCACTCCCGGCGACGGCTCGGCTGTCTCCTTCGTGCGCGGTCCGGCGGCTTGGAACGCGCCGAACGCCGTGCCTGAGAAAAGCAGCGCCTCGCCATCGACGCCTGAGCAATCAGTCCGCTGAAACCGCTAACGCTCAACGGTCGATGCGGGTCGAGAGAATGATCGACGACAGCGTCTTTTCGACCCCGTCGATTTCGCCGATGCGATCGATCAGCAGGTCGAGTTCGCTGATCGAAGCCGCAGCCACCACCGCGATGAGATCGAAACTGCCGCTGACGGAATGGAGCGTGCGGATCTCCCGGATGGCGCTAAGCTCGGGCGTGACGCGGCTCAGCGCCCGCGGCGCGATGGTGATCAGCACATGCGCCTTCACCAAACCCTTCTCGTAACTTTCCGAAAGCCGCACGCCGTAGCCGGCAATGAGGCCCTCGCGCTCCAGCCGATCGATTCGCGCCTGCACCGTCGTGCGTGAAAGACCGAGACGGCGCGCAATCGTCGCCGTTGGCATGCGCGCATTCTCGCTCAGGATGGCGAGGAGCTCACGGTCCTTGTCGGTCACTTGCATATCGTCGATCCATTTTGGCGAATTGCCGAATATTGACCGGCGATTTAGCCGCATCGACGCTTCAAATCAACAAGCGATCGCGGGAGAATAGAATAGGAAGCAACTCATACCCTGGGGAAAAGAATGAAAGACATCGTTGTCATCGGCGCCGGCAAGATCGGGTCCACCATCGCGCGCATGCTGGCGCATACCGGCGACTATCGCGTCTGTGTTGCCGACCGCAGCGCCGAGCAGTTGCAACAGGTCGAGAAGCACGACGCCATCTCGACCGCGACCATCGACATCGCCGACAGGAAGGCTCTCGTCGGCCTGCTGACCGGCAAGTTCGCCGTATTGAGTGCCGCACCGTTCCACCTGACAGTCGCCATTGCCGAAGCCGCCGCCGAAGCCGAGATCCATTATCTCGACCTGACCGAGGACGTCGAATCGACCCGCCAGGTCAAGGCGATCGCGGCAGAAGCGCAGACCGCCTTCATTCCGCAGTGCGGCCTTGCGCCGGGCTTCATCTCGATCGTCGCCAACGATCTGGCGAAGCGCTTCGAGACGCTGGAAAGCGTGCGCATGCGCGTCGGCGCGCTGCCGCAATATCCGTCCAACGCTCTCAACTACAACCTGACCTGGAGCACGGACGGCGTCATCAACGAATATATCGAACCCTGCGAAGCGATCGTCGAAGGCTCGCTGATCGAAGTTCCGGCGATGGAAGAGCGCGAGGAATTCTCGCTCGACGGCGTTACCTACGAGGCCTTCAACACCTCCGGCGGCCTTGGTACGCTTTGCGAAACCTTGAAGGGCAAGGTCCGCACGCTGAACTACAAGACGATTCGCTATCCGGGTCACGCCGCCATCTTCAAGGCGCTCCTGAACGACCTCGGCCTGCGCCATCGCCGCGAGGTGCTGAAGGACATTCTGGAGAATGCCCTGCCGACCACGACGCAGGACGTCGTCGTCATCTTCGTCACCGTCTCCGGCTTCCGCGAAGGCCGCCTGGTTCAGGAAACCTACGCCAACAAGGTCTATAGCGGTGTTGTCGCCGGACGCATGCAGAGCGGCATCCAGATCACCACGGCCGGCAGCATCTGCGCCGTCCTCGACCTGCTCGCCGAATGCAAGATCGCGACGAAGGGCTTCGTCCGCCAGGAAGACATCGCGCTCGACACCTTCCTCGCCAACCGCTTCGGTCATTACTACGCGCAGAAGCACGAGACGGAACGCGCGGCGAGCTGAAGCGCTGCTCCTGCTGCATGTTTCCTTAATCGTAGCCGATTTAAGGATAAAAACATGCAGCAATTCAAAGTGCGACAGCGTCCTTCGCGCGTCTCATAAGCCGCGCGGCGCTGTAGAGGGGCGTTCCCAACGCGCCGACGAAATGAGACACGAGAAATGCCCGGGCAAGGTCCGGGCATTTTTGCGTTCAAGGGTCATCCCGTCTCGCATCCCCTCATCCGGCCTGCCGGCCACCTTCTCCCCGCAAGCGGGGCGAAGGAGACTCGCGGCACCGCTTCGATCGCCCTTCTCCGCCCGTAGCGAAGAGAGGTCGATGGTGACGGAGCGCGGAGAGCCGCGACGGCGTTCCCTCGCCCCGCTTGCGGGGAGAGGGTCAGGGTGAGGGGCAAATTGGTCGAATCGCTGCAGTCGCGCCCGCTCGCTCGACCGGCCTTCGCCAACGTCGCCCTCGCGAATGCGGAGGCGCTTGCGCTGAACACGAAAAACCCCGCTCGAGGCGGGGTTCGATAGGCATTATCCCTTATCGGGATGTCCCTTTCAGGCCGGGATGACGATCTCCCCGAGCTTCGTCAGTTCGGCGATGAATTGCTCGAGGCGCGTCTTCTTCTCGTCGCCCGCGCCTTCCAATTCGGCGCGAACGGCGTCGATGCGGTTTTCCAGAACCGTACGGTCGAGCTCATCGACGTGGACGGCGGACTCGGCGAGCAGCGTGCAACCGGTCGGCAGGATATCGGCAAAGCCGCCGAAAACCGCAAAACGCTCGGTCTTGCCGTCAGCCGTCTTCACGGTAACCACGCCCGGCTTGACGGTCGTCATCGTCGGCGCGTGATTGGCCATCACGGTCATCTCGCCCTCGGTTGCCGGAATGACGACCTCCGTCACCTTTTCCGAAAGCAGCAGGCGCTCGGGGGAAACAAGCTCAAAATTGAAACTGTCGGCCATGACCATTCACTTCTCGTGCGCGCCGCTCGTTGGCAGCGGCTGTGGCATGTTCTCTGCCGCTTGTCGCGGCAGAATGAAAACCGTGGCGTGAAGTGTTCACGCCACGGTTCACGATGCTGATTAAGCGGCTTCGGCAGCCAGCTTTTTGGCCTTTTCGATCGCTTCGTCGATCGAACCGACCATGTAGAAGGCAGCTTCCGGCAGATGGTCGTATTCGCCGTTGACGAGGCCCTTGAAGCCTTTGATCGTGTCTTCGAGCGCAACCAGCTTGCCCGGCGAACCGGTGAAGACTTCGGCGACGAAGAACGGCTGCGACAGGAAGCGCTCGATCTTGCGGGCGCGGGCAACGGCCAGCTTGTCCTCTTCGGAAAGCTCGTCCATGCCGAGGATGGCGATGATGTCCTGGAGTGCCTTGTAGCGCTGCAGGGTCGACTGCACCTTGCGCGACACTTCGTAGTGCTCTTCGCCGACGATCATCGGATCCAGCATGCGCGAGGTCGAGTCGAGCGGGTCCACGGCCGGGTAGATGCCCTTTTCGGCGATCGAGCGCGACAGAACGGTCGTCGCATCAAGGTGCGCGAACGAGGTTGCCGGCGCCGGGTCGGTCAAGTCGTCAGCCGGAACGTAGATGGCCTGAACCGAGGTGATCGAGCCCTTGGTCGTCGTGGTGATGCGTTCCTGCATCGCGCCCATGTCGGTTGCGAGCGTCGGCTGATAACCCACGGCCGAAGGAATACGGCCGAGCAGAGCCGACACTTCCGAACCCGCCTGGGTGAAGCGGAAGATGTTGTCGACGAAGAAGAGAACGTCCTGGCCTTCGTCGCGGAACTGTTCGGCGACCGTCAGGCCGGTGAGCGCGACGCGAGCGCGTGCGCCCGGCGGTTCGTTCATCTGGCCGTAAACGAGAGCAGCCTTGGAGCCTTCGCCGCCGCCGTGCTTGTTCACGCCCGACTCGATCATTTCGTGATAGAGGTCGTTGCCTTCGCGGGTACGTTCACCGACGCCTGCGAAGACCGAGTAACCACCGTGCGCCTTGGCGACGTTGTTGATCAGTTCCATGATCAGAACGGTCTTGCCGACGCCTGCACCACCGAAGAGGCCGATCTTGCCGCCCTTCGCATAGGGAGCGAGCAGGTCGACGACCTTGATGCCGGTGACGAGGATCTGTGCTTCCGTCGACTGCTCGACATAGGCCGGTGCGTCCTGGTGGATCGCGCGGCGTGCCGAGGTTTCCAGCGGGCCGGCTTCATCGACGGGCTCGCCGATGACGTTCATGATGCGGCCGAGCGTTTCCTTTCCGACCGGAACCGAGATCGGGCCGCCGGTGTCGGTGACCGACTGGCCGCGAACCACGCCTTCGGTCGAGTCCATGGCGATCGTGCGGACGGAGTTTTCGCCGAGATGCTGCGCGACTTCGAGAACAAGGCGGTTGCCCTTGTTGTCGGTTTCGAGCGCGTTCAGGATCTGCGGGAGTTGACCTTCCTCGAAAGTGACGTCGACAACGGCGCCGATAACCTGCGTGACGCGACCGACAGCGCCGGTAGCCGTAACGACTGTCTTGGCGGAAGCTGCCTTACGCGGAGCAGCGGGCTTCTTCGCCGCTGCGGTTTCTTTCGGGGTAGCTGCCTTAGCCATAATTCTTACCCTCTTTCGTAACCTTAGAGCGCTTCCGCGCCAGAGATGATTTCAATGAGTTCCTTGGTGATCTGCGCCTGCCGCTGACGGTTGTAGTTGAGCGTCAGCTTGTTGATCATCTCACCGGCGTTGCGCGTCGCATTGTCCATGGCGCTCATCTTGGCACCCATTTCGCCAGCGACGTTCTCGAGCAGAGCCCGGAAGATCTGCACCGAGATGTTGCGCGGGATGAGATCCGTCAGGATGGCGGCTGCGTCCGGCTCGTACTCGTAGATCGCCGAAGCATCCGCGCTCTCGACGGAAACATCGCCGGCCGAGGCCGGGATGAGCTGCTGCGCGGTCGGAACCTGCGAAATGACGGACTTGAACTCGGAGTAGAACAGCGTGCAGACATCGAACTCGCCCTTCTCGAAGAGCGCGATGACCTTGTGCCCGATCTGATCGGCGTTTTCAAAACCGATCTTCTTGACTTCACGCAGGTCGACACGGTCGATGATCAGCGACGCGAATTCACGCCGCAGGATATCGAAGCCCTTCTTGCCGACGCAGATGATCTTCACGGTCTTGCCGGCTGCGAGCAGCTTGCGCACATGATCGCGGGCAAAGCGCGCGATCTGCGAGTTGAAGCCGCCGCAGAGGCCGCGTTCCGCCGTGCAGACGATCAGCAGATGCGTGTCGTCCCTGCCGGTTCCGGTCATCAGCTGCGGTACGCTTTCGTCCGCACCGACCGCCTGGGCGATGTTGGCGAGAACGGCAGCCATGCGCTGCGAGTAAGGCCGGGCGGCCTCGGCCGCCTCCTGCGCACGCCGAAGCTTCGCCGCGGCGACCATCTTCATCGCCTTGGTGATCTTCTGCGTCGCCTTGACGGAGGCGATCCGGTTTTTCAGATCCTTAAGTGAAGGCATCCGTTGTCCGTCCTAAATGAAACCCGCTCAGGCGAAAGACTTGGCGAAGGTGTCGATTGCAGCCTTCAGCTTGCCCTTGGTGTCGTCGGAAATCGCCTTTTCCGTGCGGATCGTTTCCAGCACGTCCTTGCCTTCCGAACGCAGGTAGGAGAGCAGACCCTGCTCGAACTTGCCGACCTGGTTGACGGGCAGCTTGTCGAGATAGCCGTTGACGCCGGCGAAGATCACGGCGACCTGTTCTTCCGTCTTCAGCGGCGAGAACTGCGGCTGCTTCAGGAGTTCGGTCAGGCGGGCACCGCGGTTAAGCAGGCGCTGCGTTGCGGCATCGAGGTCCGAGCCGAACTGTGCGAAGGCCGCCATTTCGCGGTACTGCGCGAGTTCGCCCTTGATCGAGCCTGCGACCTGCTTCATCGCCTTGATCTGCGCCGAGGAGCCGACGCGCGAAACCGAGAGGCCGACGTTAACGGCCGGACGGATGCCCTGGTAGAACAGGTCGGTTTCAAGGAAGATCTGGCCGTCGGTGATCGAGATCACGTTGGTCGGAATGAACGCGGACACGTCGTTGCCCTGCGTTTCGATGACCGGCAGAGCCGTCAGCGAGCCGGCGCCATTGTCGTCGTTGAGCTTCGCGGCGCGTTCCAGAAGGCGGGAATGCAGGTAGAAGACGTCACCCGGGTAGGCTTCGCGGCCCGGCGGGCGACGCAGAAGCAGCGACATCTGACGGTAGGCGACGGCCTGCTTGGAAAGGTCGTCGTAGCCGATCAGGGCATGCTTGCCGTTGTCGCGGAAATATTCACCCATCGCGCAGCCGGCGAACGGAGCGAGGTACTGCATCGGAGCCGGATCGGAAGCGGTTGCAGCAACGATGATCGAGTACTGCAGCGCGCCGCGCTCTTCGAGAACCTTCACAAACTGAGCAACGGTCGAACGCTTCTGGCCGATGGCGACGTAGACGCAATAGAGCTTGTCCTGTTCCGGGCCGTTGTCGTGGATCGGCTTCTGGTTCAGGAAGGTGTCGAGAATGATCGCGGTCTTGCCCGTCTGGCGGTCGCCGATGACGAGTTCGCGCTGGCCGCGGCCGACCGGGATGAGGGCGTCGATCGCCTTGAGGCCGGTCGACATCGGCTCGTGAACCGACTTGCGCGGAATGATGCCGGGAGCCTTGACGTCAACGCGGGCGCGCTGCTTGGCATTGATCGGGCCCTTGCCGTCGATCGGGTTGCCGAGCGCGTCGACGACGCGGCCGAGCAGCTCCGGACCAACCGGGACGTCCACGATGGCGCCGGTCCGCTTGACGGTGTCGCCTTCCTTGATGTCACGGTCGGAACCGAAGATAACCACACCGACGTTGTCGGCTTCGAGGTTCAGCGCCATGCCGCGAATTCCACCCGGGAATTCGACCATCTCGCCTGCCTGAACGTTGTCGAGGCCGTAGACGCGGGCGATACCGTCACCGACGGAAAGCACCTGGCCAACTTCGGAGACTTCTGCTTCCTGGCCGAAATTTTTGATCTGATCTTTGAGAATTGCGGAAATTTCCGCGGCGCGGATATCCATCAGCCGACCTCTTTCAGTGCAAGCTTAAGGGTAGAGAGTTTGGTGCGAAGGGAGGTGTCAATCTGGCGGGAACCGACCTTGACGATCAGACCTCCAAGAATAGACGGGTCGACGGTGACGTTGACCGCCACGTCTTTGCCGGTGACGCCCTTGAGCGTCGCCTTCAATTCAGTTTCCTGCGCCTGAGTGAGCGCGTGGGCCGACGTGACGTCGGCGGAAATTTCGCCGCGGTGGCGCGCAGCAATCAGGCGGAATGCCTTGATGATGCCCGGCAGCGCAAAAAGACGGCGGTTACGGGCAACGACCTTGAGGAAGTTGCCGACCAGCCCGGAAATTCCAGCCTTTTCCGCGACCGCGGAAATGGCCTTGAACTGGTCGTCGGCAGAAAAGACAGGGCTCACGATCAGTCGCTTCAGATCATCGCTAGCGTCGATCAGCGCCTGGACGCGATTGAGATCGGCGCCAACGGCCTCGACCGAACCAGCCTCAAGAGCCAGCTCGAAGAGCGAGGACGCATATCTTTCTGCAACACCGGAAATAAGCTGGGATGTGTCTGCCACGGGCACAAGCTTCTCTCAAAATCATCCAAGAACGTCAGCTGCGGCGAACCGCTGACTTAACATCTTGAATTTGCTGCAATAACTCGCAGGCTATCGAGGCCTTTCGACCCACTTCCCCCGCAATTCGCGGTTCGTCTAGCATAGGATGTTTGGACTCGCAACACGCCAACGGCAGGAATGCGGCATAAGTCGACCTTCGTCGGCCGAATTTTGCCGTAAATCCCGAACGGAACGGTGAAATCCCGCTTACGCTTGTCAGATCAGCCCGAAAACGTAAGCAAGCGGAAGGATCGCAAGCACCGCCTGAACAGCAAGGGCGGTCCAGTTGAAAAGCGTTGCGCCGTTGTCGCTCATGATCGACAGGATGCGGCCGAAGGCCGCGAGCGCGAAGGCGGCGCCGACCGCAAGATAGACCATCGGCTGGCCGAGCAGGATGGCGCCGAGGCCGAGACCGATATGCATGCCGCCCATAGTGGAGCGTGCTTCCGCAAGGCCGCCGCGGCGCCCTTCGGCAAGGCCGATGCCGGCCGCGCGAAAGACAAGGCGCGGAGCGAAGAGCATGAAAAGGCCGATGAGTGCCGCGGTCGCCGCCGCGCAAAATGCCAGAAACTCCCCGGTTTCCGTCGGAATGTAGAACTCCATGCCGTCCCCGCTGATTACCCCCATTGCGTCGCGCTCGGGTGGTTCCCCCGCAGACGCAGCACCGGGGAGGTCTAGCGCATGTCGGCGCCGATGTGAATCCGCTCCGTGGCGTTCGATCGATCGATCACAGAAAACTCTGCGGATCGATGTCGAGCTGCACGCTGATCGATCCCCTCTCCTTGGGCCCGCCGGCAATCATCGCCTTGACGAAGGCCTGCATGTCGCTGTTGCGCCGTCCGTGGACGAGCAGGCGGAAACGGTGTCGTCCGCGAATGAGCGCGAGCGGCGCCTCGGCCGGACCGAGGATCGAGATGCCGTCGACGCGCGGGGCCGCCATGCGCAGGCCGCGCGCGTGGCTCTCGGCGTCGTTGCGCGTGTCGGCCGAAACGATGATCGAGGCGAGGCGGCCGAAAGGGGGCAGCGCGGCGCGTTCCCGTTCATTGATCTCGCGGTCGTAGAAGGCGTCCGAATCGCCCGAGACGATCGCCTGCATCACCGGGTGTTGCGGCTGATAGGTCTGCAGCAGGCCGAGGCTCTTCAAGCCCGTCCGCCCGGCGCGGCCCGTCACCTGCGAGAGAAGCTGGAACGTGCGCTCCGCCGCACGCGGATCGCCGTTGGCGAGACCGAGGTCGGCGTCGACGATGCCGACCAGCGTCATCAGCGGGAAGTTATGGCCCTTGGCGACGAGCTGTGTGCCGATGACGATATCCGCCTCGCCGCGCGCGATCGCTTCCAGTTCCAGCCTCAGTCGCTTGACGCCCATCAGGTCGGAGGAGAGCACGATCGTCCGGGCCTCGGGAAAATGCCGCTCGACCTCCTCGGCAATGCGCTCGACCCCTGGGCCGCAGGCGACCAGATGATCGAGCGTGCCGCATTCGGGGCAGGCCTCCGGCGTCCTTTCCGAATAGCCGCAATGATGGCACTGGATCTGGCCGCGGAAGCGGTGCTCGACGAGCCAGCTCGAGCAGTCCGGGCACTGGAAGCGATGGCCGCAGACGCGGCAGAGCGTCAGGGGCGCATAGCCGCGCCGGTTCAAAAACAGGAGCGCCTGTTCCCCACGGCCGATCGCCTTGCCGACCTGGTTGAGGAGCACGGGCGAAAGAAAGCCGCCGCGCTCGGGCGGATGGCGGCGCATGTCGACGACGCCGAGATGCGGCAGCGCCGCATCGCCGAAGCGCGTCGGCAGGTGGATCGGCCTGTAGCGGCCCATCTCGCCGTTGACCCGGCTTTCGACAGAGGGCGTTGCCGAGACCAGCACGACCGGAAAGCCGCTGATCCTCCCGCGCACGACCGCCATGTCGCGGGCATTGTAGAAAACGCGGTCCTCCTGCTTGTAGGCGGGATCGTGTTCCTCGTCGACGATGATCAGGCCAAGATCCTCGAAGGGCAGGAACAGGGCCGAACGGGCACCGGCGACGACACGAATCTGGCCTGTCGTCACCTGCCGCCATACCTTCTCGCGCGTTCGCGGTGCGAGATCCGAATGCCATTCGGCGGGCTTCGCGCCAAAGCGGTCCTGGAAGCGTTCGAGGAAACTTGCGGTAAGTGCGATTTCCGGCAGCAGAATCAGCACCTGCTTGCCGGCCCGCAAGGTCGCCGCGATCGCTTCGAAATAGACTTCTGTCTTGCCGGAGCCTGTAATGCCGTCAATCAGGGAAACGGAGAATTTCCCCTCTTCCACCGCCTCCAGCAGGTCGGCTGCGGCGTCCTTTTGCGCACCCTCCAGCCGGGGAGCGGCGAAATCCGGATCGGGCGGGGCGACAACGGGCGGCGGCGGCATGAAGACGGTTTCGAACACGCCTTGCGCGGTAAGGCCATCGACCACGCTCGAAGAAACGCCCGCCGCATGCGCGAGCCCGGACCGCGTCCAGGAAAACCCGTCGTTCGCAGCGGCGATAACGCGTTCGCGCGCCGACGTCATGCGCTCCGGCCGTTGGTCCGTCAGCCGCAGCGCTTCCACCATCGGCTCCGGATCGAAAGCCGTCGGCGCGCGCAGCGCCATGCGTGCGACGAGGCCAGGCGGTGTCACCGTGTAGGCCGCCACCCAGTCGAGAAAGGCCCGCATGTCGCCCGTCAGCGGCGGGCAGTCGAAAACCTTCTCGATCTGCTTCAATTTCTTCGGATCGACCGTACCCTCATCGACGCCGTCCCAGACGACGCCCACGACGAGGCGCGGGCCCAGCGGCACCTGCACGATCGAGCCCGGCTCGACCGCCATGCCATCCGGCACCACGTAGGAATAGGCCTTCGGCGCCGGCATCGGCACCAGGACGGGCACAATGCGGCGGTCGAATACGGCCCCGAATAAATCGGTTGAATCAAGAGTCATTTTGCCGTGACCTTGCCACCGCTTTCAGCTAAAGAAAACTGCGCAGCGAACCGCTGCCTTGTGGATAGCAGGGTTTGTCACGGTTCCATCAGAGTTTCAACGCGCGGTTTCTGCCCGCGGATTTTCCGTCCGGCAGATATGCGCCCGAACGGCAATCATGCCCCAAGGGAGATACCTCCATGAAATTTTTCGTTGATACCGCCGATGTGAAGGAAATCCGGGAACTGAACGATCTCGGCCTGCTCGACGGCGTCACCACCAACCCCTCGCTCATCCTGAAGTCGGGCCGCGACATCGTCGAAGTCACCAAGGAAATCTGCTCGATCGTCGACGGACCGGTTTCGGCGGAAGTGACGGCAACCGAATACAGCGAGATGATGAAGGAGGCGGCCGCGCTTTCGAAGATCGCCGACAACATCTGCATCAAGGTGCCGCTGACGCTCGACGGCCTCAAGGCCTGCAAGGCGCTGACCTCGGACGGCCACCAGACGAATGTGACGCTCTGCTTCTCCGCCAACCAGGCTCTGCTCGCCGCCAAGGCCGGCGCGACCTTCGTCTCGCCCTTCATCGGCCGGCTCGACGACATCGCCTTCGACGGCATGGATCTCATCCGTGAAATCCGCCACATCTTCGACAACTACGGATACGAGACGGAAATCCTCGCCGCCTCGGTGCGCACGGTCAACCACGTCAAGGAAGCCGCCCTCATCGGCGCCGACGTCGTTACCGCACCGCCGGCAACGCTGAAGGCGCTGGTCAAGCACCCGCTGACCGACAAGGGCTTGGAAATGTTCCTGGCCGACTGGGCAAAGACCGGCCAGAAGATCGGCTGATCGGTCGCGTTCAAGGGCGCAGAATTTGAGAGGCCTCGCAGCGATGCGAGGCCTTCGTGCGTTCGGGTCGCCCTGCATGTGATCGGCCCCTCTCCTCGGGTTTAAACCCGAGGACTACAGCGCCGCGCGTCCAATCGGACGCGCCAAGGCCGCTGTAGCACTTTGATTTACTGCATGATTCCTTAAATCGATTCCGATTTAAGGAATCATGCAGTAGCCCTCTCCCCGCAGGCGGGAGAGGGTCCTTCGCCCCGCTTGCGGGGAGAAGATGGCCGGCAGGCCGGATGAGGCGCGGACATGAGAGAGCCGTGCCGTTCAGATCTGGCTGACCGACGGCTGGAACACTGCATCGCTGTCCTCAGCAAGTGCATGGACCGTATGCCGTTCGAGGGCACGCGTAACGTCTGCCGGATCGCCGTCGAGCGCTTCGGGCGCGATCAGATTGCCGACGCGAAAATCGAAAAGGTCGCCCTTCTTGTTCAGAAGTTCATGGAAGACCGTCATGTCGCGCAGCTCTGTCGACCATTTGGCGAACCAGTAGAAGAGGCCGGAATTGCGCGCGCTCATGTGCACCGGCAGGATCGGCAGGCCATATTTGCGCGCAAAACCGACGGCAGAGCTTTTCCATGGACGTTCATTGAGCCGCCCATCAGCCCAATAGGCGATGCGGCCCGAAGGGAAAAGAACGGTTGCCTTGCCCTCTTCGATGGCGCGATTGGTGACCTGCAGCGTTTCGCGGGCCTTGAGCTTGCTCTTGTATTCTTCACGCCATTCGACCGGAATGACCATCTCGACGAAGCGCGGATTGACCCTGATTGCGTCGCGATTGGCGAAGAACATCATGTCCGGCCGGCGGGACTTCAGAAGATCGAATACCGCTATACCATCGGCAATGCCGGTCGGATGATTGCTGACAAGGAGAAAGCCGCCCTTTGCCGGAATGCGCTCGACCTTGTCGACGCGAATGTCGAGCGAAAGCAGCGAGCTCAAGTGTTCGAACGCCTGAAAGCCCGGCATGTTGGCGACCGCATCGGCAAACTCGATCGCCTTGCGATAATTGAGCAGCGTGTAGAGAAAGGGCCGCATGGCCGGCCACAATGGGTGGCGAACGATCTTCTGGCCGCGTTCCGCAATCAGGGTGTCGACGATATGGCCGGGTTGTCCCTGCGAAACCAGGGCAATGACCTCAGCAAAATGCGCGAATCCGCCCCCCATGTCCCGTCTCGCCATAGTCCCATCCGCGTTTGCTGACCGACCATCGCAGTTCAATATGATCGAACAATGACAAATTCCAAGAGTGCAACAGCAAAAAGAAGTGCATTAGCAAAAACATAAGACGCCCGGCGACATAGTGTACGGCACACGGAATCGCCGGAGCGACGATGAACGAGCTACTTGCAATTGGTCACCCCGAAATCATGGCGGAGCGCCAGCGCTGGCTGGCGAGCCTCACCCAGGAACGGCGGCTGTCTGCCAAGACGGTCGAGGCCTATGAGCGCGACACGCGACAATTCCTGACCTTTCTCACCGGCCATCTCGCCGGGCCACCGCGCCTCGTAGATATCCGCGCGTTGCGCCCGGCCGATCTGCGTGGCTTCCTTGCACAGCGGCGCAAACACGGTGCGGGGGCGCGCACGCTCGGGCGCGGGCTGGCGGGCCTCCGCTCTTTCCTGCGCTACCTGGAGAAAAATGGTCTTGCCAACGCCGCGGGCGCTAAGGCCGTACGCTCGCCGAAGCAACCGAAATCCCTGCCGAAACCGTTGACGGACCGCGAGGCGCTGAAGGTCGTCACCGCGGACGCGCAGCTTGCTGAAGAGCCGTGGATCGCCGCCCGCAATGCCGCCGTTCTGACGCTACTCTACGGCTGCGGCTTGCGCATTTCCGAGGCGCTTGCGCTGACGCCCAACGATTTCGCTGGCGCCAGCTCTTCGCTGCGCGTCAGCGGCAAAGGCGGCAAGACGCGAATCGTCCCGCTCATTGCCGCTGCTACCGAGGCCGTGGCCACCTACACCGGGATTTGCCCCTACCATCTCGCCGCCGATGCACCGCTGTTCCGCGGTGCCCGCGGCGCCACGCTCCAGCCGGCGATCATCCAGCGCGAGATGCAGAAACTGCGCGCCGCCCTCGGCCTTCCCGATTCGGCAACGCCGCACGCACTGCGTCATTCCTTCGCGACGCATCTTCTCGCCGGCGGGGGCGACCTGCGCACCATCCAGGAACTGCTCGGCCATGCCAGCCTCTCGACAACGCAGGTCTACACCGGCGTCGATTCGGCTCGTCTCCTGGAAATCTACGATCGCGCCCATCCCCGCGCCTGAAATTCGGCAAAGTACCGGATTAACCAAACGCGTTAAGGAACCCGTGACCCTCGCAGCGTAGGGTTCTGGAGCGGGATGAGGAAAAGTGTGAGCGGTTTTCCGCCCGCATCCCGCTCTAACTTATTAGAATCGATCACGTTGATGATTTTGGGTCGATTCGACCCAAAATCATCGTGATCGAGGGAGCAATTCCAGGAAAGTAGAATTGCGCAGAACCGGTGCCGATGATGACGTTTCCGATCTCAATACCCGTTCGCAATCTTGCCGACAGGCTCGCAGACAGCGCCCTGTGGCTGATCGCGTCCCTCAATCTTCTGGTGCTCGCAAGCCTGATCGCCGCACTGCTTTCCATTTCGGATGCGCGCGCCGCCGAAGAGTCCGCCTGCGGCGGCAGCAACATCTTGACCGGACTGGAACAATCGGACCCGACGCGTCTCGCCGCCCTGCGCCAAGAGGCCGACGCGGTGCCGAACGGAAAGGGCCTCCTCTGGAAAATCGAAGCCCAAGGATCGGCACCCTCCTGGCTGCTCGGCACCATGCACGTCACCGACCCGCGCGTCCTGGCGATGCCGGAAGGTGCGGCGGACGCCTTTGCCAAGGCGGCCATCGTCATCGTCGAATCGGACGAGATCGTCGACGACAAGAAGGCGGCGGCCGCAATCATGATGCGCCCGGACCTGACCATGTTTGCCGGCGACAAGACGATCAACGACTTCCTCAAGCCCGAGGATCGCACCCGCCTGGAAACCGGTCTCAAGGAACGCGGCATTCCGCTGCCGCTCGTCGCCAAGATGAAGCCGTGGATGATTGCAAGTTTCGTGGCGCTTCCGGCCTGCGAGATCTCGCGCAAGGCCGGCGGCGCGTCCTTCCTCGACAAGAAGCTGGCGGAGGACGCCATCAGGGAAGGGAAGGCGCTGAAGGGCCTGGAGACGCTGGTCGAGCAGCTTTCGGCAATGGACTCGCTGCCCGTCGAGCTCCACCTGCAGGCGCTGATCGAGACGCTGGCGCTCGGCAAGACGATTGACGATGTCATGACGACGACGACTGATCTCTATCTCTCCGGCGACACCGGAATGATCATGCCGATGATGAAGTCCGTGTCCTTGCAGACTGCGGCAAAAGACTTTGGTTTTGCCGATTTCGAGCAGCGCATCATCATCGACCGCAACAAGATCATGGCGACACGTGCCGAACCGATCCTGAAGGGCGGCAACGCCTTCATGGCCGTTGGTGCGCTGCACCTCTCCGGCGCGGAAGGCCTGGTCGAGCTCCTGCGTCAACGCGGTTTCACCGTCACGCCGGTAAACTAGAGCGGGATGAGGAAAAGTGTGTGCGGTTTTCCGCTCGCATCCCGCGTCTCATCTCATTAGAGATCACGTTCAACGTCGTTCGTTAAGCCCGGCCAACAATGCCGGGACGATCGTCTTGTGGAAAGGCGTGACGACCGCGAGATAGATGCGGCCGAAAAGATTCCGGCGACGCACCAGAGTCGTGACACTGACCACCTGGCTGTCGGCCGGACCATCACGGACGTCCACGACAACGCGAAAATCCAGATGCCGGTCGTCGAAGCCGAGAACGGCCTTGCGCTCGTCGTCGAGCAAAACCGGAAAGAACCCGATCAAGCCGCGATCCGCGGCGGGTGCAGCGGTCTTCAGCCCGACGGGCGAGACGATGCGGTTGCGAAGTACCAGAAGCGCTCGGACCCAGGCCGGCAAGCGGCCGAGCATGCGCCGGGCCGCCTCGCCCGCCGTCAGCCGCTCGTTCAAAATGAGAAGCTCGTAGCGATCCGCCCAGTCGGCTTCGGGCAGCAATGCGTTCGGAAGATGGGCGGCGACGCTTCGCGGTCTCATGAGCGATCCTCATATCGGCTCGCCCATGTTCGCGTCCCGTGGCGGTGATTAGCAGGGGGCCGCTTGTCGCAGACCCCGGGCCAATTGTCACATGTGGATCGGCTTGAAGAAGGTGGCGAGCGCCGCTTCCTTGACTGCTTCCGACATCGTCGGATGGGCATGGCAGGTGCGGCCGAGGTCTTCCGACGAACCGCCGAATTCCATCAGCACCGCGATCTCGTGGATCATCTCGCCGGCGCCGAAGCCGATGATATGGCCGCCGAGCACGCGGTCGGTTTCCTTATCGGCGAGGATCTTGACGAAACCATCCGTCTGGAGCATCGCGCGGGCACGGCCATTGGCGGTGAAGGGGAACTTGCCGACCTTGTAGGCGACGCCCGCAGCCTTCAGCTCCTCCTCGGTCTTGCCGACGGAAGCGACCTCCGGTTGGGTATAGACGACGCCCGGAATGACGTCGTAGTTCACGTGACCGGCCTGCCCGGCGATGATTTCCGCCACGGCCACGCCCTCGTCCTCCGCCTTGTGAGCAAGCATCGGACCGCGCACGACGTCGCCGATCGCGTAGACTCCGGTCAGGCTCGTCTGGAAGTGACGGTCGATCTCGACCCGGCCACGCGAGTCGAGCACGACGCCCGCCTTGGCAAGGCCCATATTCTCCGTGCACGGCTTGCGGCCGGTCGCGACCAGGACGACGTCCGCATCGAGCGCGGTGGCTTCACCGCCCTTAACAGGCTCGAAGGTGACCCTCGCGCCACTGCCGGGCTTCGCAACGCCGGTCACTTTCGCGCCGAGCTTGATGTCGATGCCTTGCTTCGTCAGCATCCGCTGGAGCTGCTTGGCCACCTCGCCGTCCATGCCGCCGAGGATCGTGTCGAGGAACTCGACCACGGTCACCTTGGCGCCGAGACGCGCCCAGACCGAGCCGAGCTCGAGGCCGATGACGCCGCCGCCGACGACGATCATGCTCTCAGGAACCTTTTCCAGTTTGAGCGCGCCGTCCGACGAAATGATGACCTTCTCATCGAACTCGAACTCGACGCCCGGAATGCCGGCGACGTCGGATCCGGTGGCGATGACGATGTTCTTCGCTTCGAGGACCTGTTCCTCGCCCTTGTCGTTGGTGACGGAAACCTTGCCTTGGCCCAGAACCTTGCCCAGGCCCTGGAAGCCGTCGATCTTGTTCTTCTTGAAGAGAAAGGCAACGCCGTCGACATTCGACTTAACGGTCGCGTCCTTGTGGGCCATCATCTTTTCGAGATTGAGCTTCGGGCTTGCGACCTCCACGCCCAGCGCGTCGAGACCGTGCTGTGCGTGATGGAACATCTCGGAAGCATGCAGCAGCGCCTTGGAGGGGATGCAGCCGACGTTGAGGCAGGTGCCGCCATAGGTGCTGCGCTTTTCGACCACGGCAACCTTCATGCCCAGCTGCGCCGCCTTGATGGCGCAGACATAGCCGCCGGGTCCGCTTCCGATAACGATGAGATCATAAGCCATTTGATAATCCTTGTTTCAGGGCGGCTACCGGCCGCCGCTGACGTTGAGAATTGCTCCCGTCACATAGGTCGCCTTATCCGACAGGAGATAGAGAATTGCATCGGCAACCTCGCCGGTCGTGCCGGGGCGTTGCGCAGGGATCGAGGGCGCCATGTCGCGGGCGCGGTCCGGCAGTCCGCCGGATGCGTGAATGTCCGTGTCGATGATGCCGGGGCGCACCGCGTTCACGCGAATGCCCTCGGCCGCCACTTCACGCGCCAAGCCGACGGTGAAGGTGTCGATCGCACCCTTTGCGGCGGCATAGTCGACATATTGCCCCGGCGCGCCGAGCACAGCCGCGATGGAGGACAGGTTGACGATCGAACCGCCCCGCCCGCCGTGGCGCGTCGACATCCTGAGCACCGCTTCGGCCGCACAGCGGATCGAACCGGTCACGTTGACACGGAACATGCGGTCCAGTCGTTCCGGCGAAATCTCGTCGATGCGTTGTGGCGGGCCGACGATGCCGGCATTGTTGACGAGGCCGTCGAGCCTACCAAAGGCTGCGTCGACCGCGGCGAAGATCGCCTTCACGCCGGCTTCGGAACCGACGTCTCCCTCGATGGCGATTGCGGCACTGCCCGCTGCCTCGACCGCTCGCACCACCTCATCCGCCGCCTGCCGATTGGATGCATAGTTCACGGCGACGCGCCAGCCTTCGCTTGCCGCTGCGATGCAGACGGCAGCACCGATCCCGCGGCTGCCCCCCGTGACGAGAAGAACACGCTCGCCACTCATGCAGCACATCCTTTGAACTCGAAGACGTCGGAGCTGTCGGCGTTCGCCTTGCCCTCGCCCCATGCGCTCGAAGTGCGCAGCGATGGACCGAAACCGGGAAGCAGGAGCTGCTCGGCCGCCGGGGCATCCTCCGCCAGAAGCAGGCCGATGCGGCCGGCCTTGTCGACCGTGTAGATCACACCCTCCCAGACGGTGCAGGCCTCAAGCTCCGCGCCGGTGACGTCGCCCGTCGGGCAGTCATGCATGACGATCCCGTTCGCGCGCAGCGGCTCGCCGGACTGCATCACGACGCCATCGAGCGACAGGCGGGTGTTGCCGATCTTGACCTTGAAGTGATTGCTGGTGACGGCACTTTCCGAGCCGACCGGCTCGAACCGCAACTCGTAGGTGCCGGCAGGGTCGGCATAGATCGCATGCGCCTGGGCACACTGGTCCGCAAGGGCGGGTGCGGCGGCCAGGATGGTCGCGAGCGAAGCGAGGAGAGCGTTCCGGCCCTTCATCGTCAGGCGGCCTTCTCCGTCGCGAGTTTCAACCCGAGCCCGATGAAGACCACGCCGCTTGCCCGGTCGATCCACTTGCTCGCCCGGGTGAAGGCGGCCCGCATGCGCGGTGTCGTCATGAACAGGCTGACACCGACGAACCAGAGGATCAGGCAACTCGCCATCACGAGGCCATAGCCGAACTTGACCATCATCGGCGTATGGGCGTTCACGACCGTCGAGAAGATCGACAGGAAGAAGAACACCGCCTTCGGGTTGAGCGCATTGGCGGCGAAGCCGAGGCCAAAGGCCTTCGCCGGCGACTGCTCGCTGCCTGCCCTGCCCTCTCCGGCATCGACCGCGATCTCCGTCTGGCCGGCGCGGAGCGCCTTGATGCCGATATAGACGAGGTAGGCGACGCCGCACCACTTGACGATGTTGAAGAGATAGATCGACTGGGAAATGATCAACCCCAGGCCGAGAATCGTATAGGTCACGTGGAACATCAGCGATGTGCCGATGCCGAAGGACGTGATGATGGCCTGGCGGCGCCCATGCACCAGCGACTGCCGCATCACCATGGCGAGATCGGCACCGGGCGAGATGATGGCGAACGAGAAGATCGCCATCAGCGATGCGAGTTCGATCAGATAGTGGCTCATGACTTTGCGACCGGTGCGTTGAGGGCCCAGATGTGGCCGAAGGGATCCTGGATGCGCGCATAGCGTGCTTGCCAGAGCGTATCCTGCGGTTCCATCACTGTCGATGCCCCGGCGGCAATCGCCCTGGCATAGGCCTGATCGACATCTTCCGCCTTCGGAAGGTTGATATTGATCGCGACGCTGGCGCCGCCCGCCGTCTTGGGCGAGCTGATGCTCATGCCGAATTCCGGAAACTCGTCATGCAGCATGATCTCGCCGCCGAAGAGGGCGAGATTGGCGTGCATGACGCGCTTGCCGTCCTCGGCCATCTGGTGAAACGTGTTTACCGCGCCGAACGCCTTTTCGTAAAAGGCGATGGCGGCAAGGCCGTCCTTTACGCAGATATGCGCCTGGATCGGGGGAACGTTCGGTTCGAATGCCATGCTTTTCTCCTCCGTCTAGATGAGAATGCCCGCAAGGATCAGCGCCAGCCCCACTGCCGATACAGCCCAGATCGCCGAGCGAATGCGCCCGAGCCCGCCGACATAGACCGGCAGATAGGAGGCGCGCGCCCAGAACCAGATTGCGGCGCCCCACTGCGTCAGCAGTCCATTGCGCCCGGTGAACTCTACCACGACCACCAGCACGATGAAGATCGGGTAGGTCTCATGAAAGTTGCGAAGCGCGCGGCCGGCGCGCGCCGTCAGCATGTTCGGCCGTTCTTCCCGATCGCGATTGGGATCCTGGTCGATGACGCCGTGCTGCAAGCGATAGGCACCAGCCTGCGCCAGCATGTAGATGAAAGCCAGCACCGCGCTGGCGAGCAGGTAGGTCAATTCCAGCGACATCCGCGCACCCGGAAGAAGAAGGGGGGGCTGCTTGTCGCGCCCCCGCCTGTCTTAGAGATCGAGCACCAGCCGCTCCGGATCTTCCAGGCTTTCCTTGACGCGCACCAGGAAGGTGACCGCTTCCTTGCCGTCGACGATGCGGTGATCGTAGGAAAGCGCCAGATACATCATCGGACGGATGACGACCTGTCCGCCGATCGCAACCGGGCGGTCCTGGATCTTGTGCATGCCGAGGATGCCGGACTGCGGCGCGTTGAGGATCGGCGAAGACATCAGCGAGCCATAGACACCGCCGTTCGAGATGGTGAAGGTGCCGCCCTGCATGTCGGCCATCGACAGCACGCCATCGCGGGCAGCCTTGCCGAGGCGACCGATTTCCTTCTCGATCTCGGCGATCGACATCTGGTCGGCATCGCGCACGATCGGCACGACGAGGCCCTTGTCGGTGCCGACGGCGACGCCGATGTGGCAGAAGTTCTTGTAGATGATGTCGGTGCCGTCGATTTCGGCGTTGACTGCCGGGAGCTCCTTCAGCGCATGGGTGACGGCCTTGGTGAAGAAGCCCATGAAGCCAAGCTTGACGCCGTGCTTCTTCTCGAAGATGTCCTTGTACTTGTTGCGGAGGCTCATCACCGCGCTCATGTCCACCTCGTTGTAGGTGGTGAGCATGGCGGCGGTATTCTGCGCGTCCTTGAGGCGCTTGGCGATCGTCTGACGCAGTCGCGTCATCTTGACCCGTTCTTCCCGAAGGGCATCCTCGGCCGGCGCCGGCGCACGCGCCTGAACCTTCGCCGGTTCGGCCGCGGGAGCGGAAACGCCCTTAGCAAGGGCAGCGATCACGTCACCCTTCAGCACCTGGCCACGCTTGCCAGTACCGTCGATCTGCTCGGCGGCGAGGTTGTTTTCCGCGATGAGCTTGGCGGCAGCCGGAGCCGGCGGCATCGACGTCGGCGCCTGCTGGGCCGGCGCGGGAGCGGCCGGCTGCGGAGCCGGAGCGACAGCAGCGGGTTCAGGCTTTTTCTCCGCCGGAGCCGGAGCTGCGGCCGCAGCACCGGCGCCTTCGGCGATCTGGCCGAGCAGCGCACCGAGGCCGACGGTCTCGCCCGCCTGCGCCACGATTTCGGAGAGCGTGCCGGCCGCCGGTGCCGGAACTTCGATCGTTACCTTGTCGGTCTCGAGCTCGAGGATCGGTTCGTCGGCCTTGATCGCATCGCCGACCTTCTTGAACCAGGTGCCGACGGTCGCTTCGCTGACGGATTCGCCAAGAGTGGGAACGCGGATTTCTGTTGCCATGATTTTTGTTCCGTTGATCAGATATCTGTTTCTAGCTCTTTGAGTTACGCACTTCCGGACGGAAAACCGCTATGCACTTTTCCTGGAAGTGCTCCAGCGATTGGCAGACCGTGGGGAGCCGATCAGCCCCCCAGCGCGTCCTCGAGGAAGGCGGCAAGCTGCGCCAGGTGCTTCGACATCAGGCCGGTTGCCGGCGAAGCGGCGGCCGGACGGCCGGTGTAGCGCACCCGCTGATACTTGGCATCGATATGGGCGAGCACCCATTCGAGATAGGGATCGATGAACGACCAGGCGCCCATGTTCTTCGGTTCTTCCTGGCACCAGACCATCTCCGCATTGCGGAAGCGGCTGAGCTCGTTGATCAGCGCCTTGGCCGGGAACGGATAGAGCTGCTCGACGCGCAGCAGGTAGATGTCGTCGATGCCGCGCTTCTCGCGTTCCTCGAGCAGGTCGTAATAGACCTTGCCGGTGCAGAGCACGACGCGGCGGATTTTCGAATCCTTCTGTAGCTTGATCGGGCCGTCCTTGATGACTTCCGCATCGTCCCAGAGCAGCCGGTGGAAGGAGCTCTCGCCCGCCATTTCGGAAAGGCTGGAGACCGCCCGCTTATGGCGCAGAAGCGACTTCGGCGTCATCAGGATCAGCGGCTTGCGGAAGTCGCGCTTCACCTGGCGGCGCAGGATGTGGAAGTAGTTCGCCGGCGTGGTGACGTTGGCGACCTGCATGTTGTCTTCCGCGCAGAGCTGCAGGAAGCGTTCGAGGCGTGCGGAGGAGTGCTCCGGCCCCTGGCCTTCATAGCCGTGCGGCAGCAGGCAGACGAGACCGGACATGCGCAGCCACTTGCGCTCGCCCGACGAGATGAACTGGTCGAATACCACCTGAGCGCCGTTGGCGAAGTCGCCGAACTGGGCTTCCCACAGCGTCAGCGCATTCGGGCGCGCAAGCGAATAGCCGTATTCGAAGCCGAGCACCGCCTCTTCCGAGAGCATCGAGTTGATGACCTCGTAGCGCGCCTGGGTCGGCGACAGGTTGGCGAGCGGAATGTAGCGCTCTTCCGTCTGCTGATCATAAAGAACCGAGTGGCGTTGCGAGAACGTGCCGCGCTCGCAGTCCTGGCCGGAGAGGCGGATCTTCGTGCCCTCGGTGACAAGCGTGCCGAAGGCGAGCGCTTCCGCCATTGCCCAGTCGATCCCCTCACCGGTCTGCACCATGCTGGCGCGGTTTTCCATGAAGCGCTGGATCGTGCGGTGGGCGTTGAAGCCGGCCGGGATCTCCGAGATCTTACGGCCGACTTCCTTCAGTTGCTTCATCGGCACCGAGGTCTTGCCGCGGCGCTGCTCATCCTGGTTGTCGGCCGTGCGCAGGCCCGACCAGACGCCGTCGAGCCAGTCGGCCTTGTTCGGCTTGTAGGACTGGCCTATCTCGAACTCCTGCTCGAGATGAGCGCGCCAGTCCGCCTTCATCTTCTCGGCCTCGCCCTCGGTCATCAGACCTTCGGCGATCAGCCGTTCGGAATAGAGCTGGACGACCGTCTTGTGGGCGCGGATGGCCTTGTACATCTTCGGCTGCGTGAACGCCGGCTCGTCGCCCTCGTTGTGGCCGAAGCGGCGGTAGCAGAACATGTCGACGACGACCGGCTTGTGGAACTTCATCCGGAACTCGGTCGCGACCTTGGCCGCGTAGACGACGGCTTCCGGATCATCGCCGTTCACGTGGAAGATCGGCGCTTCGATCATCTTCGCCACGTCTGACGGATAAGGCGAGGAGCGTGAGAAGGCCGGGTTCGTGGTGAAGCCGATCTGGTTGTTGATGATGAAGTGCACGGTACCGGCAACGCGGTGGCCGCGCAGGCCGGAGAGGCCGAGGATTTCTGCGATGACGCCCTGGCCGGCAAAGGCCGCGTCGCCATGGAGCAGCATCGGCATGACCTTGACGCGTTCGCGCAGCGGAATGATGTCGCCTTCGAACACGGTCGCGATCTGGTCCTGCTTGGCGCGCGCCTTGCCCATGACGACCGGGTTGACGATTTCGAGATGCGACGGGTTCGCGGTCAACGACAGGTGCACCTTGTTGCCGTCGAATTCCCGATCGGACGAGGCGCCGAGATGGTATTTCACGTCGCCGGAGCCTTCGACGTCGTCCGGTGCGTAGGAGCCGCCCTTGAATTCGTGGAAGATGGCGCGATGCGGCTTCGCCATGACCTGGGAGAGAACGTTCAGTCGGCCGCGGTGGGCCATGCCGAGGACGATCTCCTTGAGGCCGAGCTGGCCGCCGCGCTTGATGATCTGTTCGAGCGCCGGGATCAGCGATTCGCCGCCGTCAAGGCCGAAGCGCTTGGTGCCCTTGTACTTGACGTCGATGAACTGCTCGAAGCCCTCGGCTTCGATGAGCTTCTGCAGGATCGCCCGCTTGCCCTCGGGCGTGAATTCGACGCCCTTGTCCGGTCCCTCGATCCGCTCCTGGATCCAGGCCTTCTCTTCCGGGTTGGACATATGCATGAACTCGACGCCGATCGTCGAGCAATAGGTCCGCTCGAGGATTTCGACCATTTCGCGCACGGTCGCGTATTCGAGGCCGAGAACGTTGTCGATGAAGATCTTGCGGTCGTAATCCTTCTCTTCGAAGCCATAGGTCTTCGGCGAGAGTTCGTCATAGTCCTCGACCGGGTCGGCAAGTCCGAGCGGGTCGAGCTTGGCATGCAGGTGGCCACGCATGCGGTAGGCGCGGATCATCATGATGGCGCGGACCGAGTCGCGCGTCGACTGATGGACCTCCGCTTCGCTCACGGGGACACCGGCGACGGCGGCTGCTTCCTCGGCCTTGGCCTTGACCTTCTTTTCGATGACCTTCTCAACGACGCCCCAGTCGCCGTCGAGCGCCGACACGAGTTCGCCGTTTGCGGCGATCGGCCAGTTGCTTTTCTTCCAGGAGGCGCCCTTGGCGGCCTTCACAACGTCTTCCGGCCGGTCGGCGAGCGCCTTGAAGAAGGATTGCCATTCGGACGAAACGGAGGACGGATCCGCTTCGTAACGCGCATAGAGCTGCTCGATATAAGCAGCATTGGCGCCATCCAGAAACGATGTGAGCTGGAATTGCTCGTTGGCCTCTTGCCTTGTCATGGTCTTTCGCGAACCCCTGGTTCGCCTCCTGACTGAAGTTGGGATGCCGGGTCTTCCCGGTCGTTCATGTTTATTCGGCGCTTTTTAGTGCACCAAGCTTGCGTCATTAATTGGGTCCGGCTTGGGGCCGGCGGAAGACACCAGCCCCAAGCCTCGCTATCGGAATGTCAGCCCTTCAGGACTTCGACCAGTGTCTTGCCGAGGCGTGCCGGCGACGGCGAGACGCGAATACCGGCCGATTCCATGGCCGCAATCTTGTCTTCCGCGCCGCCCTTGCCACCGGAGATGACCGCGCCGGCATGGCCCATGGTGCGGCCGGGAGGGGCCGTACGGCCGGCGATGAAGCCGACCATCGGCTTCTTGCGGCCGCGCTTGGCTTCGTCCTTGAGGAACTGCGCCGCGTCCTCTTCGGCCGAACCGCCGATCTCACCGATCATGATGATCGACTTGGTTTCGTCGTCGGCGAGGAACATTTCCAGCACGTCGATGAACTCGGTACCCTTGACCGGGTCGCCGCCGATGCCGACCGCCGTTGTCTGGCCGAGGCCTTCGTTGGTGGTCTGGAAGACGGCCTCATAGGTCAGCGTTCCCGAACGCGACAGCACACCGACCGAGCCCTTGCGGAAGATGTTACCGGGCATGATGCCGATCTTGCATTCGTTCGGGGTGAGCACACCCGGGCAGTTGGGGCCGATGAGACGCGAGGAGGACTTTTCCAGACGCGCCTTGACCTTGACCATGTCGGCGACCGGGATGCCTTCGGTGATGCAGACGATCAGCGGAATTTCCGCGTCGATCGCCTCGATGATCGCAGCCGCAGCCCCTGCCGGCGGAACATAGATCACCGACGCATTGGCGCCGGTCGCCTCACGGCCTTCGGCAACGGACGCGAAGATCGGGAGCTGTTCGCCCTTGGCGCCGGTCCAGGTCTCGCCACCCTTCTTCGGGTGGATACCGCCGACCATCTTCGTGCCGTGATAGGCGAGCGCCTGTTCGGTGTGGAAGGTGCCGGTCTTGCCGGTCAGGCCCTGAACGAGGACCTTGGTGTCTTTGTTGATCAGGATGGACATCGGCCTCAGGCTCCCTTCACGGCTGCAACGATCTTCTGGGCGGCATCGTCCAGATCATCGGCGGAGATGACGTTGAGGCCCGATTCATTGATGATCTTCTTGCCAAGCTCGACATTCGTGCCTTCGAGGCGGACGACGAGCGGCACCTTGAGACCCACTTCCTTGACGGCGGCGAGCACGCCTTCAGCGATGACGTCGCACTTCATGATGCCGCCGAAAATGTTGACGAGAATGCCCTTCACGGCCGGATCGGCAGTGATGATCTTGAAGGCGTGCGTGACCTTCTCCTTCGAAGCGCCGCCACCGACGTCGAGGAAGTTGGCCGGTTCGGCGCCATAGAGCTTGATGATGTCCATGGTCGCCATGGCGAGACCGGCGCCGTTAACCATGCAGCCGATGTTGCCGTCGAGCGCGACATAGGCAAGGTCGTGCTTGGAAGCTTCGATTTCCTTCTCGTCCTCTTCGGTCGTATCGCGCAGCGCGACGACGTCTTCGTGGCGGAAGAGCGCATTGCCGTCGAAGGAGACCTTGGCGTCCAGCACGCGCATGCGGCCGTTCTTCATGACGATCAGCGGGTTGACCTCGAGCAGGCTCATGTCCTTCTCGACGAACGCCTTGTAGAGGATCGGGAAGAGCTTTTCGGCATCGGCCCGCGCCTCGCCTTCGAGCTTCAGCGCGTCGGCGAGCGTCTTCAGGTTTTCCGGGGTGACGCCCTTGTCCGGGTCGATCGCGACAGTGACGATCTTCTCCGGCGTATGCTCGGCAACCGCCTCGATGTCCATGCCGCCCTCGGTCGAAACGACGAAGGCAACCTGGCCGACCGAGCGGTCGACGAGGATCGAGAGATAGAGTTCGCGATCGATGTCGGCGCCGTCCTCGATGTAGAGACGGTTGACCTGCTTGCCGGACGGACCCGTCTGCTTGGTCACCAGCGTGTTGCCGAGCATCTCCTTGGCGTTGGTGACGACCTCGTCGACGGACTTCGCAAGGCGCACGCCGCCCTTGGCGTCGGGGCCGAGTTCCTTGAACTTGCCCTTGCCGCGGCCGCCGGCGTGGATCTGGCTCTTCACCACGTAGAGCGGTCCCGGCAGCTTCTTCGCGGCCGCCTCCGCTTCGTCGGCGGAGAAGATCGCGACGCCTTCGGCGACCGGAGCGCCGTAGCTCTTCAAGAGAGCCTTGGCCTGATATTCATGAATGTTCATGGGGTTTTTTCCTGTCTGATTGGCCGGATGGCGGTTACTTCAGGCTGGGTGCAATGTTGATGCAGGCCTCGCAAAGGCCCGCGACCGCCGCCACCGACTTGTCGAAGGCTTCCTTCTCGCTCTTGTTGAGGTCGATCTCGATGATGCGCTCGACACCGCCGGCGCCGATGATCGTCGGCACGCCGACATACATGTCCTTGACGCCGTACTGGCCGGAAAGATGGGCCGCACAGGGAAGCACGCGCTTCTTGTCCTTGAGATAGGCTTCCGCCATCTCGATCGCGGAAGCGGCCGGCGCATAATAGGCCGAGCCGGTCTTCAAGAGGCCGACGATTTCGGCGCCGCCGTCACGGGTGCGCTGGATGATTTCCTCGAGGCGCTCCTTCTTGACCCAGCCCATCTGGACGAGATCGGTCAGCGGGATGCCGGCAACGGTCGAATAGCGGGCGAGCGGCACCATCGTGTCGCCGTGGCCGCCGAGCACGAAAGCCGTGACATCCTGGACGGACACGTTGAATTCCTGGCTGAGGAACAGGCGGAAGCGGGCCGAGTCGAGCACGCCGGCCATGCCGACGACCTTGTTCTTCGGCAGGCCGGAGAATTTCTGCAGCGCCCAAACCATGGCGTCGAGCGGGTTGGTGATGCAGATGACGAATGCGTTCGGGGCATATTTCTTGATGCCGGCGCCGACCTGCTCCATCACTTTCAGGTTGATGCCGAGCAGGTCATCGCGGCTCATGCCCGGCTTGCGCGGCACGCCGGCGGTCACGATGCAGACGTCCGCACCTTCGATGGCAGAATAGTCGCTCGCGCCGGTGAGCGAGGCATCGAAACCTTCGACCGGGGACGACTGTGCGATATCGAGGCCCTTGCCCTGAGGAATGCCGTCGGCAATGTCGAACAGGACGATATCGCCCAGTTCCTTCAGGCCGGCGAGATGCGCCAGCGTGCCACCAATCATCCCTGAGCCGATAAGTGCGATCTTGTTGCGCGCCATGAAAGTGCTTCCTTTGTGATCCCAAAATGATCGAGGCCTGAAACGCGGCAAACGCCAAACCTTCGGGAAAGCCCTTAAACGGCAAATGGTAAAATATCAACGCATACTTTTCGACAGAGCAAATTCAATCGGTTAGATGACAAAATTCTTACGTAAACGTAAGATTGCGTGTCATCATTGCGTCATCGAGCGGCCGTTCTTGCCGGATGCTGCGCCGCATATTCCTCGCTCTGCATCTCGATCAGGCGCGAAACGGTGCGATCGAACTCGAAGCCCTCGGTTCCCTTTTTCGCAGTCAGAAGCTGGTGCGGCTCGGCTGCGGCAGAGGCGAACAGTCGGGCACCCTGGTCATAGAGCGCATCGACGAGGATGATGAATCGCTTGGTTTCGTTGCGCAGATGCGGCCCCAGATGCGGGACGTGGTCGAGGAAGATGGTGCTGTATTGCGTCAGAATGGCGAGATAGTCGGCGGCACCGAGTGGCTGCGCGCAAAGGTCGGCGAAAGCAAACCGGGCGCTTCGGCCGGACGCCGACGGCACGTGGATCTTGCGCCCCTTGCGGCTGATCTCTGCCGGTGCCTCCGGTGCCCCGCCGGTCTCGACATACCAGGCGCGCGCCATCGCCGCTTCCGCCTCCGGGCCGAGCGGTGAAAGCCAGACCGGGTTTCCGTCGGTCTTCTGCAGGCGGTAATCCGTCTCTGTGTCGAGCGAAATGATCTCCGTGTTCGCCTTCAGCAGGTCGATGAACGGGAGGAAGAGTCCCCGATTGAGACCGTCGCGATAAAGATCGCTCGGCTCGACATTTGAGGTCGCGACGAGAACGCATCCCTTGGCGAAGAGTTCGCCGAAGAGGCGCGCCAGAATCATCGCATCCGCAATGTCGGTGACCGAGAATTCGTCGAAGCACAGCAGCCGCGCCTCGCCGAAAAGCTCGGAGGCCACCGGCGGGATAGGGTCGGCCTGTTTCGTCTCGCCGTTCTTGAGTTTCTGCCGATGCTTGTAGATGCGCTCGTGCACATCCGCCATGAACTCGTGGAAATGCGCCCGGCGCTTGCGCTGGATCGGCACGGCGTCGAAGAACATGTCCATCAGCATCGTCTTGCCGCGACCGACGCCGCCGTGAATATAGAGGCCCCGGACTGGAGCTTGCTCCTTCTTGCGCGAGGCAAAGAGCCAGCCGAGCGCGTTGGACTTGCGCGACGGCCTGCTGGCAAGCAGCTCCGCGGTCAGGTGGTCGAGCCGCCGCGCGATGGCGATTTGCGCCGGATCGCGCTGCCGTTCGCCGGTGGCAACGAGCGTTTCAAGCTTGTGAAGAATGCTGTCGTCTGGGTTGAGCACGCGGCACCCAAGGTGAGCAAGGAGAATTTCGGTGAGAGGCGCGGGACGGGCAAGGCTGCTCACACGTCCTCGTCCCGCGTCGCATCTGGCTGGGCGCGCCGGCGTTGGTGGCGATCAGCGACTGAGGCTGACCGGCTGTCCGCTGTTGGTCGAACCGTCGAAGCGCGCGTCCGCGGTCTTGTAGAGGCGGGCGATCGGATTGCCGCCGCGGTCCTTCAGCACCACCTGCTTGCCAGCGACTTCCCAGGAGCCCATCGTCGTCAGTTCGCCGGCGCAGCCGCGCGTGCCGCCGCGCGATCCGCTGCCGAGGTTCGTCAGCGTCAGGAACATGTCGCAGGAGCTGCCGGCGCTCGACACGCGCCAATTGCCGACCATCGATTCCTTCGTCACGTCAAGCGCGTTGGGATTGGCCGCAACTTGCGTGCCGGCCGGCGCGCCGCCGGGTACGGCTGCGCCGGCGGTGGGTGCCGCCGGGAACTGGGAAGTGTTCGTCGTCGGATCCGGAAGTTGGCTCGACGAAACCGTCGGAACGGGCTGAGCCTGCAGCGGAGCAGGTGAAACATCCTGAGAACCGAAACCACCCATAGATGTCCGCTGGCATCCGGTCAGCGCAAGCACAACCGCCAGCCCCGCCGCCGCATGAAAAACCCGCATGTCTCTTACCCCCGATATCTTCGTCGAACCATGATGCAACGCGATAATAATGGCCGAACTACAGCAAATCCACCTGACAAATCAAGGGAAGGCATTTCAGCAGTGCCTGTTGCACGATTGAAACGCCGCGTCGAACGGGTGCGCGCCACACCCGCCGATGCTGAAAACACGGCATGGCCGGGCGGCGCAAATGCAATCAATGATTGACACCCGCATAGGCACGGTCGCCCCAGAGCGACTCGACCGTCCGGTTCCTGCCGCAGCCGTTTCGGTAGTACCAGTAGCGAATCGGGTTTCGTGCGCCGAAGTTCTGATGATAGTCCTCGGCCCGCCAGAATTTTGCGGCCCGCTCGACCGGTGTCACGATCGGCTTCCCGAGTTCGGCCTCAGCCTTGATCTTTCCGGCCTTGGCGTCCATCGCCTGCCGCTCGTCGAGCGCGTAGATCGCGGTCGTGTAGGCAAAGCCGCGATCACAGAACTGACCGCCGGCATCCGTTGGGTCGGTCGTGTGGAACAGCACCGAGACAAGCGTCGAATAGGAAACGCGGTCCGGATCGAATTTGATGCGGACGACTTCGCGATGGCCGCCCTTCACATAGTTCTCATAGGTCGGATTGGCACTCTTGCCGCCGGCGTACCCCGAGATCGTCTCCAGCACGCCGGGCACGCCGTCGAAATCGGTCTCGACGCACCAGAAACAGCCGCCGGCAAACAGCGCAAACTGCGGCTCGGCCGCCCGCGCCGGCAATGACAGCAAGCACGCAGCGGCAAGTGCAAACAGCAAACGATTCATCGCGATCTCCGATCCCCAGTATAAAGCTATGAGGACCGCCGAAAGTTTCAAAATCAAATGCCGACACGGGGCCGTGAAGTTCGTGAAATACGCCCGAGCGGGATGAGGAAAAGTGTGCGCGGTTTTCCGCCCGCAACCCCGCTCTAACTTATTACAGCGCCGTGCGTCCTTTAGGACGCACAAAGGACGCTGTAACTCTTTGATTCCACGCATCGTGCTTTCCGAAAATCGGGTCCGATTTTCGGGCCGATGCGCTAGAGTCGATCACGTTTATGATTTTGGGTCGAATCGACCCAAAATCATCGTGATCTGATGGCGGGCCCAGAAAGCTCGCCGTCAATGCCGAAAAAGTTGCCGGGAATCAGACCCTGCGCTCGACCAGCATTTTCTTGATCTCGCCGATCGCCTTGGCCGGGTTGAGCCCCTTCGGACAGGCCTGGGCGCAGTTCATGATCGTGTGGCAGCGGTAGAGCCGGAACGGATCCTCGAGGTTGTCGAGCCGCTCGCCGGTCGCCTCGTCGCGGCTATCGATCAGCCAGCGGTAGGCCTGCAGGAGAACGGCCGGGCCGAGATAGCGGTCGCCGTTCCACCAATAGCTCGGACAGGAGGTCGAGCAGCAGGCGCAAAGGATGCACTCGTAGAGGCCGTCGAGCTTCTGCCGGTCCTCATGGCTCTGCTTCCATTCCTTGGCCGGCGTCGGCGAAACCGTCTTCAGCCAGGGTTCGATCGAGCGGTGCTGGGCATAGAAATTAGTGAGATCCGGCACCAGATCCTTGACCACCGGCATGTGCGGCAACGGATAGATCTTCACCGTGCCCTTGATCTCGTCCATGCCCTTGGTGCAGGCGAGCGTGTTGGTGCCGTCGATGTTCATCGCGCAGGAGCCGCAAATGCCCTCGCGACAGGAGCGGCGAAGCGTCAGCGTCGGATCGATCTTGTTCTTGATGTAGAGCAGTCCGTCGAGCACCATCGGACCGCAGTCGTCGATGTCGATGTAGTAGGTGTCGACGCGCGGATTCTTGCCGTCGTCCGGATTCCAGCGATAGACGCGGTATTCGCGCAGGTTCGTCGCGCCGACCGGTTTCGGCCAGACCTTGCCTTCGGTGATCTGCGAGTTCTTGGGGAGAGCGAGTTCAACCATGTGCCTTAGTCCTCGAGATCAGTACACGCGCGCCTTCGGGGCGATCTTCTTGGGATCGATGCCCTCGGCGATCAGGTCGGTGTGAACCGGGCGATAGTCGAGCCGGACATCGCCGGCCGCGTTGACCCAGGCAAGCGTATGCTTGCGCCAGTTGTCGTCGTCGCGCCCCCCGAACGGACCTTCGGTATAATCCTCGCGCGCATGCGACCCGCGGCTCTCCTTGCGCGCCTCGGCGCCGTAGATGGTCGTGATGGCATTGGCCATCAGATTTTCCAGCTCCAGCGTTTCGACAAGGTCGGAGTTCCAGATCATTGAGCGGTCGGTGACCTTGACGTCGGAAAGCTCCTTCCAGATTTCCGACAGGCGGCGGCAGCCGGATTCGAGGGATTCCTGCGTGCGGAAGACGGCGGCGTCTTCCTGCATGGCGCGCTGCATCTTCTCGCGCAGCACCGCCGTCGGCGTCCTGCCATTGGCATGGCGCAGGCGGTCAAAGCGCTCGACGATGCGGTCGCAGGCAGCCGTGTTGAGCGCCGGAATCGATTCGTTGCGGTCGATGATCTGGCCGGCGCGGATTGCCGCGGCGCGACCGAAGACGACGAGGTCGATCAGCGAGTTGGAGCCAAGCCGGTTGGCGCCGTGAACCGAGGCGCAGCCCGCTTCGCCGACTGCCATCAGGCCGGGCGCGATGCGCTCGGGGTTCTCGCCGTCGGCATTCAGGACCTCGCCCCAATAGTTGGTCGGAATGCCGCCCATGTTGTAGTGGACGGTCGGCAGAACCGGGATCGGCTCGCGGGTGACGTCGACGCCGGCGAAGATCTTCGCGCTCTCGGAAATGCCCGGAAGGCGCTCGTGCAGGACGGCCGGATCGAGATGGTCGAGGTGCAGGAAGATGTGGTCCTTGTTCTTGCCGACGCCGCGGCCTTCCCGGATTTCCAGCGTCATGCAGCGCGAGACGACGTCGCGCGAGGCAAGATCCTTGGCGGACGGGGCATAACGGTCCATGAAGCGCTCGCCTTCCGAATTGACGAGATAGCCGCCTTCGCCGCGCGCACCCTCGGTGATCAGACAGCCGGAGCCGTAGATGCCGGTCGGATGGAACTGCACGAACTCCATGTCCTGGAGCGGCAGGCCGGCGCGCGCAATCATGCCGCCGCCGTCGCCGGTGCAGGTGTGCGCCGAGGTCGCCGAGAAATAGGCGCGGCCATAACCGCCGGTCGCCAGCACCACCATCTTCGCCGAGAAGCGGTGGATCGTGCCGTCATCGAGGTTCCAGGCGATAACGCCGGTGCAGCGGCCGTCGTCCGACATGATCAGGTCGATGGCGAAATATTCGATGAAGAACTCGGCGTTGTTCCTGAGCGACTGACCGTAGAGCGTGTGCAGGATCGCATGGCCGGTGCGGTCGGCAACCGCGCAGGTGCGCTGCACCGGCGGGCCTTCGCCGTAATTCTGCATGTGGCCGCCGAATGGGCGCTGGTAGATCTTGCCTTCCTCGTTGCGCGAGAAGGGCACGCCGTAATGCTCGAGCTCATAGACTGCCTTCGGCGCTTCCATGGTGAGATACTGCATGGCGTCGACGTCGCCGAGCCAGTCAGACCCCTTGACCGTGTCGTAGAGATGCCACTGCCAGCTGTCGGGCGTCATGTTCTGCAGCGAAGCAGCGATGCCGCCCTGGGCCGCAACGGTGTGCGAGCGCGTCGGGAAGACCTTGGTAATGCAGGCCGTCTTCAGCCCCTGTTCGGCCATGCCGAGGGTCGCGCGCAGGCCCGCACCGCCGGCGCCGACAACGACCACGTCGAAGGCGTGGTCGACACATTGGTAAGCCCTGCCGTTTGCAGCGGGTGAACTGATCGATGCCATGGCGAAATTACCCTGCAAAAGCGATCTTCAGGATGGCGAAAAGACAGAGCCCGCCGACCGCGATCGCGAAAAATGTGTTGAGCATGAGAAGAGCGATCTTGATGCCTTCCGCATGCACGTAGTCTTCGATGATCACCTGCATGCCGAGCCTCATGTGTGTGAGAGCGGAAAGGAGCACGAGAGCCATGATCACCGCGACGAACGGATTGGAGAGCGCCGCGACGACCTCCGCATGGGGAGCGCCCGCATAGCGGGCCACGAAGAAGGCGAAGAAAATCAGCAGCGGAATATTGGAGACAGCCGTCAGACGCTGGCGCCAGAAATGATCGGTCCCCTCCTTGGCGGAGCCGAGGCCGCGGACCTTGGCGAGAGGTGTGCGCATATCCATGTCGTATTCCCTCAGTACCGAACCAGATAGCCGATCACCCAGATCAGCAGTGTCAGAGAAACCGATCCGATGATCGTCGCCTTGGCCATCTTCGTCGCGAAATGCTTCTCGTAGCCGTAGCCGAGATCCCAGACGAAATGGCGGATGCCGCCGAGCATGTGATGGACGAGGGCCCAGGTGTAGCCGAAGAGGACGAGCTTGCCGATCCAGGTGCCGAACAGCCAGCTGACCCAATCATAATAGGCGGCACCCGAGGCGGCGGCGATCAGCCACCAGGCCACGAGGATCGTGCCGAAATAAAGGGCGCCGCCGGTAATGCGATGCACGATCGACATCACCATGGTCGGGATGGGTTTGTAGATTTGAAGATGCGGCGAGAGCGGCCGGCTTCTTGTGACATTCGTCATCGGAACCTCACGGTGTGATCGGATTGCCGCGGCCAAAAACTTGATCGCTTTAGTCCGGTATCGCACACGATTGTGCGCAATTCAGTCATTCGGACCTTTAATCACCCCAGGGCATAACGACAAGTATCCTTGCGGTGCAAAATAAATAAAATCGATTAGACAAAAAACGGCATTTTTGAGCCCTGCTGAGACATGGGAGCGAATTAACGATAAGCGCAAAAAACATAAGCAAATCCGTGACATTTGCCCGCAACTGGCCCAGGATGGCTTTAACGATTTGTTAAGGATGGTCCGGAGGGCACGGCAGAATGAATCTGTTGCGAGTGGTCGGTGCGACCAAAGTCCTGGTACTGACTTGCGCCCTGGCAATGCCTGTCGGTCTGCCGGCGGCAGCGGCGAACGGCGCGAGCTTTGGCGACGTCCAGACCCGGACACGCCATGTCCGGCTCAAGCACGGCTTCAGCCATCATGGCTTTCGCAAATTCCACCGCGGCCATCGGTTCTTTGCCGGCCATCGGAGACACCGCTCCGTCATGTCAGGCATCGATGATTTCTCGTCCTTCACTTCGCAAGGCCTGCCCAATATCCAGACCCGCACCCGGCACGTACGGCTGAAGCATCACCTGAGGGGCTTCGCGCGGCGTGATTGGCGCCCGGACGTTGACGTGATCGTGATTGGCGGGGGCTTCGGCCCATACGATGCCATAGGGTCCTATGGCGGCGACGACTTTCCTTCGGTCACACCCGGCATCGGAACCTATGCGGGCGGCATTTCGGCCTTCCGGCAGGAGGGCAACGGCATCTATTTCAGCCACTACGACAACAACAACTATGTGGCTGAGGGTGCGGCCGATCCCGCCCCGCCGCTTAATCGTGCGAAGATCATCGCCGTCTCGCCGCAACCGAACGACCGCGTCTGCTCGTGGGAACATGGGGTCTGCGTCATCCGGCCATAGGCGGAATAAGGCGGCAGGATGGGCGCGCGGGTGCGTCCGCCCGCCCTCCCAACAAAGACCCCTCCCCACAAGTGGGAGGGGCTTCAGCATGCGCTGCGGCCGCGTGCCATTTCCAAAAATTTAGCCCGCTGCAACGTCAAAAGGAACGGAGGCTCGCGGCACGATGAGCCCCTCCCCCTTGTGGGGAGGGGTTGGGGAGGGGTCTTATCAGACGTGCAAAGTGTGGGCGCCTGTCAGCCGAAGGTGTCGGCGGGCTCGAAGCGCCAGACGGTCGTGCGCTTCACCTCGCTGTCTTCGAGGGCTCGCGTGACCGGCACTTCATAGGTCGAAAGCGCCGTCATCATCTGCCGCGGGCAATAGGCGCGCCCCGGGTCGCCGACGAGCACGGCAGCACCCGCCCTCGCCAACCCGGCAAGCCAGGGGCGAAGCAGATCGGCAAACCCTTTGTCATAGAAGACGTCGCCGGCGAGATAGACGTCGGCGTACTTCGGCTCGCCGATGATGTTTCGGTCGCTGAACGCGATTTCGACCCCGTTCAACGCCGCATTCAGCCGTACCGCCGTTTCCGCCCAGGGATCGATGTCGACGGCGAGGACGGAAGCGGCGCCTGCCTTCATCGCCGCAATCGCGACGAGGCCTGAGCCGGAGGCGAAATCGATCACACGGCGGCCGCGCACGGTTTCCGGGCGGTCGAGGACATAACGCGCAAGCCCCTGCCCGCCCGCCCAGGCGAAAGCCCAGAACGGCGGCGGCAGACCTATCTCCTCAAGCTCCTCCTGCGTCTTCAGCCAAAGATCGTGCGCTTCGCTCGCGAGACGCAGCCGGATCTCCGGTACATGCGGCGGCGAGAGAATGCCCGTGTTGGCGCGGATGAAGCTTTCGGGATTGGTCTTCAAGGAGAACGTCTCAGCGCGGCGGGTTGTCGAGCCCGCCCATGCGGCAGACCTCGATCCACTCCTCATCGGTAACCGGCTGCACCGAAAGCCGCATCGACGTCACCAGCGACATCTTGGCAAGCTTGGGGTTTTCCTTGATCTCCTTGAGAGAGACCGGGCGCGGCATGTCCATGACTGCACGGATATCGACGCAGTCCCAACGGGCATCGCCTTCAGCCGTCGAATCCGGGTGCGACAGCGCGCATACCTCGGTGATCCCGACGATCTCCAGGCCTTCATTGGAGTGATAGAAGAAGCCTTTGTCGCCGATCTGCATCGCCCGCATGTTGTTGCGCGCGAGGTAGTTGCGAACGCCGGTCCACTCGGTACCCTTTTCGCCGGCGTCCTTCTGCATCTGCCAGGACCACTTATTCGGCTCGGATTTGTAAAGCCAGAAAGCCATCGCCCTCACGCCTCCGGATTGTTGAAGACCCAGTTGTAGGCCTTGATCTCGACATTCGAGAAGAGGCCGGCCTTGGCATAGGGATCTGCCGCGGCGATCGCTTTCGCCTCCTCAAGCGTCTCGGTCTTGACGATCACCAGGCTTCCCGTCGGCTTTCCATCCGCCCCAAGAAAGGGCCCGGCGATCTTGAGGATGCCCCTGGCGTTGAGATGATCGAGATAGGCGAGGTGGTCGGGACGCGTATCCAGCCTGAGTTGCAGGCCGCCGGGCTTGTCCGTGCATAGAAGTGCGAAGAGCATGGTTCCTCCTGACGTTATCGATCGGAGCGGGAGGCGAGCCGAAAGCCGCTTTACGCTTTTGCCCATCCCGCCGCCGAATCATTCCTGGGTGATCGGGCGCGACATCAACTGCTCCAGGGCGGTGCGGACATCGAGCCTTCCGTCGATGATGGCGGCGACCGCTTCGGTGATCGGCATGTCGACACCGAGTTCGTGCGCGACGCGCGCGGCAACCGACGCGGCAAAGGCGCCCTCGACCAGTTCCCGGCCCTGTCCGCTCGCCGGCCCGTCCCTGCCGAGCGCGATGCCGAAGCGCAGGTTGCGCGACTGATGGCTCGTCGCCGTCAGCACGAGGTCGCCGAGCCCGGAAAGGCCACGGACGGTATCCGGTTCCCCGCCCTGCGCCACGACGAAGCGCGACATTTCCGCAAGGCCGCGGGAGATCAGCGCCGCACGGGCCGAATCGCCGAGACCGGCGCCCTCGACGATGCCGCAGGCGATCGCGAGCACGTTCTTGAGCGCCCCGCCAAGCTGCACGCCGATGCGGTCCGCCGAGGGGTAGAGCCGAAACGTCCGGCCGGAAAGGGTTTCCGCGAGTTCCGTGGCGGTGTCGCTGTCGCGAGCCGCGACGACCATTGCCGTCGGAAGACCCCTGGCGATATCGGCGGCAAAGCCGGGACCGGACAGCACACCGACCTTGTGGCCCGGCAGCTCCTCGTCGAGCACTTCCGTCAGGAGCCAGCCGGTCGATTGCTCCATGCCCTTGGCACAGGTGACGATCGTCGCACCGGTGCCGATCGAGGCGCCATAGCTGCGGGCCGCGGCCCTCTGCTCCTGGGAAGGCATGGCGAAGAGGACGATATCGGCGTCCATAAGCACGGCGGTATCGGAAGAAAATCCAAGTTCCGCCGGGAGCGGAATGCCGGGCAGGAACGCATCGTTCCGGCGCGTGCGGTAGCATTGCTCGACCGTCTCCTGTCGCCGGGCAAGCAATGTCACCTTGGCATTGCCGGTCGCCGCCGCGACGGCTGCAAGCGCGGTCCCGAAGGCTCCGGCTCCAACGACGACGATTTTCGGTTTTTCGCTCATCTTGTCCATCATGCCTTGGCGCCGCGCTTGCCGGAGCCGATCAATGCCTGCGCCTGGCTGTCAAGCGGCCAACGCGAGCGCGGCGCAACGTCGAGGCCATCCGCCGCCAGTCCCCCCGCCAGCCGCTCGGCGCCGGCCCAGGCGATCATCGCCGCATTGTCGGTGCAAAGCTGAAGCGGCGGTGCCACGAAGCGGAAGCCGCTCCGGTCGCAAAGCTCCTGAAGCGTCGCCCGCAGCTCCTGGTTGGCGGCAACCCCACCGGCCACAACCAGTGCCGATTGCTCGACGGTCGCGAACTCGGCCTTGAACCGCTTCAGCCCGCGCCCGACACGGTCCTTGAGCGTGCGCGAAATGGCGCGCTGGAAGGAGGCGCAAATGTCGGCGATATCCTGTTCGGTCACCGGCTCCAGCGATTGCGCCGCCTGGCGAACCGCCGTCTTCAGGCCGGAGAAGGAAAAGTCGAGCCGCGCGTCGCCGACGAGCGGGCGGGGAAAGTCGAAGCGCTTGGGATCGCCAGTCCGGGCCATATGCTCGACCGCCGGCCCGCCAGGATAGGGAAGGCCGAGCAGCTTTGCCGTCTTGTCGAAGGCCTCGCCGAGCGCATCGTCGATCGTCGTGCCCCAGCGCTCGTAGTCGCCGACGCCCTTCACGAGGATCAATTGCGTGTGGCCGCCCGAGACGAGCAGCATCAGATAGGGAAAGGTCAGGCCATCGGTGAGCCGCGCCGTCAGCGCGTGGCCTTCGAGGTGGTTGACCGCATAAAGCGGCTTGCCGGTCGCACGCGCAATCGCCTTGCCGGTCATCAGCCCGACGATCAGCCCGCCGATCAGCCCGGGACCACTTGTCGCAGCGATCGCGTCGATGTCGTCAAGCTTGACGCCGGCGCGCAGCAGCGCTTCCTCGATCAGTGTATCGAGTGCCTCGACGTGGGCGCGCGCGGCAATCTCCGGAACGACGCCGCCATAGGCGCTATGCTCTTCCAGCTGGCTGAGCACGACATCGCCGAGGATCCGGCCGCTGCCGTCCTTTTCCCGCAGCACGACGGACGCCGCGGTTTCGTCGCAGCTTGTTTCGATGCCGAGGATACGCAGGGGCGCGGACATAGGTGGTCTACTCAAAGATTGCGGTCGCAAGGAAAGGTGGGTACACGGAACTTGTGTCAGCGCCGTGCGTCTTTCAGAAGCACAAAGGACGCTGTAACGCTTTGAACTGCTGCATGGTTTCATCCTTAAATCGGTCCCGATTTAAGGAACCATGCAGTAACAATGGATGACCGAGGATGCAAACAAAACCTTTCCGCATCGGCACGCGCGGCAGCCCGCTGGCGCTCGCCCAGACGCATGAGACGCGTGACCGGCTCGCCGCCGCTCATGGTCTGCCGCCGGAAATGTTCGAGATCGTGATCCTGTCCACCAAGGGGGACCGGATCACCGACCGGTCGCTTGCGGAGATCGGCGGCAAGGGCCTGTTCACCGAGGAACTCGAACAACAGCTTTCGTCGGGAGACCTCGATTTCGCCGTGCATTCGTCGAAGGACATGCCGACAAAGCTGCCCGACGGGCTCGCCCTCTCGGCCTTCCTGCCGCGCGAGGACATTCGCGATGCCTTTGTCGGGCGGACGGCACCGAAACTCCTGGACCTGCCGCACGGCGCCACCGTCGGCTCATCGTCGCTGCGCCGTCAGGCGCTCATTCGGCGCCTGCGGCCCGACATCAACGTGATCACTTATCGCGGCCAGGTCGAAACGCGACTGCGCAAGCTCGCGGAAGGGCAGGTCGACGGTACGCTGCTCGCCTATGCCGGCCTGAAGCGGCTCGGCATGACCGACGTCCCGACAGAACTGCTTGATCCGGAGGAATTTCCGCCGGCGCCGGCGCAAGGGGCGATCTGCATCGAAAGCCGTATCGGCGACACGCGCGTCAATACGCTGCTTGCCGCCATCGACGATCCGCGCACGCACGAGGCCGTCTCCTGCGAACGCGGTTTTCTCGCGACGCTCGACGGTTCCTGCCGCACGCCGATCGCCGGGCACGCCCAGTCGGACGGCACGCATATCCGATTTGCCGGCATGATCCTGACGCCGGATGGCACAACCTGCCATCGCATCGCCGTCGAGGGCAAGGCGACGGAGGCGACCGAACTCGGGCGCCGGGCCGGCGAAGAGATCCGCGCCAAGGCCGGACCGGGATTTTTCTCGAGCTGGACGTGAGCCGATGCGCGTGCTCGTCACTCGGCCGCGCCCGGCCGCTACCGCGACGGCGCTGAAGCTCGAGGCGATGGGCCACGAAGCGATCCTGCTGCCGCTGATGCAGGCGCAGCATCTCGTGGCCGCTGTCGAGTCCGCATTGAAAAGAAAGCACGGCGCCATCGCGGTGACGAGCGCAGAAGCGACCCGGGTGCTGGCTGCGCTGGGTCGCGCGCTTGAACCGCATCTTGCAACACCGCTCTTCTGCGTCGGCGAGGCGACCGGTCGCGCCGCTGCGGAGCTCGGGTTCACCGACATTCATGTCGGCCCTGGCACGGGCGAAGATCTTGCCGAAACGATTGCAGCTGCATTCGCCGCGGGACCCCGCGAACCGCTCCTTTATCTTGCCGGTTCGCCGCGCTCCGATGGCCTCGAACGGGCGCTGCGGCAGCGCGGCGTCGATCACAGCACCGTCGAATGCTATCGGATGGCGCCGATCGCCTATCGCCCAGACGAGCTCTCCAGCCTTCTGCGCGCGGGGCGGTTTGACGCCGTATTGCTCTATTCACGCCAAACCGCGCGGCAGTTTGCCGCTCTTCTCTCGCAGAGCCGCCTCAGCGCTGCTGCCTTTGCCCGGCGCTATCTCTGCCTGAGTGCAGCGATAGCGGAGGTCTTGCCGGCTGACGCAGCGGCGGAAGTCGCCATAATGCCCGACGAACAGCACCTTCTGAAGCTGCTCTGATAGGCGCGAAGCGGTATTCAAGCGATGGTCTGCCGCATCGCCGCGGCGTGAACAGCAAAGCCGGCAGCGGTTTTCCGCGCACGCGCCAACCTTCCTTGGGGTCATCTGACGGCATTTCCAGCAAAAACGGAGTTGGGGGCTTTCCCTCACGAGTTCGCCTGACTACGTTTGTCGCAATAGGCTGACTGGCAATACAACGGTAAGAGGTCACCATGGTATCGGAAAACCCGCCGCGCCGCTCGAAATCCGAGAAGGAACCGCTGACGATCGACCTCCAGGCGGAAAAGACGGCGACCGACGAAGCCGAATCTGTCGCAAGCCAGGAATCGATTACTGACGAGCCTGCCGAGATTTCGACGAGCCAGGCAGAAAGCGAAAATGCAGCGGATGCGGCAGATGCCGCCGATGCCGCCGATGGAAAAGAACAGACGGAGGAGGAGCGCGCCGATGCCGCCGCGGCCGCCTTCGACGAAGAGCCCCCGCATTTGAGCAACGAGACGATGGCGCAGCCGGCGCAGCAGAGGCAGGCGACGAGCGCCGGCGCGCTAGCGGCCGGCATTCTCGGCGGTCTCGTGACGCTCGCCGGCGCCGGCGTGCTGCAATATGCCGGTTATATTCCGCCGCTCGGACCGGATCGCGGCAGCGCCGCCCTCGAGCAAAGCCTTGCCAGCGAAATCGAGGCAATCAAGACGCAGATCGCATCGCAATCGGCGCCGGCGACAGATATCGGCCCGCTGGAGAACCGTCTGGCGGCGCTGGAACAGGCCGCCAAGCAGCCGGGCGGCGCGGGCGCGCCGCAGATCACTGCGCTCGAAGCGGAAGTCGCCAATCTGACCAAGGAAGTCGCCGGGCTGAAAGCCAGCCTCGCCGACGCCGAACAGTCGGCAGCCGCCGCCAAGGCCGAGCTTGCCGGACGCATCGACCAGGCGGAACAGAAGCTCAACGAGCCGGTCAACGACATAGAGATGGCGAAGGCCGTCGCCGTCACGGCGCTGAAGACCGCGATCGATCGCGGCGGGCCCTTCCTGGCCGAACTCGACGCGCTGCGCAGCATTGCGCCTGACGACGCGGCGGTGAAGGCTCTGGCTCAAGACGCCGGAACCGGCGTGGCGACGCGGACCGACCTTCGCGCGGGCTTCCCGCAAACGGCAGACGCGATGCTCGACGCGCTCAACCAGCCCGATCCGAACGAGGGCATTTTCGCTCGCCTCGTTTCAAGCGCCATGTCCGGCATCCGCATCCGGCCGGTCGGCAGCGTCGAGGGCGACACGCCGGAGGCCGTGATCGCGCGCATCGAGGACAAGCTCAATAATGGCGATCTCAAGGGCGCATCGTTGGAGTGGGGAGGCCTGCCCGAAGCGGCGAAGTCGGCCGGCGCGGGTTTCAAGGCGAAGCTCGATCAGCGCCTGCGGGTCGAGACCGCCATCGATGCCGCCGTGGCGCAAACCATGACGCGTACCGGCACCGCCGGCTAAAAGGAGGCAAGAAGAATAGATGATCCGTATATTGTTCTTCATCCTTCTCGTGCTGTGTCTCGGCCTCGGCTTTGCGTGGCTCGCCGATCGACCGGGGGAGTTGTCGCTGATCTGGCAGGGACAGCGGATCGAGATGACCCTGATGCGCGCCGCCTCCATCCTGATCTCGCTCATTGCCGCCGTCCTGATCGTGATCTGGCTGCTCCGCACGATCTGGATGTCGCCCCATACCGTCACGCGTTATTTCCGTGCCCGCAAGCGTGATCGCGGCTACCAGGCGCTTTCGACCGGGCTGATCGCCGCGGGTGCCGGCGATGCCAATCTTGCCCGCAAGATGTCGGCACGAAGCCGGGGCCTGATCAGCGCCGACCAGGAGCCGCTCATCCACCTGCTTGAGGCGCAGACCGCGTTGATCGAAGGCAAATATGACGACGCGCGCAAGAAATTCGAGCTGATGGCCGACGACCCCGAAACGCGCGAGCTCGGCCTGCGCGGCCTCTTCCTCGAAGCCAAGCGGCTCGGCGCGAACGAGGCGGCCCGGCAATATGCGGAGCGCGCCGCGGAGAAGGCGCCGCAGCTGCCGTGGGCGACGCTGGCAACGCTGGATCACCGCAGCCAGGCAGGACAATGGGACGAGGCGATCCGCCTCCTCGACCAGAGCCGCGCCGCCAATATCCTCGACCGCAAGGAGGCGGACCGGAAGAAGGCCGTGCTTCTGACCGCCCGCGCAATGACGAAGCTCGACGCCGACCCGAAAGGGGCGCGCGACGATGGCCTTGCCGCGCTGAAACTCGACGACGGCCTGGTGCCGGCGGCGCTGGTAACGGCCAAGGCCCTGTTCCGCGAAGACAATCTGCGCAAGGGCGCGGGGATCCTCGAAAGGATGTGGAAGCAGCAACCGCATCCGGACGTAGCAAGGCTCTATGTCAGAGCGCGCGGAGGCGATTCCGCCCTCGACCGTTTGAAGCGTGCGAAGAAGCTCGAATCGCTCCGCAGCAACAATGCGGTCGCACTGGCAACGGTCGCCGAGGCCGCACTCGAGGCACGCGAACTGCCGCTTGCCCGCACCAAGGCGGAAGCGGCTGCGCGGCTCGAACCGACGGAGCGCGTCTTCCTGCTGCTCGCCGATATCGAGGAGGCCGACACCGGCGACGAGGGCCGCATCCGCCATTGGATGGCGCAGGCGCTGCGCAGTCCGCGCGATCCGGCCTGGACCGCCGACGGCGTCACCTCGCCGTCCTGGCTGCCGGTATCGCCGATCAGCGGCCGGCTCGACGCCTTCGAATGGAAGGCCCCGGCCTTGCAGCTTTCCGACAAGCTCAAAAATGGTCATCCGAGCGCCGACGAAGCGATCCGCAGCCTTCCGCCAGTCGCGACCGCCCAGCAGATGGCAGCACCCGCGACGCCGAAGCCGGCACCAGTAGCGGCAACGCCTACCGTCCTGGAGGCCGAGCATGAGACGATGATAAAGGTTCCGGCAAGGAAGGAACCTGCTCCCTCTCCCGCCAGGAAAAAGGAAGAGGCCACGGAGGAAGAACCGGCTCCCTTCTTCGGCCGGCCGCCGGACGATCCCGGCGTGCGCGAAGCAACAGCCGGCGAGAAGGCGTCGGACAAGGCGGGTTTGCGGCTGTTTTGAACCTCAAAGACTGTGGACGGAAAGATGTTAGAGCGGTTCCGAGCGTTTCTCGAAGATTTGGCGGGCCCCCCGGCGTCCATTAAGAAAGGTGACCCGCGCGTCGCCGTGATCGCGCTCTGCGTCCAGGTCATGGAGGCCGACGGCACCGTGCTGGCTGCCGAGCGTCGCAAGATGCGCGATATCATCGAGGAACAATATCAACTCGACGACGAAGGTCTCGATGCGCTCATCGCGGCAGGCGAGACCGCCGAAAGCGAGGCGATCGACTTCTACAAGTTCACCGCCGAAATCAAGCGCCATCTGTCTGAAGAGCAGCGGATCGAGCTTGTCGGCATGCTGTGGGAGATCGTCTATGCCGATGGCGTTCGCAACGAAATGGAAGATCATGTGATCTGGCGGATCGCCGACCTCCTGGGCGTATCCGGTCGCGATCGCATCTTGAAGCGGCAGGAGGCTGCCGCCAAGATCGACGCAAAGGAGGAGAACGACGCGCAGCAGGAAGACTGAAATGCCCGCAGAGGCCGACGACGTTAAAAGACCCATCCTCATAATCCTGCATCAGGAGCGATCGAGCGCCGGCCGCGTGGGGCAGATACTCCAGCAGAAGGGCTTTGCGCTCGACATCCGCCGCCCCGCCCTCGGCGACGAGCTGCCGCCGACGCTGGAAGCCCATTCCGGAACTATCGTCTTCGGCGGCCCGATGAGCGCCAACGACGAGGAGGAGTTCGTCCGCCGCGAGATCGACTGGCTCTCGGTCCCGCTCCTCGAGAACAAGCCCTATCTCGGCATCTGCCTCGGCGCGCAGATGCTCGCCCGCAACCTCGGCGGCAAGGTCGCACCGCATCACGAGGGCATGACGGAAATCGGCTGGTACCCGCTAAAGGCCACCGCGGCCGGCAAGGCGCTGATGGACTGGCCGGCCATGGTCTATCACTTCCATCGGGAGGGCTTCGATCTGCCAGCCGGCGCCGAGTTGCTGGCGACCGGGGAGACCTATCCGAACCAGGCCTTCCGCTACGGCGAGAACGCCTGGGGCATTCAGTTTCACGGCGAGCTGACGCGCGCAATGATGCATCGCTGGGTGGTCCACGGCGCACACCGCTTCGTGCTGCCCGGCGCCCAGATCGGCAAGGCGCACCTCGAGGGGCGCATGATCCACGATCACCCCTTGCGGACCTGGATGGAGAATTTCCTCGAACTGATTTTCTTGCGCGGCGGGGAGCCGGCCGCGCCGAAAAGGCAGATCGCGCGTAACGGCACGGCGTGACGTCCAATCAGATGCGTTGGTGCTCCGGAACATCGAGCGTATCGATCTTGCGCAATTGCGGAAAGCCGACCGCCCAGAGCAACGACACAAGAAGCGTGCCCACGCCTCCGAAGGCGACGGCGAAGACGGCACCGAAGCCCGACGCCATCATGCCGGCGCGGAATTCGCCAAGCTCGTTCGACGCGCCGACGAACACCATGTTGACCGCGTTCACGCGGCCACGCAGTTCGTCGGGAGTCCAGAGCGTGATCAGGATTTCGCGAACATAGACCGAGATCATGTCCGCCGCGCCCATGACGACAAGTGCGACGATCGAGATCCAGGGCGTCGCCGACAGGCCGAAGACGATCGTCGCAAGGCCGAAGAGCGCAACGCCGATAAACATATAAAGACCGGCCCGGTTGCGGATCGGGTGAGCGGCAAGCCAGACCGCCATGCCGACGGCGCCGACTCCCGGTGCGGCGCGCAGAAGGCCAAGCCCCCACGGGCCGAGCGCCAGGATATCGCGGGCGAAGACCGGCATGAGCGCGACCGCCCCGCCAAGCAGCACGGCAAAGAGATCGAGCGAGATCGCCCCCAGCACGACCTTCTCCGCGGTGATGTAGCGGAAACCTGCCGTGATCGTCTGCCAGCTCTGTCCCGAGGCGGGCGAACGCACCATGGGCTTCGGCACGGCAAAGACCATCAGGGCCGCCGCTGCAAAGAAACAGAGACTGACCGTGTACGGTACAGTCGGACCGAAGCCATAGATCAGGCCGCCGGCGACCGGCCCGACGATCGTCGCCGTCTGCCAGGAGGTCGAGTTCCAGGCGATCGCATTGGGCAGGTGTTCGACTGGCACCAGATTGGGTGCGAGTGATTGCGCGGCCGGGCCGAGAAACGCCCGCTCGATCCCGAAGACGACGAGGATCGCATAGACGGGCCAGGGCGAAAACAGCCCTGTCACCGTCAACAGGAGCAGCGCGGCCGCACAAAGCGTGCTCACCGTCATGCAGATTCCCATGATGACGCGCCGGTTGTAGCGGTCCGCGACGGTACCCGTCACCAGAATGAGCGCCAGCGACGGCAAAAACTGGAAGAGGCCGATGAGGCCGAGATCAAACGGGTCGCGCGTCAGGTCATAGATCTGCCAGCCGACGGCGACGGACATGATCTGGATGGCGAAATAGGCGAGGAAGCGGGAGAAGAAATACCGCCGATAGCCGACATGCCTAAAGGCGGCGAAACGATGCGCGGCTTGGACGGCGGACATACGGGGGAAGCTCCTCGGGGCAGCAAAGCACTGGCGCAATGCCGTTAAACATGATCGCGCACGACGAAGCGTCGTACTTGCCCGTTTAGTTTCCAATGTCTACATGTCTGTCAACAACGAATTGGAGACTGGCATGATTGCTGTCATCGCAACCTTGAACTTTATTATCAACATAGCCTGGTTCCTGATCATAGCGTCGGCCATCTTCTCCTGGCTCTACGCCTTCAACGTGATCAACGTGAACAACCACGCGATCAACATGATCGGCCGCTCGCTCTATCAGCTGACCGAGCCGCTCTACAGGCCCATCCGCCGCTTCCTGCCGGACATGGGCGGCGTCGATCTCTCGCCGCTCGTGGTCCTGGTGATCCTCTATTTCATCTGGTACTTCCTCAACACCACGGTCGCTTCGGCGGTAATCGGCATATAAGTGCACGCGGCACTGACGAGACTTGACGACCATATCCGCTTGACCGTTCGGCTGACGCCGAACGGCGGCCGCGATGCGATCGACGGCTTCGAAAGTGCTGCGGACGGCGGCGAATATCTCAAGGTTCGCGTGCGCGCCGTGCCGGAAAAGGGCAAAGCGAACCAGGCGCTTATTGCCCTGCTGGCAAAACAATTCGGCATTGCCAAAAACAGGATCGCGCTCGTCTCCGGCGACACGCAGCGCAAAAAAATCCTCCGGATCGAGGCCGATCCGGAGGACATCATCAAGCGGCTCGCCGAAATCGTCGGCTAGCGCATCGGCCCGAAAATCGGACCCGATTTTCGGAAAGCACGATGCGTGGAATCAAAGAGTTACAGCGTCCTTTGTGCGTCCTTAAGGACGCACGGCGCTGTAGAGCAATTCCAGGAAAAGTGTGTAACGGTTTTCCGTCCGGAATTGCGTGATCTGGTATAGCTAAAATAGACTACTTCTTGGTCTTGGCGCGCTCGACCGCTTCCTGGATCAGCTGCTTGGCGACGCTTGCATCCTTCCAGCCGAAGATCTTCACCCACTTGCCGGGCTCCAGATCCTTGTAGTGCTCGAAGAAGTGCTCGATCTGCTTCAGCGTGATTTCCGGCAGGTCGGTGTAGTCGTGGACCTTGTCGTAGCGCTTGGTGAGATGGCTCGACGGCACGGCGATGATCTTCTCGTCCTGACCGGAATTGTCTTCCATCATCATCACGCCGATCGGGCGGACATTGATGACGCAGCCCGGCACCAGCGGGCGGGTGTTGCAGATCAACACGTCGATCGGATCGCCGTCGTCGGACAGCGTGTGCGGGACGAAGCCGTAATTGCCCGGATAGGTCATCGGCGTATAGAGGAAGCGGTCGACCACCAGCGTGCCGGCTTCCTTGTCCATTTCGTACTTGATCGGATGCCCGCCGACCGGAACCTCCACGATCACATTGACATCTTCCGGTGGATTCTTTCCGATGGAAATCGCGTCGATCCGCATAAGTACCTCCAGGGGTCGGTTTAAAAATTCGCCCCGTCGGATAAAGGGAAACATGCCGCAATGCAACATGACTTTCGTTCCGATGGGCGGAATGGCCTGCAGCGCCGCCCGTCTCGCCGTGCGGGCAAAGTCGCCATAGCTTGAAGTAGGCAGGCGGCGCGGCCAAAAGTGGGCGGCACCGGGGCATTTTGCGGAAGAGTCTCTTCATCCCAAGGACCACGGCGCCCGCGTCTTATCAGACGCGCAAAGGACGCCGTAGCACTCTGAACCGATGCAGGCACGACGCGGGCCGGTCAGTTCCAGATGAAGCCGACTTTCTTCAGGTATTTGTCGCCGAAATCTTCCATGCCCTCGGCAATGTCGCTGCCGCCGGCCGCCTGGAAGAAGCTGTAGGCATGTTCACTGTCTTCGAGGCACCAGACGACAAGGCCCCGGCATCCAAGCGACTTCAAGAGGCTCTTCGCCTCCCGGAAGAGGATGCGCCCGAGGCCGATGCCCTGATATTCCGGGCGCAGGTAGATTTCGTAGATCTCACCCTCTTGCGGCAGGGCCCTCGCCCGGCTCAGGCCCAACGTGGCATAGCCGGCGATCGTTCCGGCGACATCGACGACGAGCAGCGTTGCCGGCCCGCGCGTGGCCTTGCGCCACCAGGTTTCATCGCGGCGGTTGACCATCTGGATCAAGGGTCGATGCGGAATGATGCCGCCATAGGCCTGCAACCAGGAAACGCGATGCACCTCGGCAATCGCCGCCGCCTCATGTGGCTCCCCGGGCCTGACCTCGATCGAAACAGTCTTCATGACTCGACTCTAAACACACGACACGGCGAACCGGAATCCCGCCGGGCTGCCGGGCGGCGTTAACCCACAGGCAACTTTAACGGCATCCGAATGAAGGTTAACGCCTTTTTAACTTTATCCGCAAGCCGCCCGCGATCGGCACGCACAGCAAAAACCCCGGATCGCTCCGGGGTTGTAAATGTTTTCCGATTTCGGGGGCCGCCTATCGCAGCAGGAATTGGCAGTTGCCCCTCACCCTAACCCTCTCCCCGCAAGCGGGGCGAGGGGACTGAGGCGGCCCGGCAGGCGGATGGGGGCCTGCGCTGCGTCCTGCGACAGAAGGGTAGTTACGCCGCGCCGGCGGTCCGGGCCTTTTCGAAGCGCTTGCGCTCATGCGGGTCGAGGTGGAGCTTCCTGAGCCGGATCGACTTCGGCGTCACTTCCACCAGCTCGTCGTCCTGGATCCAGGAAAGCGCCCGTTCGAGTGTCATCTTGATCGGCGGCGTCAGGCGGACGGCTTCGTCCTTGCCGGCGGCGCGCATGTTGGTGAGCTTCTTGCCCTTCAAGACGTTGACTTCGAGGTCGTTGTCGCGGGTGTGGATGCCGATGATCATGCCCTCATAGACCTTCTCGCCCGGTTCGATCACCATCGGGCCGCGGTCCTCGAGGTTGAAGAGCGCGTAGGCCACGGCTTCGCCCGCCTCGTTCGCCAGCAGCACGCCGTTGATGCGGCCGCCGATCTCGCCCTTGTAGGGCTGATAGTCGTGGAAGAGGCGGTTCATGATCGCCGTGCCGCGTGTATCGGTCAGCAGTTCCGACTGGTAGCCGATAAGGCCGCGGGTCGGGGCAAAGAAGACGAGACGAACGCGATTGCCGCCCGACGGACGAAGCTCGACCATCTCGGCCTTGCGCTCCGACATCTTCTGCACGACGACGCCGGAATACTCTTCGTCGACGTCGATCACGACCTCTTCGACCGGCTCGAGCAGCTGGCCGCTCTCGTCCTTGTGCATGACGACGCGCGGACGCGAGACGGCAAGCTCGAAGCCTTCGCGGCGCATCGTTTCGATCAGCACTGCGAGCTGCAGTTCGCCGCGACCGGAGACAAAGAAGGAGTCCTTCTCGGAGGATTCTTCGATCTTCAGCGCCACATTGCCTTCTGCTTCCTTGAACAGGCGGTCGCGGATGACGCGCGAGGTCACCTTGTCGCCCTCGGTGCCGGCAAGCGGCGAATCGTTGACGATGAAGGACATGGTGACAGTCGGCGGATCGATCGGCTGCGCCTCGAGCGGCTCGGCGATCGAGGGATCACAGAAGGTGTCGGCAACGGTGCCCTTGGTCAGCCCGGCGATGGCGACGATGTCGCCGGCATGGGCCTCCTCGATCGGCTGACGCTCGATACCGCGGAAAGCGAGGATCTTCGAGATACGACCGGATTCGAGCAGCTTGCCATCCTGACCCAGCACCTTCACTGCCTGGTTCGGCTTGACGGAGCCGGAGTGTACGCGGCCGGTGATGATGCGGCCGAGAAAGGGGTTCGCCTCAAGGATCGTACCGATCATGCGGAACGGGCCTTCCGCCACTGTCGGCTCGGGAACATGCTTCAGAACCAGGTCGAGCAGCGGCGCCATTCCCTGGTCCTTCGGACCTTCTGGATTGACGTTCATCCAGCCGTCACGACCGGAACCGTAGAGGATCGGGAAATCGAGCTGCTCGTCGGTGGCGTCGAGCGCGGCGAAGAGGTCGAAGACCTCATTGATGACCTCTTCGTGGCGGCCGTCCGGGCGGTCGATCTTGTTGATCGCGACGATCGGCTTCAGTCCGACCTTCAGCGCCTTGCCCACGACGAACTTCGTCTGCGGCATCGGGCCTTCGGAGGCATCGACGAGCACGATCGCGCCATCCACCATGGACAGGATGCGTTCGACTTCACCGCCGAAGTCGGCGTGACCGGGGGTGTCGACGATATTGATGCGCGTCCCCTTCCACTCGACCGAGGTCGCCTTGGCGAGAATGGTGATGCCGCGCTCCTTTTCCAGGTCGTTAGAATCCATCACACGTTCGGCAACGCGCTGGTTCTCGCGGAAGGACCCCGATTGCTTCAGAAGCTCGTCGACGAGCGTGGTCTTCCCATGGTCGACGTGCGCGATGATCGCGATGTTACGAATGCTCATTTTTTGTCTCGGAAAGTTCGTGGGCACGCGCGACAAGGCGGGTACCGCTTTTCAGTTGCCGCGCTCATACAGGTTTTTTTGCAGGAGCGAAAGGGGCCAGCGCACATAGCAGGGCTGCGTTGGACCCCCTCTGGCCTGCCGGCCAGAGGGGGTTATCCGCGCTTCTCCCATCCATATCCGGTACACCTTTCTGAATCGCTCAAGCAACGGCCGCCGGATCGAGCGTCACGCGCCAGAGCTCCTTATCCTGGCGATCCATCAGCCGAACGGTCATCTGTTGCGTCCGGCCGTTGATGTCGACGATGCCGAAGAATTGCAGGCCGGCAGATGGCGGCAGGTTGCTGTCGATGCCGCCGCCGGACGCCTTGATGAAGCGGACCTCGGGGCCAAAGGTCATGTCGAGTTCCTTCGGACCGTAGGTGCCGGAATGCAAGGGGCCGGACACGAACTCCCAGAAGGGCAGGAATTCCTTGAAGGCGGCGCGCGACGGATCGTAGTGATGTGCGGCCGTATAGTGGACGTCCGCCGTCAGCCAGACAACGTTCTCGATCGCGTTGTCACGGATGAACCGCAGCAGGTCAGCGAATTCCGTCTCCCTTCCCATCGGCGCGCCGTTTTGGCCGTTGGAAATCGCGTCCGACCCGCGTCTTGCCGAATAATCGTCCCAGACGACGAGGCCGATCGGCATGTCGCAGGCGATCACCTTCCAGGTGGCGCGCGAGGCAGCCAGTTCCCGTTTCAGCCAGTCCGCCTGCCGCCAGCCGAAGAGACCGCCGTCGCCCTCCCCCTGGTTGGGGCCGCGATAGGAGCGCAGATCGACGAAAAAGACGTCCAGCAATGGGCCGTAAGCAACCTTGCGGAAGATGCGTCCAGGCTGTGTCGGCAAGGTGCGGATCGGCGTCATCTCGTGGAAGGCACGAGCAGCACGCGACGCGTAGACCGCCACGTCCTTTTCCGGATAGCGCGGATCGTCTCTGAGATCGGTCGAGGCCGACCAGTTGTTCAAGACCTCGTGGTCGTCCCATTGATAGAAGGTGGGGCAGACGGCATTGAGCCCGCGCACGTGCTCATCGAGCAGATTGTATTTCCACTGGCCGCGATATTCTTCGAGCGTACGGGCGACGTCACGTTTCTCGGGCGTGACGATCCGGTTCTTCCACATGCCCCCGTCCCGAAGCTTGATCTCGTCCGGGATGGGATTGTCGGCATAGATCGTGTCCCCGGAATGGATGAAGAAATTCGGCTCGTGAAGCTGCATGGTCGAATAGGTCTTCATGCCGACCTCGTCGATGCCCCAGCCCTGGCCTGCCGTGTCGCCGGACCAGACGAAACGCACCGACCGTCGGCGCAACGGCGCCGTGCGGAAACGTCCGACGATCGGCTCGGACACGCGATTGGGGTCATAAAGATCGGTCGCGGTGAAGCGGTAGAAGATGTCCTGGTCCGGCAGCAGGTTGTCGAGCCGGCCCTTGATCGCGCAGTCGGTCTGCGGCGTCGCGTCGATGTCGGGAAGCCGGACCGCATTCGAGAAGCTTTCGGTGGTCGAATATTCGACGGCTACCCGCGCTGGCCGGTCGACCCGCGTCCAGACCATGCCCGATTGCGTATCGACGTCACCGGACTGCACGCCATGCAGGAATTCCGGCCGCCCATAGCCGCGGGCATAGAAGGGTGTCGCAACACCGGAGGAAGCAACGAGACCGGCGGCGCCGGCGGAGAAGAGGAAAGAGCGCCTGGTCAGCGTGCTTCGAATGTCAGCCAAATTCTGCCTCCGGTACCGTTTCGCGAATCATCGGGTTCTCGCGGCGGACCATTGGCGAGCCGCATGTCAGCGGCTTTACAGCGGGATGAAACTATTTGAACGGTTTGGCGACAGTTCTATGAAAGAGCGGCGGTAAGGCGAACCCCGCCTATGGCCGCCTATCACCATAGGGTTGGGGAGGGGCGATGTTCCGTCGTCACGCTGGCGGGTACAGCTGCCGCGGCGGCCTTGCGCCACCGAAGCGACTGGCAGGGCGCAGATGCGCCGAAAGCCGCCTCACCTCATTCCCGCATCAGTGCGTGAAATCGTAGTGATCCCGGACGTGATGGTTGAAATAGCCGCCGGCGGAGTCCGCATGCACCAGTTCCTCGTAGATGCTCTCCGGAACATCGAGGTAATGGTAAGGTCTGCGATTGCCGACGAACCAGACGCTGAGCGTCCGATGGCGCGCGTCGTAATTGACACGTTGGATCGCGGAAGAGTCCAGGATCGCGGACGATTGCAACATTGGCATTGGCGTCTTCCCGGTTGATTTCCAGAAGTCGCTGACACCTGACATCATACATCAATGGCCGCGATTTTTAAACGACGCTGCGCCGCCTGGCGCCGGCGTCCCGCGCAAGGCAGCCGCGGGCAATGAAGACGCAGCACTTTGAATTGCCGCATGAATTGTCCATAACTCGGGTCCCGAATTACGGAATCGTGCAAATAGCGGCTATCCCATTCACGAGGTCTTCTCCTTGGCCCAATCGAACACCCCCTCTCGCGACCGGCTCGAAGCCGTTCTCGCCCGCCTGGATGCGCGCCGGGCCAAAGAACGTGTCTTCGTGAAACTCTATTCAGACATCGCCCGCGCGGAGGCCGACGCCGCCGACCGAAGGCTGAGCGATGGAAAGAGCCTCGGCCCGCTCGACGGCCGGATCGTCTCGATCAAGGACCTCTTCGACGTCGTCGGCGAGCCGACGCTTGCCGGCTCGGTCATTCGCCGGGCGGCAGAACCGGCTGCGGCGGACGCGGCGGTCGTCCAGCGGCTGCGCGCCGCCGGCGCCGTCATCATCGGCAAGACGCACATGACCGAATTCGCGTTTACCGCCGTTGGCCTCAATCCGCACTATCCGGTACCCGGCAATGCGATCGACGCGCGCCTCGTACCCGGCGGCTCATCGTCCGGCGCGGCCGTCTCTGTGGCGGAAGGCACAAGCGAGATCGCCATCGGCTCGGACACCGGCGGCTCGGTGCGCATTCCGGCGGCGTTGAACGGCCTCGTCGGCTTCAAGCCGACCGCAAGGCGTGTACCCCTCGACGGCGCATTCCCCCTATCGCCAAGCCTCGATTCGATCGGCCCCCTCGCACGCACGGTCGCCGACTGCGCGCTTGCCGATGCTATCATGGCGGGCGATACGCCAGGACCGTTGACGCCGCTGGCCCTCGACGGATTGACGCTCGGGCTTCCGAAAGGCCTGCTCCTCGACGACCTCGCGCCGGAGATCGCCAGGGCCTTCGAGGCGAGCCTGCAAACGCTCTCCCGCGCCGGCGCAAAAATCGCCGAATGCAGCATCGACGATCTGCTCCTCCGCTTTGCCGAGGCAACGCAGATCGGCTCGATCGCCGCCATCGAAGGCAGCCGTATACATCGCGACTGGCTTGACGACGGGGACGCACCCGTCGATACCCGGGTAACATCCACGCTGCGCCGGCGCCTGACCGTACCCGATGCCACACTGGAAAAGCTGCTGCAGACGCGACAGGTCCTCATTCGCGCCATGCACGAGCGGCTGGCGCCCTACGACCTCATCGTCCTTCCGACCATGCCGATCCCCGCCGTCCGCATTGTCTCTGTGGAACATGACCAACAGGAGTATCGTCGCGTCGAAGACCTGCTCCTGCGCAACACGCAGGTCGCCAATCAATTCGACCTGACGGCTGTCACGCTGCCGATGGCTGGCACAAGCCTACCGGCGGGTTTGATGCTGGTCGGACGAAGCGGGACGGACCGGACGCTGCTGGCCGCAGCGGCGTCCGTCGAAAGGTTGCTGCAAGCCGGCTGAATGATGCGGCCTAAGCTTCAATGCACAGCCTCGGACGCCCCATCCTCGTCGAGGATCCGAAATGCATCTTCGAGCGCGGCAACCAGAATGTCCGTGAGTTCGTCGCCGCGATTGTTGGCGAGAAGCAGGGCCAGAGCGGCATCCTGCGGGTCGCTGTAGTGCTGAACATCATTTGACATCTCATCGTCCTCTTTCGCCGCGTCACATTCCGGCAGTTGAGACGGTGATAGGAAGGCCGACTTGTGCAGGGCTTGTGGGACGGCGCAAATCACCGCTCGCTGCAGCGCCGCCTGTCTTACACGACAGCAGGGTAGTGCTGCCTCGTCGGCCGCGGTACGGCAACGCTTCTCCTCAAGCCTCATTCCTGCTTGTCACAGGAATCCAGCCAACTCAAGTCCTTGGGCTGAATGACTCTTCTGCGCCGCGGACGCGGCGCTGCTGGATACCTGTGACAAGCACAGGGATCACGGCAGAAACACATTCGTCAAACCCGTTGCGCTACTGTGTACTGTCATCAGGCGCGCAAAGGATGCTGTAGCGCTTTGGATTGCTATTTGTTCCGGCTGTGCCCCCTGTGGGGTACGCTTTTTGCTCGCCCTTGCATTGCAGGCACGATAGAGGATCACGGAACTCGACGGCGGATGTGAGGATGGCGAAGAAGAAAACCGACAATACACATTATCTGCAGCGGCTGAGATCCGAGTTCCCCGATGTCCATGGCGCTTTTCTTTCCGGCAGGATCCCATCCTTGCGCAAGGCCCTCGTGACCGCCGGCATAAAGCCGGAGCGCACCCGGCTTGATAAGCTCAAGAATTCCTGGGGGAAGGCGACCGACGCCGAGCGTGATGCCTTTTTGAACTGGCTCGCGGCCAGGGGCGCGCTGTCAACAACGGCTGCTGCGCATTCCCCCGCCCCATCGCCCTCTGCGGCTGCCGTGGAGGCTCCGATCGCAAGCGGCCGCTATCTGCTGCCCTCCGCGATCACGGAGATCAAAGCGATCATGGCCCAACGCCGGCTGAAGCCGGGCGACGTCATGCAGGAAATCGGGTTCGCCCCCGACGACCGTTCCCTCGCCCATGCGCTTGCCCGCGGCGCAAGCCTCAGATTGGCGGTGATCGCCGCGTTGGAGGCATGGCTGCGCACGAACGCGCCGGGATGAGCCTACAGGTGTGATTTCGGCACGAGCAGCGCTTGCCATGGGAGTTGCAACGTTGAAGGAAACCCGCTCCGACCAACTGCTCGGCATCGACGTCGGATACTCGCGGTCGCGGCCGACCACGGGCGTTGCGTGGTGTGTCGACGGAAACTTCGGCTGCGCACGGACGCACAGTGACTGGGACCGCCGACAGCGCCACATTCCGGCGTCGACGACATTCTCGGTTATCGCCATCGACGGCCCCTTGATGCCGCCTGACGCGCCCGATGACCTCGGTCGTTTCTGCGAACGCCTATTTATCCGCGGGGCATTCCAAACGCGCTGCAAGCCGGGACTCAGCCACCACGGCCATGGTCTCGCCCTGAGAAAAGCCGCGGCCGAGACGGCAGCGCAGGTCAGGCACCTTGCGGCCGCACCGATGATCGCCAAGTCCGTCATCCCCGGAGCCGCAATCATCGAAGCTTTCCCCAACGCCTTTCTCGGCGTCCTTCTTGAGAATGAGCGTTTTGCCATGTCGAAGGCGGCGAAGCGCAGGAAGTTCGACTGGCTGTACGACCATTCGGTTGAAAGCCGCGTCTTCGACAGGCTTCTTCGCGCCATCGGCTGGAACAATGAGACGTTGCTTCAGAAGGTCACAACCGAACGAGACCATGAAAAACGGGCAGCGTGGATCTGCCTACTGACAGCGGCAACCGCCGCCGCAGGCAAGTCCGAAATCGTCGGGGACGACGCCGGAGGTTGGCTCTGGCTACCGCCGGCGGAGCTTTGGGCGGAGTGGGCGAGACAGGCTTTGGCGGAGAACAGGGCAGCCGTGTCGGCGAGTGGCACAACGGGCAGCTAGGCGTTGTTTAGCCATCGCGTCATTTACTGGCGGAGAGGGGGGGATTCGAACCCCCGATGGGCTTGCACCCATGCCGCATTTCGAGTGCGGTGCATTCAACCACTCTGCCACCTCTCCGCGGGGCCGGTTGGCGCTTGGACAGCGCGGTCGGGTTCATAGCGGCAGGTTAGTATAGCCGCTATCATCACTGAACCGGCACGATGGGCGTGGCCTCATTGTGCCGGATCGTCGACGGCAGTGGAAGCGGCAGCAATTCCGAGGACTGCACCCAGGGGCACGCTATCCCCTTCTCGGAGCCAGTCGCCGTATCCGGTCGAGCTTCGCCCCTTCACGAGAGCAGACGCCGGTGAGGGTTTGGAGAAAGGTATATCTCGCGTCAGCTCCAAGTGATCTCCTCTAGGAAGGAGCCCTCCATCTCCGATCAGCTGGTCCCGAAGCTTCTTAACGTTCGCCGGCAGGCTCTCCGTCGTCTTCGTGTTGATCTTCGAGCCCGTCAAGAGCACGTAGGCACCGTCAGCATATCTGAGGTAGGCCCGATCATCCGGCCGCTTGGGCAGTGTCGCGTAAAGGTCGATCGACAAGGTCGGCACCTCAACAATGGCCGGATCGTTTTGCTTGGCTGGCGACGTCGACGTTCGCTCCTGGACGGAGAAGAGGTCATAGCCCAGGGCCTCGAGCACGTAGATCATGTTCCCCAAATAGGTCTGCATGGTCGCGATATCAGCGCGCGGCAAATTGGAGCTCGTCGGCTTGTTGGCATTCGCGACCACCACCTTGCCGCTGTTGCCGCGCAGGATCGACCACAGCTTCAGCTCCAGCCACTTCACATGCGCTCGCGTGAGATTGTCGTCCTTGCTCGTGAAGATCAGGAAAGTATCGAATTCGATCGGGAACTTGCCGTTCGTGTAACGCTGGGAAAAGTCGTCACTTTCGCCGACATAGATCTCCGGCAGGTCGTCATCGGCGCCGCTTCTAATCAACAGATAGACACAGGAACGGCTCAGAACCTCGGCTTCCAGAGCTTTCTTGAAGAATTCCGGTTGCCCGGTGATCGCAACGCCTGTCCAGTTGTCGAGCTCGACCGTGCGAAGACTTCGAGGATCCTGACCGGTGATGAAGATCTTCACGACCCGACCGACAGCTTCACCGTAACTCATGAACAAAGCACCCACCCACGCCTGCGATTGAAGTGCAGTAACGCGCAGGCTTGCCCGTAAGTCAAAGCCTTGACTGAAACTTTTCAGCTTTTGCGTGCAAAATGACTTCCCTATTGCTGGCGTGGTTCGTAATGTCTCACCCATGAACGACGCCGCATTCCATCCTGAGGATCGTGCCCGCTCGCTGATCGACCGGCAGTTGGTCGCTTGTGGGTGGATGGTTCAGTCGCGCTCGGAAATGAATCTCGGCGCCGGCCCAGGCGTCGCGGTGCGCGAGTTTCAGACGGCGTCCGGTCCCGTCGATTACGCTCTCTTCGTCGGCCGAAGGCTCTGCGGTGTCGTCGAGGCCAAGGCCGAGGGAACGACGCTCTCCGGCTTCTCGGATCAGGCCGCCCGTTACATTCATGATATGCCGGGCCATCTGGTCCGCGAGGATGGCCAGGTGCGCTTCGAATATGTCGCATCCGGCAGCGAGACGCTGTTTCGCGATCATGCTGATCCGGAGCCTGTCTCCCGTCGAGTCTTTACCTTTCATCGACCCGAAACCCTGGAGCTCTGGCTGCGCGAGCCGAAGTCTCTTCGCGCCCGCCTGCAGCAGATGCCGCCTCTTGTGGAAGACGATCTGCGAGGCTGCCAGATCGATGCGGTGACCAACCTCGAGCAGTCGCTGGCCCAGAACCGCCCGCGTGCGCTGGTGCAGATGGCGACCGGCGCTGGCAAGACCTTCACGGCCGCGACGCTCAGCTATCGCCTGCTCGCCCATTCCGGCTTCAATCGTATCCTCTTCCTCGCTGACCGGGCAAACTTGGTGCGCCAGACGCGAGACGAATATCTCGCCTATCGCCCGCCCGGCACTGGGCGATCCTTCTCCGAGATCTACAATGTCCAGAAGCTCGGCAGCGCCGGCATCGACAAGGATGCGCAGATCGTCGTTTCCACCATCCAGCGTGTCTATTCGGTGCTGACGGGAAAGGAATTGGATGACGACGAGGAAGAAGCGTCGGCTTTCGAAGCCGTCCCGGGTGGGCAGGAGCGCTTCGTCAGCTACAATCCGTCAATCCCGATCGAAAGCTTCGACCTCGTTATAACTGACGAATGCCATAGATCAATCTACGGCACATGGCGCCAGGTGCTCGACTATTTCGACGCCTTCATCGTCGGCCTGACGGCGACACCGTCCTTACACACGCTTGGCTTCTTCGGTCGCAATCTCGTCGCGCAATACCCCTACGAGCGCTCCGTGGTCGACGGCGTCAATGTCGGCTTCGAGATATTCCGCATCCGCACCGAAATCGGCGAACGCGGCGCGACCGTTAAAGCCGGCTATGATCTCCCCGTCCGCGACAAGCGCACGCGCGCCGAGCGATACGAAACGCTGAGCGAGGACTTCGCCTATACGGCCGACCAGCTCGACCGCACGGTCGTCGTTCCGAACCAGATCCGCACGGTGCTGGAGACCTATCGCGACTCGCTGTTCACCGAGCTTTTCCCAGGTCGTCAGGAGGTTCCGAAGACCCTCATCTTCGCCAAGGACGATCATCATGCCGAAGAGATCGTCACCATCGTCCGCGACGTCTTCGGCAAGGGCAACGACTTCGCCAAGAAAATCACCTACAAGATCGACGGCGCAGACCCCGAACAGCTGATTCGCGCCTTCCGCAACGACTACAATCCCCGCATCGCCGTCACCGTCGATATGATCGCGACCGGCACCGACGTGAAGCCGCTTGAAGCCCTGATCTTTCTGCGCGACGTCAAGTCCGAGCTCTATTTCGAGCAGATGAAGGGGCGCGGCGCGCGCACTATCAGCCCGGAAAAGCTGCGCGAGGTGACGCCGGATGCCGACGCCAAGACGCGCTTCGTCCTGGTCGATGCCGTCGGCGTCTCGGAGAGCCTGAAGAGTATATCGCAGCCGCTGGAGCGCAACCGCGCCATCTCCTTCGACAAACTGATCGACGAGATCGCCGCGGGACGACGCGATGATGATGCCTTTGCCACGCTGGCCGCCCGCCTTTCAGCGCTCGACCGCCGCATCGGCGACAAGGATCGCGCCGCCGTTGTCAAAGCGACGGGCGGCTTGGATCTGAAGGCGATCGCCGCCCGCCTGCTCGATGCCATCGATCCGGATGCGCTCGCCGCCCATATCCCGAAGACGGCGCCCGAGCCCGAGCAACAGCGCGCCAAGGACGCGGTCAAGGAACAGGCGGCCATGCTCTTCGATGATCCGAAGCTGCGCACGCTCCTGAAGGACGTCAAGGCTGCCGCCGATATCCGCATCGATACCGTCTCGGTCGATGCCGTCGTCTCCTCCGGCTGGGACGAAGCCAAGGCAGGCGACACGGTGAAGCGCTTCAAGGCCTTCCTGGAGGAAAAGCAGGATGAGCTCGTCGCCTTGCAGATCCTCTACCATCGGCCCTATGCGCAGAGGCGGCTCACCTATGAAGCGGTGGACGAGCTGCGCGATGCGCTGAAGCGACCGCCCTGGCTTCTGGAACCGGTTGACATCTGGCGCGCCTACAATCGCCTCGCCTCGGAAATGGTGCGCGGCAACCCGGCCGGCACGCTTGCCGATATCGTCATGCTGGTGCGCTATGCTATGGGAGAGGCCGAATCGCTGGAGCCGCTGACGTCGCTTGTGGCCGGGAGATTCAATCTCTGGCTCGGCCGCGAGGAAAAGGCCGGGCGAACCTATAGCGACGAGCAGCGTGCCTGGCTCCTGGCAATCCGTGATCATCTGGCGGTCAATATCGAAATCCGCCCGGAAGACATCATGGACGCGCCGGAATTTTCCGGGCGCGGCGGCATGATCAAGGCGCGAGGCTTGTTCGGCGCACGCCTGCCGGCCCTGCTCGATGAACTGACGGAAGTCTTGGTGGCGTGATGGACATGACGGTGGCGGAGCGGGAGGGTGGCTCGAGCGACGAGCCCTGGGAACTGCCGAGGGGCTGGTGCTGGACGACCATTGAGACGGTAGCACCGGTCAACCCGTCCACGACATTCGAAGAGCTTCCAGCCGATAGCGAGCTGAGCTTTGTGCCTATGGCAGCCGTCAGCGAGGAGACCGGAGCAATCAACTTGTCAGCAAGGCGCCCGGTCGCCGCAGTGGCGAAGGGTTACATGCGGTTTCAACAGGGCGATGTGCTGTTTGCCAAAATTACTCCGTGCATGGAAAACGGGAAGGTCGCCCCGGTCCCAGAACTTGCCGAACGCTTTGCCGCCGGCTCGACTGAATTTCACGTTCTCAGACCTGTAGCCGTTGCCCAGAGGTTCCTATGGTATTGGCTTGTCAGCCGAAGGTTCCGTCACGAGGCACAGCGAAACATGAGCGGGTCGGCAGGTCAGCTTCGCGTCCCCGCAGGTTTTCTTCGTGAAAGCTCAATCCCGCTGGCACCGCTTCCCGAACAACGCCGCATCGTCGAACGCATCGATACCCTGTTTGCCGAGATCGCCGAGGGCGAGGCAGCGCTTGAAGAAGCGCGCAGGGGGCTCGAGACCTTCCGTCGCTCCCTGCTGAAGGCCGCCGTCACTGGCGAACTCACCCGCGACTGGCGCGAGACCAACAAGCCGACCGAGACCGGCCACGACCTGCTCGCCCGCATCAGGGCGGAGCGCGAGGCGAACACATCCAAAGGACGAGGCAAGCGCGCGCAGGTGAACGAGCCGCTGGACACTTCGGAGTTGCCAGACCTGCCGAAGGGGTGGGCGTGGGCTAGAATTGGTGATCTTTTTGACGTCAGCACTGGCTCCACCCCTTCCAGGTCAGACCCGACTCTTTGGAATGGCGGAATATCTTGGGTAAGCAGTGGCGAGGTCGCCTTTTGCCGCATTCGTCATACAAAGGAAACGATTTCTCGGGCGGGCCTGGGAAATGCATCGACGCGCCTCCATCCTCCTGGAACAGTTCTCCTGGCGATGATCGGAGAAGGCAAGACGCGGGGCCAGTGTGCCATCCTCGATGTGCCCGCAGCCAATAACCAAAACTGTGCCGCCATACGAGTGTCCGCGACACCCATACCTCCCGAATATATTTATTGCGTCCTGGAGCAACAATACACTGCTTCGCGGAAGGCTAGTCAGGGTGGAAATCAGCCGGCGCTCAATGCCGGTAAGGTTAGTAACATCCGGATACCATTGCCACCGCTGGACGAAATCGGCGCCATCCTGCACGTAACATCTGAATTGCAGACCGCGTTTGATGACGCTCTTACCGAGCTGGATAAGTCGTCCTTGGATGCCGCTCGCCTCCGTCAAGCGATCCTAAAGTCCGCCTTCGAAGGCACACTCGCGCTCCAGGATCCGCATGACGAGCCCGCCTCGGTGCTACTCGCCAAGATAATCGCACCCTAAAGTTATCCAAGCGCCATGGTGCTCAAGCAAAAAAGCCCTAGGGGAAGAAGCAGCGCATGACACGCCACACGATCGAAGCCAGTGAAAAACCGATCCTCGATATATTCTGCGACAAGTATCTATTTCGGATCCCATCCTATCAACGGCCTTATGCCTGGACCACGGAACAAGCTAGCGAATTGCTGGACGATATCCAGACCGCCTGCGGGACCAGTGGCAACGTTGCCGATGCAAGCCCCTATTTCCTGGGAAGCGTGGTGCTGATCAAAGATCCGCAGAAACCGGAAGCAGACGTGGTTGATGGCCAGCAGAGATTGACGACCCTCACGATCCTGCTCGGCGTCCTACGGGATCTGGCTGAACCAAAGATCGCCAGCGCAATCCATGGCTACATTTGCCAGACAGGCGATCCGATAAAAGGGACAGAGGATGTCTTTCGGCTGACAACCCGAGAGCGTGACGCCGGTTTTTTTCGAGCTGCGATCCAGACTGAAGGAGCGACCGCAACCTTGCCGGACGTGCGCCATTTGAAGGACGCGCGCGCACGTATGGTGGAAAACGCCACCTTTTTACGCGAACGACTGAAGGAATTGTCCGAGGAACAATGCCGGCGGCTGACAATGTTCATCGCCCAGCGCTGCTATCTTGTCCTCGTTGCTGCCTCGGATCAGGACTCCGCTTTTCGCATCTTCTCCGTCATGAACTCCAGGGGCCTGGACCTCTCACCGGCGGACGTCCTGAAGGCAGAGATCATCGGTGCGCTGTCTGCTGATAGGCAGGAGGAATACACTGAAAAATGGGAGGACATGGAAGACGAACTCGGTCGCGCCCGCTTCGCCGAGTTGTTCGGCCATATTCGCATGATCCATCGCAAACAGAAGATGCAAGGAACACTCATCGCAGAGTTCAGAGAGTTTGTGCCGACGCGGAAGGACCCGGCAAACTTCATCGATAATGAGCTGTCCCCATATGCCAGCGCTTACGAGGAAATCACGGATCGGAGCTTCTCCAGCTTCAAAAACGCGGACGCGATTAATCGGCAGCTCACCCACCTTTCGCGTCTTGACAATTTTGACTGGCAGCCACCGGCAATTGAAGTCATTGCCCGCTATCGCGACAACCCTGATTTTATTCTCCAGTTCCTGTCGGACCTTGAACGGCTCGCCTACGGAATGTTCCTGATGCGCAGGGATCCCTCCGAGCGCATACGACGATACGGCAAGCTGCTGGCAGCGATACAGGCAAAGGACGATCTTTTCGCAGAGGGTTCTGCTCTCCAGCTCGACGACAATGAAAAGCTTGAAGTGCGTAAATCCCTCGGAGGGGATATCTACACTGTGACGCGCATAAGGCTTCCGCTCCTGCTGCGGCTTGACGAACTGCTATCTGGTGGTAGTGCGGTCTACAATACGCCGGTTGTCAGTGTAGAGCATGTGCTGCCACAGAACCCGCCGGCAGCTAGCCAATGGTCGATTGACTTCCCGACTGATGCTGACAGACAGCAGTGGGTCCACAAACTCGCCAACCTGGTATTGCTGACCAGACGAAAGAATTCCCAGGCCAGCAATTATGATTTCGCCGACAAGAAGTCCAAATACTTCTCGACAAAGGCAGGTGTGGCGAATTTTGCGCTGACCAGCAAAGTCCTTGCAGAGACAACTTGGAACCTCGACACGATGCAAAAGCGTCAGGTCGAGTTGATTGGAGCTATCGAGAAGCTCTGGCGGTTAGCTTAAGGACGCATTATGAATTCCCAAACCCTCGTCGCCAAGGTCTGGAACTTCGCACATGTGCTGCGCGACCAGGGCGTTTCCTATCAGGCCTACATCAGCCAGATCTCCTACCTGCTCTTCCTCAAGATGGACGACGAGCGGGTGACGCAGATCGGCGAGGCTTCCATGCTGCCGAACGGCGCCTGCTGGTCGGATATCCGCGATCTCTCCGGCGAGGCGCTGAGCACCACCTATGGCAACCTCTTGGAGACGCTGTCGAAGCAGGGCGGCATCATCGGCGCGATCTTCCTCAAGGCCCAGAACGAGATTCAGGATCCGGCCAAGCTTAAGCGTTTGGTCGGCCTGATCGACAGCGAGACCTGGCTCGGCCTGCCGGTCGACGTGAAGGGCGACATCTACGAAGGCTTGCTCGCCCGCAACGCCGAGGACGTCAAATCCGGCGCCGGCCAATACTTCACTCCACGCGCGGTGATCGACGCCATGGTCGAGGTGGTCGACCCCCAGCCACACCAGACGGTTCATGATCCAGCCTGCGGCACCGCTGGCTTCCTGCTCGCCGCCTGGCAGCACATGAAGAAGCATCCGAAGGCCCGTGACCGGGCGGTCTATTCGGCGCTCAAGAACAAGTTCTCCGGCGTCGATATCGTGCCCGAAGTCGTGCGACTCGCCGCTATGAACCTCTATCTGCACGGTATCACCGGCGTAGAATCGATCGTTGAGGCCAAGGACGCCCTGCTCGGGGCCGGCGGCAAGACCTATGACGTCGTGCTCGCCAACCCGCCCTTCGGCAAGAAGCAGAGCTATCGCGTCATCCGAAACGACGGCGAAATCGATACCGAGCGCGAGGATTATGATCGCCAGGACTTCTTCGTCACCACCTCGAACAAGCAGCTGAACTTCCTGCAGCACATCATGACGGTGCTCGCGCCGAACGGCGAGGCCGGCGTCGTCCTGCCCGACAACGTGCTCTTCGAAGGTGGAGCAGGCGAGACGATCCGCAGGCGCCTTCTGCAGAACTTCGACTTCCACACCCTGCTCCGCCTGCCGACCGGCATCTTCTACAAGCAGGGCGTCAAGGCGAACGTGCTCTTCTTCGACAAGAAGCCGCCCTCCGAAGCGGCCGCGACCAAGGATCTCTGGATCTACGACCTGAGAACCAACAAGCGCTTCACCCTGAAAGAGCGCCCGATGACCCGCGCCGACCTCAACGACTTCGTCGCCTGCTACAGGTCCGGTCGTCGGCACGAGCGGGAGGAGAGTGCGCGCTTCAAACGCTACCCACTCGAAGCCCTCCTCGCCCGCGACAAGGTTAACCTCGACCTCTTCTGGCTGAAGGACGACAGCCTCGACGACCCCGACCTGTTGCCCCCACCCGACGAGGTCGCCGCCGAAGTTGTCGAGAGCCTGGAGCTCGCGCTGGATAAGTTTCGAGGCGTCGCGAAGGCCCTTGGCGCGGCTGGCGCGTGATCGGATCGTAGATGCGTCACCATTGACTCACAGACGCTCAACGGCTGGTTCCGCGCGTTCTGCGCACTGCACTACATCGCCGGACGTGCCAAACGCGCCAGCGAGTCTCCCTGACGGATTGGGCGACGGTTCTTGACGGATACTAAAATGGCGAAGAAGCAGGCGCGCGATCGCGCGTATTATGAGGACCGCCTAAAACGAGATCACCCGTCGGTCTATGCTGATCTCAAAGCCGGAAAGCACCGCACGGTGACGGATGCCGCTGTAGCTGCCGGGATAAAGAAAGTAAGAACGCGCTTACTCGAACTGAAGAATGCCTGGTCGAAGGCGGATACTGCCGAGCAAGCAGATTTCTTGAAGTGGTTGATGGCATCGGGCGCCCTGTCGGCGGGCTCACTCCCCTCGATGCCCAGTGCCGGCACCGCTGGTTTGCAATCGATCGGCGGCTGACACCAGTAGCTGGCCGGCGGATCGAGCTGATCATGTCGAAGCGGCACCTGGCCATGGGAGATCTCATGGTGGAGCTGGGATATCCACCGCTCAACGCATCGGTCGGAATGGCATTGGCGCGAGGAACGCGCCTTCAGCCCGACGTAATCCTCGCCCTGCAGAAGTGGCTTGCAGCGAACGCCTCTTTATGAGGCGCGCGCGATTTTGTCGATCAAGCCGCTCATCGAGCAGCAACGAGCTCTTTCAGGTTCGCTATGCTCATTTGGTAGATGTTCGTCAGCGATTTTAGGTGATCCACGTCGCCTGGGTAACATTTACGTCCTCTAGCATGGACTTCGTTCCTGTGGCGCTGGAGGAATAGAGAGACAAGATCGCTCATCTGAATTTCCGCCACCGCTGCCAGTGCCTCAAATACCCTTCCCTCCAGCATTGGGTCGATTTCAAGCCGGCAGTTCTCGGAGATGACGCGGATCGTGGCGACGTTCATAGCCAGAACATCCACGGAGGTGGAAAGGTCGTCGTCAGCTTGAGCTTGGATCATGGGATACATGGCCAGAAAAATGGCGGCAGCGAGCGAAGAGGTCTGTTTCATCGACAACTCAGGTTCGGTTAGAGCACCGCACAAAAGGGAAGGGTTCCGTCATAACGAACCCCGCAACCCGCGCCCCGCACTAACTCGCTGATATCCTTCAGCTCTGCCTCTGCGGTCCACAGAAACCCCATGCCGCACAAAAAGGTTCCTTTAAATCAATACCTTGGCGGGTATTCTCAGTCGGAGAACACGTTTTCCGACAGTCGTTGATATAGGCGGTATATGCGCAACTTTGGATATGCTCGCGTCAGCACGGCCGAGCAGAACCTCGATCTGCAGCTCACGGCACTGAAGGCAGCAGGCTGCGAGAAGATCCTCACTGACGAAGGCTTCTCGGGCGCGAACTTTTCCCGTCCTGGTCTGAGCAAGTTGCTTCGAGCGCTTCGCAGCGGCGACACGCTCACCGTCTGGCGGTTGGATCGTCTCGGACGGTCGCTGTTTGAGTTGCTGAAGCTGGTCAGCGACCTCAACCAGCGCGGTGTCGAATTCCGCTCATTGAGCGAGAGCATGGACACGAGCACGTCCGCCGGACGGCTGCTTCTGCACGTCCTGGCAAGCATGGCCGAGTTCGAGCGGTCTCTGATCAGCGAGCGAACGCGGGCGGGCATGGCTGCCGCCCGTGCTCGCGGTAGACGGATCGGCAGAAGGCCGGCCATGACGGCCGAGCAGCTCGCCGAGGCCAAAGCAGCCATCGAGCGCGACCGGCGTTCCGTCACCGAGGTGGCGGATGACTATCAGGTTCACCCGCGCACCCTTGGGCGGTTGCTGCGAAAGCAATCTGCCTGTCCCGGCATCTCGGCATGAGAGATCGTCCCGAGATCAAAACATTCCGTAAGCCGGATTCGTCGCCAACTGACGTTCGACTTCTGCCACCGCACTACGCTTGGCGTCACGCTGCTGCTGCCGAACCAAAAGAGCTGCCTGAATGTCAGCCTCCGACACGCCCTTCTGCTCCTGGCGCTTGATAAAGTTTGCGTCCGCACGCTGGAAGCGCTTGCGTTCTTCTTTCTGCTCGGGCGTCAAGTGCGACAAGCCTTCATTCGGCTTACTTCGAACCTTGCGCCGACTGGCATTGCGCAATTCCCTACCGTCGCGAGAGCGCCAGTCGTCAATGTCACGCAATCTGCGCCAGTCATCATCAGTGCTGCGCCTCTTTTCTTTCTCGAACCGCTCCTTCGCCTCCTTGATCTGGTGATCCAGTTCAGCAATGCGGCGCTGGCTATCCGGATACAGAAAAAGCTCATCGCGCTTGTCTTGCAAAGCACGAAGTTCTTGCAACCGGCGGTCATACGGAGTGAGCTTGATTACTGCAGGTTCGAGAACATACGTGTCGTCATCGTTCAGATTTTCCATGCCGGAGAGTCCTCTGCCAGTTGTCTTTAACGAGACTTATAGCGGCGGGCCGGAGGAACCGCTTCAAGTCATGAACGGAAGGAATAAATTTTGAAAAACCGGGAGCGTGAACTTTTGGCCGTCTTAATCTGTTTAGTTATATCTATTCAAGAATATACTTATATAAATACTGGATAAATCGGCCAAAAGTTCACGCTCCGGGCGTATCTCTATGCCTTGATACTCCACGGAAGAGAAAGAGGCCTCGGCGGAAAGCATCTACACCAATAAGAGGACTCCGGCCGCGCTCCGGTCGCGGGCCTGTCTCGCATCAGACAGGAATTTGCGGCGGCCCTGTCCGAAACGATGAAAGCGATGCTGCTCGCGGCGCCCCTGTAGAAGTGATGATGTCAACGACCACTCACTGACTCGAGGATTCGCGTAGGCGCGATCCGTCACTCAAGATGCAGAATTATGCTACCCGGCTGTTGGCGCTCGCCTGTGATCGTCTCTGTCGATTTTCGGCATGGGAGGTTTGGACCTCGCGTTGTCGCCAGCACGGAAGACATCCCCATCATGGGAGTTGAATTTTCCTAGGACTTCGATGATCGGCGAGCTTCACCCGGTGCCCAGCATCGGGTCGGCACAGGAGGCTCCCCGGCACCGGATGGCGGCGAACAGAAGGGCGGCGAGCTGCGGGTGATCGTAGGCGAGAATGTCAATCAATCCCAAGTATGACGCTGTTTGGGGCAGCCCGAGCCAATCCATACCGGGAATGGCGAGGCCGCATCGCTTGTAGATAGATCTACTACTCCATACCCGGTGACGCACTTGGATATGTTTTCGACACTGGGAATCAAGGGGTTTTGAGAGACCTGGACTGACCAACCTGCCACACCGTAGGCAAATGCACCTTGTGTCCGGCACCGTCTCAAGAACGCCCAGGCTAAGCTTCGGCTCGACACAACCAAAGCGGGCTATAGAACCTTTACGCGTTGGGCAAAAACGCAGAAATCGCGCGGATCTGTCAAGTTAGCGTAAAGTTAGCGTAAAGGTTCGTCAGGCTTCGGCGTCAATTGACAACGTCTGCACACCAGCGAACGCAACCACCGATAGGTATTTTGCAACGGTTTTCGTCTACGAACCTGACAAACCTTGCGTGCGATCGGGAAAAGGTAAAGGTCGCGCAGGGCTGCGCGACGCATCGGAGTTGTAGATTGAGCTATCCGAGACGTCCGACAAGATCGTCAGCGCTCAGGTGCGTATAGCGCTTGAGCATCCGGAGTTCCTTGTGCCCTGAGATGCTACTGACCTCGATCACGTTGAGCCCACGCTCGAACAAGCGGCTGACCCCTTCGTGACGTAGATCGTGGAACCGCAGCTCTGTAACCTCAGCCCGGGTGAGAAGACGATACCACGCTTGCTCCAGCGAACCTGGAGCCATCGGAAACACGCGGGGCTGGTCCGGATCCGCCCGCGTCTTCCACTCCGTCAGGGCGTCGAACGCGCGCGGTGACAGAGGCACCTCTCGTCCGGATCCGTTCTTCGTCATCTTCAACGAGATCACCCGACGATTGTGAGAGATGTCGCACCATTGCAGCCCGAGGATCTCTCCACGGCGCATCCCGGTCTCGATGGCAAGAATGATGAGTGTCTTAAAGAACGGTATTTTCCCGCCGGCACATGCGTCGAGCAGGCGCTGTTCCTCGTCACCCGTCAGTCGCCGGCTGCGCTCATTCCGAATGACCGGGCGGCGCACGAGCTTCACGACATTGCGACTTAGCGGCAGACCCCAATCGCGGATCGCAACTTCGATGACGTGGCTGAGGATCGCGAGTTCGCGGACGGCGGTAGATGGAGCTACGCTGCGAAGCCGCTCGTCACGGAACGAAGCGATGTCCTGCTGGCTCAGCCCGATCATGGTCCGGTAAGCAAGCTCGTGACGCCGTAGGACGTCGATCCTCTGGATCTCCTGCACCGAGCCGCGCTTGGTCGGCGACACCTCGCGCTGATAACGTTCCAGAAGCTCGCCGAGTGTTGTGTTCTCCAGGACTTTCGTGTCCGGTGCGGCACCGAACCTGTCGACCTGGGCTTCAAGTTCGCGCGCCCACTTCTCGGCTTCGAGCTTGCTGTCGAATGACTTGCAGCGAGGTTTCATCCCGCGCCGGCGCACCTGAGCTTGCCAACGTCCCCTGAGCTTCCGAATCGTCGCCATATGATCTCCGGTGTGTATATGAGACCACGCGTAGGACGCCCCGAAGGTGGGGCCAAGGATTTTTCCAGCCATAAGCGAAAGCTGGAGTTGCGGCGAGCGAACTATTGACAACGGAAAGTCACGTGTAGCAAATCGAAACTTCAACTTATTGCATATAGACATCGTCGGAGAGCCAATGGGGAATTGGAAGAAATCATTTCGAGCGATTCCACGCTCTGTCGAAGTCAAGCTCGGTGAAATACCCACTCAGAACATACAGGTGCTCGCCGGAAAAAGGATAACTGCAAGAGATGTTCGAGACGGCGAGTATCTCCACATTGGACTCGATGAAAACAAGCTAATTCCTGGAACTCAGTGGGACTTAATTCCTCCTGCGGAAGTGGGTCTCATCTCCGGTCGAAATCAAGAGGGATGGGAGACAATTCGAAAGGATCTACCGAAGTATAAAAAATACTTCTATCAAGATATACCCATTTATGGTGATGCCTCACGAAACGGATGGGCAACGGTAGCAATACCGAGAGAGGTTTACCATAAAGACTCCATGCCTCCCTACCTGTTCCAACTAAACATATCTATTCAAGAGAAGGTTGACGAGAATACCTATGGAATTGTTTTCTCGATTGACCAAATTTTCGATCGTGAAAGTGCGTCTTTCAACGCCGATCTTCTGTTTGCTCTAAATTTACTGCAAGAGAACACAGGGACTGCTGGCGTAGTGAGCGCCGAGAATCCGGAGTTCGTTTTCACGTCGGTTTTAAATTGGACTGTGTTCCCGCCTGGCGATCTTGGAAGAATCGTTGCGGCGGCGGCTGGGAGCCGAATTGCCGGAATAGACCCAGAAACGGTTCGCGAGCGCCTTGAACTGTTCGAGCAGTTTAAACCGCTTGAATACTTCCAGGGCTTGGGCGGCAATGACCAATACATAGGGGCAAAATTTGCCGAGGACCTGGTGGCGTTCGAAAACCTGCGCTACGGCAATGCGCTGTATGTAATGTATGCCAATTGGGAGGACCTCTCTCGTCGCCCTCGAAGTGAGCTTTTAAAGCTACCTCACTCAGAATTTGACCGGATAGTTCATTCCGCGGGCTGGGAACAGAAGTTTGCAGTTCTGATGCAACAAGAACTACAAGAGCGAGGTATCCGCGTGCGTATTGGTCGCCATATGCGACATAGGCGCACAGATAGATAAATCACTGATCCACAACTGGAGCACGCTCCAGACCCTGTTCGATTCTGGAAGTGCTCATGAAGTCTGACCGCCCAACCCTCACCCAGGTGCAGATTATCCAGTCACTTGCTGAAGCGCTCTCCTGGTTCGAAAAAGAAGTCAGTTGGGGTGTTAGCCCAGGCGAACTCAATCACCTCACCGGTCGAATTGGTGAGCTTTACGCCGCGATGATCACTCGTGGGCAAATGGCCCTCGATACCAATCAGCGCGGATATGACGTCGTTTCGGCATCCAATGAACGAGTATCGGTCAAGACCGTCACGACCTCTAACCACGTTAGCTTCAACCAGAACACGTTTCACCATGTGGACCGCATAATGGTGCTGCGGGTCAACATTGATGATGAGAAAGGTGTTTCGGTCGAAGAACTCCTCGATACTTCTGCTCATGATGCCCAACAACGGATGCGCTCCCAGGGCGGCAAGTTCATTTATCCGATCGCTCGCGGAAATCGGGAAGAACGACCAGTCGAAGGTCTGGAGATTACTGCTCGCGCCTCCTACGCCGACCTTGCGATCGTTCAATACGAAAGCGGCGCGATCCGCATCCGTCGCAATGGGGAAGTGCAGCCGCTCGTCGTCAAGGAGATCTTGAGACCAATAGCAACCGAGGTGGGTGTGGATCTGTTCAACTCGAAGGGTGGGTTGAAGAACACTCAGCAACTCGGAGCTGATGTTATTCGCGCCTTGAATGCGCGAGACAACAGATGATCATCGGCGAAGTCGCTTCGGGATTATCTCCAAGCTCAATTCCGGCGCTAAAACGCCCTAATTCCCCTTCGTCGGGCTGTTGTCGAGTATTACCTTCACCAGAGAAGCGAAGAGGCTTGCAACTTGCTCCTTCTCAGGTTCCTTACCCCCACCCTCAGAAGTTAAGCTTTCCTGCTCCAGAGCACGTCTGTGCGACTCTTGCTCCCAATACTCCCTAAGCCTATTAATCTTCTCGATGTGCCACTCCGGTATATTCGCAAAATACGGATCTGGATTTCCCGCGATATACGGGATCATTACACTACCTGAGTGAGAGCTAAAAAACTCTTCGCAGAACAACTTGATATCATCTGTGTTACGCGGCTGAATTTCCAACAGCCGATCTTCCAACCGGTCCAGGCCTGAGTCGACCGCCATGTCTATCCAAAATACCGGATATGACTTTCCACCGAGAACGCCTTTCAAGTGCACTCGACCCTGATAGTGGAGCACGATACTGATTTCCTCGGCTCCAGGCGGTCGTGCACGAATGGCATGGACAATCATTAGGGCAAGGTCGACCGATATGACAAATTTGCGCGGGCTACTTAGACCGCAAAGGCGAAAGCCAGTATCAACAGAGGGGCCAATGAAGTCCTTTGTAAGATTAGGGTCTTTTGAATTGAGATAATATCGGTGAAGGAGGTCAAGATTTACGTATAGAGGATCATCATCGTCTGGTATTTCTCCGGCATCGACGCTTTTACTAAATACAACTTCTGTGTTTGTAATCGGAAATCCAGCTATCCAAGCAGTGCACTTCAAGTCCAAGGATGGGTAGTGCTTTTTCAGCTGAACTCTATACTCTTCAACGGTCCTCTTCCAACATAAAATACACGCAGCCGCCTGACGGTGATCTGTTAGGACCTTAACATACAGCAACTCGTCGCCGGCACTCTTCCAAAGCTCCGGCGCGGGTCCAGGCGGCCACCTCAATCGAGCGGCAAGCCCATCGACGTAAGACTGCCACTCGCGTGCAAATAGTCGTTCGATTTCCTTGTAGAATTGAGCAATCGGAGAGAACCAGGGTTCCGCAAGCGACGCCTCGCTCTTTTCGTCGGATTTGAAGGCTCTTTGATTGGCCTGCTTGAAGGCAGTTGATCCAACCAGATCCACGCTCATGAACAAGCGTAGGGTCGATACAAGCGGGCCGTCATAGCTTGGCGAGACAGATGGAGAACTCACTTAAGGCCCAAAGTTTCCGCTCGAATTCGCGCTGCTTCAGTTGACACCCCGAACCGATCGGCGAGTTCACCTAATACGCCGTCGAGCTCTACCCAAGCGGATTTGAATAGTTCGGCCGGCATCAGGAAACCAGCGGCAAACCAATTAGCCTCCCACTCAACACGACCGGACCCGTAGCGCCGCGCCTCCATCGCCCCGACAGACTTGCCATTGTGACGAGGCCATAAATAGTGAAGGACATAGTGTCCGAGCTCATGAGCGATCGTGAACCGATCCCGCTCCATCCCTGTGTGGGAGGCCAGAGCTATGACGAATGAGCCGTTTTCTTCGACAGTGATCGAACCTGAAGTGGCGTCCGACACGTCCCATACGTCATTTACCGCAATACGCCCGCCGAGCTGTTTGACGATCGGGATCAGATCAGCCCCTGGCTCGTATCCCACCTGGCGAGCAACATCAGCGGCCAAGGCGTCAACCGAGCTCTTATTGAGTCCGCATTCTACAGGTTGGCTATAGGCCATGTGTAACTTGCCTCGCGTTTCGCAAATCGATTCTACGTTGATTTGGCGAATCTGCCAATTGACCTAGTGCCTAAATTGTGGCCCGCAAGTCTCTTCGAGACACCGGCGCCGCGACCTGACTCGGATACTAGGACTCGCCCCAGAACGTAAATAGCTGATTTATAACGATTTTCTGGCGGAGAGGGGGGGATTCGAACCCCCGATGGGCTTGCACCCATGCCGCATTTCGAGTGCGGTGCATTCAACCACTCTGCCACCTCTCCGCAGGTCTGGTTGGCGCTTGGTCGGCGCGGTCGGGTTCATAGCGGCAGATTTGCGCCCTGGCAAGGGGCCGTGAAAAGAATATCTTGCCCAACCGCGGCTTTCGCCTTGACAGGGAGGAGCGATTCCCGTAATCCGCGCAATGAAGTGGTGTGGTCTGACCGCACCGCGAAGGGTAAAAGTTTGTGCCCACCCACTGGTGGAGGTCAAGGGTTTTCCGAGACGCTCCGCTCAATGTAACGACTGATAAAAAGACGGCCTTGCCTTTTTAAGGTAAAGAGCCGGACCGAACATGAAAGGATAAAATATGTTCGCAGTCATCAAGACCGGCGGTAAGCAGTACCGCGTGGCAGCCAACGACGTCATCACCATCGAAAAGCTGGAAGGCGTTCAAGGCGACAAGATTGAATTCACCGAGATCCTGATGGTCGGCGCCGGCGCCGGTGCCACCATCGGTGCTCCGTTTGTCGAAGGTGCCGTTGTCAGCGCCGAAGTTGTGGAACAGGGCCGCGCCAAGAAGGTCATAGCCTTCAAGAAGCGCCGCCGCCAGAACTCCAAGCGTTCGCGCGGCCATCGCCAGCATCAGACGACCGTCCGCATCCTGGACATCGCTGCTGCCGGCGGCAAGGCAAAGAAGGCTTCGAAGAAGACCGAAGCCGCCGCTGAAGAAGCTGCAAACTGAGTTCCGGGATCGAAGGTTTAAAGGAGAACACCAATGGCACACAAAAAAGCTGGCGGTTCGTCGCGCAACGGTCGCGATTCTGAGTCCAAGCGCCTTGGCGTGAAGAAGTTCGGCGGCGAAGCCGTTATCGCGGGCAACATCATCGTGCGCCAGCGCGGCACGAAGTGGCATGCGGGCGCCAATGTCGGCCTCGGCAAGGACCATACGATTTTTGCGCTTACGGCAGGCAACGTGGACTTCCGTACGAAGGCCAATGGCCGAGTCTACGTGTCTGTAATGCCGAAAGCGGAAGCAGCGGAATAAGCCGGTAGCGCTCTAAAACAGCCGGCGTCTCATCGACCCGGCTGAAGCACCTGCAAGGTTCAAAAGCCAGACTTCAAAAGGGGAGATGGGACGGTACCCAACTCCCCTTTTCGCATGTCTGGAGGAAGAACCATGCAAACCGAGCTCTTGAGGGAAGACCAATCCCGGTCTCCCGAACAAAGGCTGAGGCCTCAGCGGTCAAGGACCGATTGCCCGATATTGTTATCGCCCCGGCTCGTTTTGCGCGCGCCCCACGAAGACGATATCGACGCCCTTGCCCATCTTGCCAACAACGCCAATATCGCCACCATGGTCTCGCGCATGCCGCACCCCTACACCACGGCGGATGCGGCCGATTTCGTGCGACGCGCAAAAGCCGGCACGATTGGCAAGTGCGTCTACGCGATCACCAAGGCGGACAATGGCGCATTCCTGGGTTGCTGCGGCATCGAGCCGCATCCCGACGGCAAGACGGCCGAACTCGGCTATTGGCTGGGCGAGCCCTACTGGAACCAGGGCTACGCCACGGAAGCCGCGCAAGCGCTGACCGACATGGCCTTCCGCACCCGCGACATCGACCAGATCGATGCGCGCTGCCGGGTCATGAACATCGCTTCGCGCCGGGTCATCCAGAAGTGCGGTTTCCAGTTCCAGGGCTCCGGCATGGTCGAAAGCCTGGCGCTCGGCGGCATGATGTCGGTCGAATGGTACCGGCTCGACCGCAAGACCTGGGTTTCGCTGAGAAGCTGGGGAGGCATGCGATGAACGCGCTCGTTCCCGAACGGTCGCGGGTTATCGTCCGTCCCGATCCCGGCCCCTCACCGATCATCGAAACCGAGCGGCTCAGGCTCAGGCCGCATCGGCTTGCCGATGCGGAGGCGATCGCCCAGTCGCTCGGCGACTTCCAGGTCGCGCGCATGCTGGCGCGCGTCCCGGCGCCCTATGATCATCAGGATGCGCTCGACTGGCTGAACCGCCAGGCGGCCAACGTCCTGCCCGACTGGACGCTCGCCGTCACCACCGGCGACGACGTCCATATCGGCTGCGTCGGCATCGAGCTCCGCCATGGTCAGTGGCATGTCGGCTACTGGCTGAACCGGTTCTACTGGGGCAAGGGGCTGGCGAGCGAGGCGGTTCATGCCGCAGTCAAGCGCTTCTTCCGGCGCATGCCGGAGACGGTGCTCCATTCGGGCGTCTTTGCCGACAATCCGGGCTCGCTCCGAGTCCAGGAAAAGCTCGGGTTCAAGATCACCGGCTGCAGCCAGATCTACGCTCTCGCCCGCAACGCCATGGTCGCGCATATCGAGACGCGGCTGACGGCGGCGGACCTGCGTCGGCCAAACTAAAAAGAAACCCGCGAAGGTGAGCCTTCGCGGGTTGTTTTTCCGCTCAATGGAGCTCGATTCCGACCGGCAGGTGGTCGGAGCCCGTCGCATCATAGTCGGTCCAGCATCTTTCAGACGCGGAACGAGGCCGGCACTGAGGAAGCAATAGTCGAGATGCATTCGCCGCTGATGATCTTCAGGATGAATCCAGCTATAGCTTTCCGGCGTCAGCCGGCCGAGATGGGCGAGCGCGTCGACCGGATTGCCGATGCGCAGCGAGCGTCCGTAAAAGGCGTCGCGCGTCCCGACCATCGCATTGTATTCGGGCGATTCCGGCACCATGTTGAAATCGCCCATCACGACGAAATCCTCCGGATGCGGCGGCTCGGCAAAGCCGAAATCAGAGGCACCCGAAATCGCGCCGCCCTCGAGCGGATAGTTGACAAGCCTTTGTTTCAGAAACTCGATCTGGCTGATGCGTTCGCCCGGAAGCACATGGTCGAGGTGGACGGAATAGACCCGCAACGGGCCGGTCGGCGTCGCAATCAGCGCTTCGGTCGCGCCGCGCTGCAGGTTCATGGGGCTGACCGTGCGCGTCCGCGGCAAGGCGATCAGCCGCGTCGAAAGGATCGGCCAGCGCGACAGGATCATGTTGCCGAACTGGAACCGGCGATTGATCGCGCGGCCATTCTCGATCGCCGAGCCGACATCGATCTCACAGGGCGCATGAAACACGGAAAAATAGTCCGGCAGCAGATCTTCGAAGACCGAAACGAGATCGGCATTGCCGTTGCGATGAAAGTTGCGCGTCACTTCCTGTAGGGCGATGATGTCGGCCTCGCGGAGAGAGGCGGCGATGCGCTCGGGGTCGAAACGCCCGTCGAGACCGATGCCGTATTGAATATTGTAGCTTGTGAAGCGCACGATAGTCTTTGACCTCCAGGGTAACCGCCTATATCGATGGCGCAAATATACTGAACAGATGGCAGCCAGATGAAATTTCTCGACGAAGCAAAGGTCTATATCCGGTCCGGGGACGGCGGCGCAGGCGCGGTCTCCTTCCGCCGCGAGAAATTCATCGAGTTCGGTGGACCGGACGGCGGCGATGGCGGCCGCGGCGGCGACGTCTGGGTCGAGGCGGTCAATGGCCTCAACACGCTGATCGACTTCCGCTACCAGCAGCACTTCAAGGCAAAGACCGGCACGCATGGCATGGGCCGCAACCGTACCGGTGCCGGCGGCGCCGACGTGACGCTGAAGGTACCGGTCGGCACACAGATCTTCGAGGAAGACAACGAAACGCTGATCGTCGACATGGTGGCCGAAGGCCAGCGCTATCGGCTTGCCGCCGGCGGTAATGGCGGCTTCGGCAACGCCCACTTCAAGTCGTCCACCAATCAGGCGCCGAACTGGGCCAATCCGGGCCTTGAGGGCGAGGAAAAGACGATCTGGCTCCGGCTGAAACTGATCGCGGATGCCGGCCTCGTCGGCCTGCCGAATGCGGGCAAGTCGACTTTTCTTGCCGCCTGCACCCGCGCTCGGCCGAAGATCGCCAACTATCCCTTTACGACGCTCCATCCGAACCTCGGCGTCGCAACGGTCGATGGCCAGGAGTTCATCCTCGCCGACATCCCGGGCCTGATCGAGGGCGCCCATGAGGGTGTCGGCATCGGCGACCGCTTCCTCGGCCATGTCGAGCGCACCCGCGTGCTCCTCCATCTCGTCTCGGCGCAGGAAGAGGATGTCGCCAAGGCCTACAAGACCGTGAAGCACGAACTCGAAGCCTATGGCGGCGGGCTGGAGGACAAGCCGGAAATCGTCGCACTGGCACAGATCGACGTGCTCGATGACGAGGAACTGAAGGCAAAGGCCAAGGCGCTCGCCAAGGCCTGCGGCTCGCCGCCGCTCACGATTTCGGCGGTCACGAGCAAGGGTATGACGGAGGCACTCCGGGCCCTTCGCAGCGTCATTTCCGCCGCCAAGGCCGGAGAAGAGAGCGCGTAGCATGACCAGGACCCGCAAGCCGCTGCAAAAATACCGCCGGGTCGTCATCAAGATCGGGTCGGCGCTGTTGGTCGATCGCAAATCGGGACTGAAAAAGCCCTGGCTCGACGCCATGTGCACCGACATTGCCGGACTGAAGGCAAAGGGCGTGGAGGTGCTCGTCGTCTCTTCGGGCGCGATTGCGCTCGGGCGGACGGTGCTCGATCTTCCGGCCGGGGCGCTCAAGCTCGAGGAAAGCCAGGCGGCCGCCGCCGTCGGCCAGATCGCTCTGGCGCGTGCATGGTCGGAAAGCCTCTCGACCGATCAAATCATTGCGGGCCAGGTTCTGCTGACGCTCGGCGACACGGAAGAGCGCCGCCGCTACCTCAATGCCCGCGCGACCATCAGCCAGTTGCTGAAGCTCGGCGCCGTGCCGATCATCAACGAGAACGACACGGTGGCGACCACCGAGATCCGCTACGGCGACAACGACCGGCTGGCCGCCCGGGTGGCGACGATGGTCGGCGCCGATCTGCTCGTGCTGCTTTCCGATATAGACGGCCTTTACACCGCCCCGCCGCATCTCGATCCCGACGCGCGCTTTCTCGAGACGATCGCCGAAATCACGCCGGAGATCGAGGCGATGGCCGGGGGTGCGGCCTCCGAGCTTTCGCGCGGCGGCATGCGCACCAAGATCGATGCCGGCAAGATCGCGACCACTGCGGGCTGCGCGATGATCATCGCCTCGGGTAAGCCCGAACATCCGCTGGCGGCGATCGAATCCGGCGCCCGCTCCTCCTGGTTCGCGCCGGCCGGCTCGCCGGTGACCGCGCGCAAGACCTGGATCGCTGGGCAGCTTCTGCCGGCTGGCACGCTTACCATCGACGCCGGGGCCGAAACGGCGCTCCGCTCCGGCAAGAGCCTGCTGCCGGCCGGTGTCCGGCAGGTAACGGGCAGCTTCAGCCGTGGCGACACGATCGCGATCCTCGGCTCGTCAGGCCGCGAAATCGCCCGCGGCCTCGCAGGCTATGATGCCGACGAGGCGCGCCAGATCGCCGGCAAGAAATCGGCCGAGATCGCCGCGATCCTCGGCTATGCCGGCCGCGCGGCGATGGTGCACCGTGACGATCTGGTGATGACGGGTCCCGCCGGGACGCGTCTGGACGACGGAAAAGACGAGAGGAAGGGCGAGGTTCATGCCTGACGCGGTCAATAACGGCGAGGACGTCAACAACGTCATGCTGGAAATCGGCCGCCGGGCCAAGGCGGCAAGCCGGCCGCTCGCCGTTGCGAGTGCCGAGCGCAAGCACGCCGCCCTGATCGCCATGGCAGATGCCATTGTCGCCAGCACGGACGAAATCCTTGCGGCCAATATGGTCGACCTGGAAAATGCCGAGAAGACGGGTGTCGCCAAGGCCTTCATCGATCGTCTCACACTCAACCGGGATCGCATCCGCGACATGGCCGACGGCATCCGTGCGATCGCCGCGTTCAAGGATCCGATCGGCGACGTGATCGCCGAATGGGACCGCCCGAACGGTCTGCATATCGAGCGCGTACGCACGCCGCTTGGCGTGATCGGCGTGATCTACGAAAGCCGGCCCAACGTCACGGCGGATGCCGGCGCACTTTGCCTCAAGGCCGGCAATGCCGTGATCCTGCGCGGCGGCTCCGACAGTTTTCATTCGTCGCGGGCGATCCACGCTTGCCTGGTCGAGGGGCTGAAGGCCGCGGGTCTTCCGGAGCATGCCATCCAGATGGTGCCGGTTGCCGACCGCGCCGCCGTCGGCGCCATGCTCACCGGCCTCAACGGCGCGATAGACGTGATCGTGCCGCGCGGGGGAAAGAGCCTCGTCGCTCGCGTTCAGAGCGAGGCGCGGGTGCCGGTCTTCGCGCATCTCGAAGGCCTCTGCCATATCTATGTCGACGCCTCGGCCGACCTAGACATGGCGAAGAAGATCGTGGTCAACGCCAAGATGCGGCGCACCGGCATCTGCGGCGCCGCCGAAACACTGCTCATGGACCGCAATGCCGCGGATCGGTTGGCGAAGCCGCTGCTTCAGGCGCTCGTTGACGCCGGCTGCGAAGTCCGGGCTTCGAAGGACTTGGAAGCGCTGCTGCCGGGCCTGAAGCCCGCGACAGACGCGGATTGGGCAACCGAATATCTCGACGCGATTATTTCGGCGAAGCTGGTCGACGGCATTTCCGGTGCCATCGACCACATCAACACCTGGTCGTCGGCGCATACCGAAGCGGTTATCGCGGAAGATCCGGCCGTCGTGGAACGCTTCTTCTCGGAAATCGACTCCGCCATCCTGCTGCACAATGCCTCGACGCAGTTTGCCGACGGCGGCGAGTTCGGCATGGGCGGCGAGATCGGCATCGCCACCGGCAAGATGCATGCACGCGGGCCCGTCGGCGTCGAACAGCTGACGTCGTTCAAATACCGCGTGCGCGGCACGGGACAGGTGCGGTCCTGACGTGATTCCGCCTCGAGTGAACGCGCGCTATCTGCGCATGCCGCATGTCGAAGGCGGGATGACGGTCGGCCTCTTCGGCGGCTCGTTCAACCCGCCCCATGGCGGCCATCTCCTCGTAGCCGAAACGGCGCTGCGCAAGCTTGGTCTCGACCAACTCTGGTGGATGGTGACGCCCGGCAACCCGCTGAAGAACCACAACGATCTCGCGCCGCTGGCGGAACGCATCGCGCTTAGCGAGAAGATCGCTCCCAACCCGCGCATCAAGGTCACGGCGTTCGAGCAGGCGCTCGGCCAGAGCTACACGGCCCGCACGCTCGAAATCGTACGCGCGCGTAACCGCGATGTGCGCTTCGTCTGGGTCATGGGGGCGGACAACCTCAAGAATTTCCACCGCTGGCAGAGCTGGCGCAAGATTGTCGCGACCTTTCCGATCGCGGTTATCGACAGGCCGGGCTCGACGCTTGCCTATCTTTCCTCGCGCATGGCGCGGACCTTCGATTATGCCCGTATCGACGAGGACGATGCTCTGGCGCTCGCCTTCCACCCCGCGCCCGCCTGGACATTCATTCACGGACCACGCTCGCCGCTGAGTTCCACGGCGCTTCGCTCTACAGCGCCGCGCGCCTCATCAGACGCGAAATCCGCATGAATTGCCATGATTCATTTCTCGCGTCTTGAAACCCTCATGGTTTGGTGCCTACATTTATGAACGGTTCGATCCTGATCATCGAATCGGAAGTGCCTGTTCTGTTCTTTTGGAAAGGAAAGACCCTGACAACAGTACACGCCAAGGGTTATGCGGCAACCGCATACCCGCGCAGCACGGAATCAAGCGACGAAGCCGCTGTCCGTGCGCTTAACCTGGTCCTCGAAAGCCTAGAGGACTCGAAAGCAGAAGATATCGTCACCATCAACATTGCCGGAAAATCGGCGCTGGGAGACTTCATGGTTGTCGTCTCCGGGCGGTCGAACAGGCATGTGATGGCGATTGCCGACCACCTGATCACGGACCTAAAGGACGAAGGGTTTGGCAATTCCCGCGTCGAAGGCCTTGAAGGTGGCGACTGGGTGCTGATCGACACCGGCGATGTGATCGTTCACATCTTCCGGCCGGAGATCCGGGAGTTCTACAACATCGAAAAGATGTGGGCGGCCCCGGAAATCGAGGACGGTACCCTGCACTGAGACGCGCCGCCCGAGCCTGACCCAAACCTCAGGACGGAGCGACTGCGCCGGTGTCGAATGAAAATGCGGCTGTCATCGCCCGGCTGGGCCGATGACAGCAAGAGTGGTTTTGCCAGTCGCTTTGCAGGATCGGGCTGGCACCGGTGGGGATGATCGGGTCGTGCGTATCGGACTTTTCGCAGTCGGCCGCCTGAAGGCGGGGCCGGAAAAGGATCTCGCGGGCCGCTATCTCGACCGCTTCGCCAAGGCGGGGTCCGCGGTGGGGCTGGAGCTTGCGCGGGTCGTGGAAGTCAACGAAAGCCGTGCCGGCAATGCGGAGACGCGCAAGCGCGAGGAGGCGGCCCAGCTTGAAAAGGCGCTCGCGGACGGCAGCCTGCTCGTTTTGCTCGACGAACGTGGAAAGGCGATCGATTCGGAAGGCTTCGCTTCGCTCATCAGCACCTTTCGGGACAGCGGAAAACGCGATCTGATGATCGCGATCGGCGGCGCCGATGGCCTGGACCCGGCGCTGCATGCGCGCGCTGACGCTATACTCTGTCTTGGCAAGATGACCTGGCCGCACCAGCTCGTGCGCATTCTGATCGCCGAACAGCTTTACCGTGCCGTAACGATCCTGTCGGGCCATCCCTATCACCGCGCTTGAAGAGACGCTTGTTTATTCGCGGATGCAATAACACGATTATGTGTTGGTTGGCCGAGCCAAATCAGATTAGGGTTCTCTCACCTAATTATTGCAGGAAAGCATCGGGCCGTATGACGCGCCGAGAAAAATGTGCCGACTTGGGATGGGCGGTGCGTCGTGTCGGACGCGGTGCCGCGGCATTGGCCGTTCTCTTGGGCGTGATCGCCGCGCCGGCTGTAGCCCAGGACACAGCCCCCGGGAACCCCGCGGGCGCGCCGTCGAACGAGCAGAAAGCGGTAGATCCCGCAGCCGATCTGGCGCTCAGGCGCGACAGCACGCGCAGCGAGCTCGACGCGCTTTCGAAGACCATAACGCTGTCGCGTGAGCGCGCCGAAGCGCTGGAACAAACGATCGCCGAGATCGACAAGAGCAGCGAGGCGCTGCGCGCCGCGATCGTCGAGTCGGCAAGCAAACGACGCGGGCTCGAGCAGCAGATCGCCGATGGCGAAAACAAGCTTAACGACCTGCGCGTGAAAGAGGACGTGGTGCGGCGATCGCTCCGTGGCAGGCGCGGCGTGCTTGCAGAAGTGCTTGCCGCCCTGCAGCGCATGGGGCGCAACCCGCCGCCTGCCATCCTCGTCACGCCGGAGGACGCACTGGCCTCGGTTCGCAGTGCAATCCTCCTTGGCGCCGTTGTGCCGGAGATGCGCGAGCAGACCGACAGCCTCGTCGCCGACCTGAAGGCGCTCGCGGATATTCGTGGCGGCATCGGAAAGCAGCGCGAGGAACTGACGGCGGCGATGACGGCCAATCTCGAGGAAGAGCGCCGCATGTCGATGCTGGTGACCGAGAAGGAAAAGTTGCGGCAGCAGAATGCGAACGAACTTGCAGTCGAGCAGCGCAAGGCCCAGGAACTGGCCTCGCAGGCGACCAATCTCGAAGGACTGATTTCGTCGCTGGAGAACGAGATCTCCTCGGTGCGGGATGCCGCCGCGGCCGCTCGCGCACAGGAAGAAGAGCGTCGGCGGATGAGCGAGGCCGAGCGCGAAGAGGCCCGCGAGATCGCCCGCAACGCGGTGCCCGACAAAAACCGCATTGCGCCCGCATATGTGTTTTCGGAGTTGCGGGAAAGGCTTGCCTATCCCGTCGCGGGGTCACTCCTGCGGCAGTTTGGCGATGCGGACGGCACCGGGCATTCGCTGCAGGGCATCATGCTGGAAACCAATGCAGGCGCGCTGGTGACAACGCCGGCGGACGGGTGGATTGTCTACGCGGGAAGTTTTCGCAGCTACGGGCAGATGATCATTCTCAATCCCGGCGACGGGTATCATATCGTTCTGTCGGGAATGGAAAATGTCAGCGTCCGGACGGGACAATTCGTCGTGGCCGGCGAGCCATTGGCGACGATGGGTGCAAAAAGAGTGGCGAGTGCGGCGGCCTTGGCGCTGGAAACAGACAGGCCAACGCTTTACATTGAATTCCGAAAAGACGGAAAACCGGTCGATTCCCGACCGTGGTGGTCCGCAGCAGAGGTTGGAAAGGCGCGAAATGATACGTAGAGCTTCACTTGTTCTGGTCGGGGCGCTGATGGGTGCGACGGCGATGGGCGTCGTCTATTCGGCGACCATTCCGGCCGAGGCAGCCAACTCGTCGACGTACCGCGAACTGGCGATTTTCGGCGACGTTTTCGAGCGTGTGCGGGCGCAGTATGTGACGCCCCCGCAGGATGACAAATTGATCGAGAATGCCATCAACGGCATGCTCTCCTCCCTTGACCCGCATTCGAGCTACATGAACTCGACGGACGCCGAGGACATGCGCACGCAGACGCGCGGCGAATTCGGCGGTCTCGGCATCGAAGTGACCATGGAAGACGATCTCGTCAAGGTGACGAGCCCGATCGACGATACGCCCGCGGCGCGCGCCGGCGTGCTTGCCGGCGACTTCATCTCGAAGATCGACGGCCAAGACGTTCGCGGCCTGAAGCTCGAGGAAGCTGTCGACAAGATGCGCGGCGCCGTCGGCACGCCGATCAAGCTCACCATTCTGCGCAAGGGCGCCGAAAAGCCGATCGAACTGACGATCGTGCGCGACGTGATCGCCGTCCGTGCCGTGAAATACCGCACCGAAGGCGACGTCGGCTATCTGCGCGTCATCTCCTTCACCGAAAAGACCTTCGACGACCTGAAAAAGGGCATCGAGAAGATCAAGGCGGACGTTCCGGCGGACAAGCTGAAGGGCTACGTGCTGGATCTTCGCCTCAATCCGGGCGGTCTGCTCGATCAGGCTATCAACGTTTCGGACGCCTTCCTCGAGCGCGGCGAGGTCGTTTCGACCCGCGGCCGCAACCCGGACGAGACCCGTCGCTTCAATGCGACGCCCGGCGATCTCGCCGACGGCAAGCCGGTCATCGTCCTCGTCAACGGCGGCTCGGCATCCGCATCGGAAATCGTTGCCGGTGCGCTGCAGGATCTGAAGCGTGCCACGGTGCTTGGCACGCGGTCCTTCGGCAAGGGCTCGGTTCAGACGATCATTCCGCTGGGCGATGCCGGCGCGCTGCGCCTGACGACGGCGCTCTACTACACGCCGTCCGGCAAATCGATCCAGGGCACCGGCATCTCGCCGGACATCAAGGTCGAGCAGCCGCTGCCGCCGGAGCTTCTGGGCAAGGTGGAAGCGCAGGGCGAATCCGACCTGCGTGGCCACATCAAGGGCCAGAACGAGGACGATGAGGGTTCCGGCTCCGTGGCCTATGTCCCGCCGGAAGCCAAGGACGACATCCAGCTCAACTACGCGCTCGATCTCCTGCGCGGCAAGAAGACGGATCCGTCCTTCCCGGCCAACCCGGAACAGGCCGAACTCAAGAAGTAAGCGAAGCTCGAGAAATTCGTCAACGCGGGCGCCGGGCTGTTCAACCCGGCGCCTTTATATTATGCAACGGCAACAGCCAGCGAAGATCCGATGATTCTTCGTGAGCGGCGTCTTTCAAGAGCAACTTCCTTCAGGTCGACCGAGGCTCCGTTTGGGAACCGATCTCAATGCCCCACTTGGCCAGAACAGGAAGGTAAAGCCTGCCCGCCGGCGCGACTTCCGCAGCTTCTTCGGCTATGCGCTCGCAAGCCTCTGTGCCGTCACCGTCGTCGGCCTTTCCGCCTGGAGCGCTCTGGCGCCAGACGGGCTTACCCATGCGCCCAAGGCGTCGGAAGTTGCCCCAAAAGGCGCAGCATCCGCCGGAGAGACGACGGCTGGAACCGCTGATTCCGCAGGAAGGCGGAAAAATCCTCTTCGCCCGAACGGAGCACTTTCCGGCGCCCATGTCGAAGAGATGCTGACGAACGACGGGGCGACGGTGACGAAGTACACGCCGCGATCACGCGAAAGCGACGGCCCGGCATTCATCAACGTCGGACCGGTTCGCGGCCAGGATCCGCGCATGGCGGCGCTGCCGAACGAGGATCTCTTGGAGGAAAGCCCCCAGGGCCGTCTGCCGATTACCGGTCCGGACGGGCTGAGACCGATGGACCAGTATGCGCGCCCGTGGTCCGGCGCGCGCGGCACCCGCATTGCGCTCGTCGTCGGCGGTCTCGGCCTCAGCCAGACCGGAACGCAACGGGCGATCCGCGACCTTTCGCCGGACGTGACGCTCGCCTTCGCCGCCGCCGGCAACAGCCTTCAGCGCTGGGTGCAGGACGCGCGACGCGACGGCCATGAGATCCTGCTGCAGGTTCCGATGGAGCCCTTCGACTATCCGGACAATGATCCGGGTCCGCACGCGCTCCGCGTTTCATTGGGCGCCACCAAGAACCTCGCAGAACTGCACCGGAGCATGGGCCAGATCACCAACTATACCGGCATCATGAACTATCTCGGCGGACGCTTCCTCTCCGACGCCGATGCGCTCGAGCCGGTAATGCGCGACCTCGGCAAGCGCGGGCTGCTCTTCCTCGACGACGGCACATCGGCACAGTCACTCTCGGGCACGCTCGCCGGTGCCTTCGACGTGCCGCATGGTTTTGCCGATGTCGTTGTCGACAGTGAGCTCAGCCGCGGCGCAATCCTGCGCAAGCTCGACGAACTGGAGCGCGTCGCAAGGCGAAACGGCACGGCGATCGGCGTCGCCTCCGCCTTCGATGAAAGCGTGGCGGCAATCTCCGAATGGATGCAGGAGGCGGGCGGGCGCGGCATCGAATTCGTCGGCGTTTCGGCGCTCGTCAACGATCCGCAACAAAAATGAGATAAGCGGGCGAAAGAGAAGGCGCTCCCGATCGGGCTGCTGTATCGCTATGGCGTTGATTTGTGGGGCCCATTGCAATGTTTCCGCATCTGGTAAGACGCGCGGCGCCGTAGGGGGCGAGAGAAGGAAGTCAGTATGAGCAAGGACAAAAGCAAGGTCGTGAAGGCGGAAGACCTGCCCTACCGGCCCTGCGTCGGGGTCATGGTCCTGAACCGCGAAGGCCTTGTCTGGGTCGGGCATCGGCTCGCCGTCGGCAATTCGGAATATGACGGCTCGCCGCAACTGTGGCAGATGCCGCAGGGCGGTATCGACGAGGGCGAGGATCCGCTCAAGGCCGCTTACCGCGAGCTTTACGAAGAGACCGGCATTCGCTCGGTATCACTGCTGGCCGAGGCGCCGAACTGGATCAACTACGATCTGCCGCCGCAATTGATCGGGATCGGCCTCAAGGGCAAGTACCGTGGGCAGACGCAGCGCTGGTATGCCTTCCGCTTCGAAGGCGAGGAAAGCGAAATCGCCATCAATCCACCGCCCGGCGGCCACGATCCTGAATTCGACGCGTGGGAGTGGAAGCCGATGCACGAATTGCCGAATCTGATCGTGCCCTTCAAGCGCAAGGTGTACGAGGAAGTCGTTGCAGCCTTCTCCCATCTGGTGCGTTGAGGAAATCGGCGATTTTTCGCGCGCGTTTCTCCGCTGATCCTGCTGCCGGAACCTTCCTTCCGCCTGCGGGCGGCGGGCCGAGGTGACGCCCAGTTCGACCGGTAAAGAAAGAGCGCCTCGCCTTTCAAGGCGACGGCGCTCGCGTCAGAGAAAGATCAACGCTTATTCGGCTTCGTTGGCGGGGGCGGCGTTGAGCTGGCCGTACTTCTGCTCGCCGATCGTGTCGAGCAGTTGAAGCTGCGACTCGAGGAAGTTGATATGGCCTTCCTCGTCTGCAAGCAGCTCCTCGAAAAGCTTCATCGAGACATAGTCGCCGGCCGCGTGACAGACATCGCGGGAATTCTTGTAGGCCTTGCGCGCATCATACTCGCCGGCGAGGTCAGCCTTCAGCACTTCCTTGACATTCTGCCCGATCCGCAGCGGCGCGACCGTCTGCAGGTTCGGATGGCCTTCAAGGAAGATAATGCGGTCGATGAGCTTGTCGGCATGGTGCATTTCCTCGATGGATTCCTCACGCTCTTTTTTTGCGAGCAGCGTGTAACCCCAGTCTTCGAGGAGGCGGTAATGCAGCCAGTACTGGTTGACGGCACCAAGTTCGAGAAAGAGCGCTTCGTTAAGCTGCTCGATGACCTTTTTGTCGCCTTTCAAAATCCGCCCTCCGGTTTTCCTCGTGGAATTGTTTTAGGCGGATCATGAAATCAAATATCTCGGCTTCCGTCGAGTCGCGACGGGCGTGATATTCTTCGGTGGTGCGGATGATGATGTCGACGACGTTCGGAAAGCAGCCGCAGCAACGGCCGCGCTTTTCCATCGCGTGATAGACTTTCGCCGGCACGATCAACTGCCAACAGTCTTCGTCGAGGAGGCTGATGATCGTATCTTCGATCTCTTTTTCAGTGATGAAATTGCAGCTGCAAACCAGCATCTCGTCTTGCCTATCAAACGCAACGCCCTGATTTCTCGCATTAAGCAAAAGAGGATATTTGCCGTCAAGAAAAAACTCCTCCCCGTAAAGTTGAGGGGTATGTTAGATCGGTTCTAAACTTGACGGAAATCATCGCATTTTCATCGCATTAGCCGATTCTAAGGAGACGGTTTTTTTTCCAGAACTTGCAATTTTTGCCGAACAGCCTGCGACATTTTTACACAGGACGAACCCAGGCGCCGCAAACCTTGTGGAACTCACCAGGCGAAGGGCGTGATCTCACCTAAACTCAGTGGAAGTTGCGCCCTTTCGGTATGACATCGGCCACGTCGGTTGTCGCTTCCGCGTGCTGATTGGGGCGGGCGGGCAGGGCCAGGCGCAATTGTTTAAGCGCTTTCCTTTCGCGGGCATCGGCTGTCGGCCGCAAGGCCTCGTCCGCACGGTCGTTGGCTGCGAAACGCCGTGCTTGCGTGCGCAAGAGGCCGAGCATGGGCGTTATGTCCTCGATATGCTCGGCCACCACATGGATGACATCGCTTTCGCTCTGTAAGCGGCCACGGACCTTCACGAGCCGCGAGCCCATGACCTCTGCCCGGTATTTCTTGAACATTTTTTCCCAGACAATGATGTTGGCGACGCCGGTCTCGTCCTCGATCGTCATGAAGATGACACCCTTGGCCGAACCCGGGCGCTGGCGAACGAGCACAAGGCCGGCGACCGTGACCCTTCTTCCTGCGGCGGTCCTCGCCAGATCGCGATTGGCAACTATGCCCATTCGCGAGAAATCCTCCCGCATGAAGGAAACAGGGTGAGCCTTCAGCGAAAGCGTCAGGTAGCGGTAGTCGTTGATGACATGCTCCCCAGGGGGCATATCGGGCAGAGTGACCGCCGGCTCGGCCTGCAGGTCCGCGGAACCCGCGCCATCGAAAAGCGGCAGGCGCTCGACCGCTGACGCCTCGTCCAGCGCCTTCACCGCCCAGAGGGCCGCACGCCGATCAAGGCCGATGGAACGGAAGGCATCGGCATCGGCAAGGCGTTCCAGAACGGACCGGGTAAGCCCGGACCGCATCCAGAGATCATGGACGGAGCGGTATCCCCTGTCGCGATGCGCAACGAGTGCATTCATATCCTCTTGCCTTAGCCCCTTGATCAGCCGGAAGCCCAGCCGGACGGCCTTTTCAGTCCGGATCACGCCTGCCATCCCGGCATGACGAGGACTGATCGCGGCCTTTTTGAACATGCCTTCGCCCTCAAGCAGTGCGTCCCAGCTCGAAAAATTGATGTCGACCGGCAGCACCTTGACCCCATGTTCGCGGGCATCGCGCACGAGCTGCGCCGGCGCATAGAAACCCATCGGCTGCGAGTTCAGGATCGCAGCACAGAAGACGTCCGGGTAATAGGCCTTGAACCAGGACGAGGCATAGACGAGGGATGCGAAGGAGGCCGCATGGCTCTCGGGAAAGCCGTATTCACCGAACCCCTTGATCTGGTTGAAGCAGCGCTCGGCAAACTCCCTGTCGTAACCGTTCTTGACCATGCCCTCGATCATCTTTCGCTCGAAGGTATGGATCGTGCCGGTCCGCTTGAAAGTCGCCATGGCGCGGCGGAGCTGATCGGCTTCGCTGGGCGAAAAGCCGGCGGCGGTGATCGCGATCTGCATCGCCTGTTCCTGGAACAGCGGCACGCCGAGCGTCCGGGCAAGGACCGGCCTCAACTCCGGTTTCGGGAAATCGAATACGTTTTCACCCCTACGCTGCGCCTCGCGCCGTTTCAGATAGGGGTGCACCATGTTGCCCTGGATGGGGCCGGGGCGGACGATCGCGACCTCGATCACCAGATCATACATTTCGCGCGGCTGGAGACGCGGCAGCATGCTCATCTGCGCCCGGCTTTCGATCTGGAAGACCCCGACCGTGTCGGCGCGACAGATCATGTCATAAACGACCTTCTTCTGATCCTGATAGATTTCAGCCAGCTCTTTCTTTTCCTCGTAATGCGCTTCCAATAGCTTGAAGGCCTTGGCGAGGCAGGTCAGCATGCCGAGCGCCAGCACGTCGACCTTCAGGATCTTCAGATGGTCGAGGTCGTCCTTGTCCCATTCGATCATGTAACGGTCGGGCATGGCCGTGTTCATGATCGGCACCACCTCGTCGAGCCGGTCGCGGGTGATCACGAAGCCGCCGACATGCTGCGATAGGTGCCGCGGAAAGTTCAGGAGAAGGCTGGCATAGCCGAGAACGCGCCTCGTCAGCGGGTCCGAGGCATCGAGACCCGCAGCCTTTGCCTGCTCCTCGGTGAAGGCCGAAGAACTCCAGCCCCAGATCGAGCTCACCAGCGCCGACTGGACATCCTCCGAAAGGCCGAAGGCCTTGGCAACCTCGCGCCCGGCGGAACGCGAGCGATAGCTGATCACCGCGGCGGTCAGGCCGGCATGCTCCTTGCCATAGGTCCTGTAGATATGCTGGATGACCTCCTCGCGCCGCTCATGTTCGAAATCGACATCGATATCGGGCGGCTCGTCACGGTCGCGGGACAGGAACCGGTCGAAGAGCAGGGTGAACTTTTGCGGATCGACATCGGTGATGCCGAGGCAGAAGCAGACCGAGGAATTGGCCGCGGATCCCCGCCCCTGGCAAAGAATCTTCTCCTCGCGGGCAAATTTCACCAGCTTGTGCACGGTCAGGAAATAGGGCTCGTATTTCTTGTCGTTAATGAGTTCCAGCTCATATTCGATCTGCCGCGTCACCTTTTCCGGCACGCCGGCGGGATAGCGTTCGGCCGCACCTTCGGCGACGAGCCGCTTCAAGGTTTCCGCCGGCGTTTCGCCTTCGGCGTTTTCATCCGGATACTGGTGGCTGAGCTCGTCGAGATTGAAGGCGAGCCGCTTGAAGAACTTGCGCGCATTGACGATCGCCTCGGGGTAGTCGCTGAAAAGCCGGGCCATTTCCTTCGGGCCCTTCAGGTGCCTCTCGGCATTCTTCTGGAGAAGGAAGCCGGCGCTCGCGACTGCCACATGTTCCCGAATGGCGGTGACGACATCCGCGAGCGGCCTGTATTGCGGATCGTGATAGAGCGCGTCATTGGTGGCCAGAAGCCGGACACCGGCCTTCCGGGCGAGAGCGGCAAGAACGGCGAAATCATGCCGGTCGAAGCCGTCGTAACGCGGCGTCATTCCGAGATAGAGCCGGTTGCCCGCCTGTTGCTGCAGCTTCTCCAGGATACCTCCAAGAAAGCCTGCGTCCGGTCGCCCCTCGCCTTGCATGATGATAAGGAGAAGATCCTCCTGCCACTCGAAAAGATCCGCGAGATAAAGCGTGCACTCCCCTTTCTTTGAGCGCAGGTTTCCGGCGCTGAGCAGGCGACACAGATGCCCCCACCCCTTCCTGTTTCTTGGATAGGCGAGGATATCCGGCGTGCCGTCGGCAAAAACCAGGCGGGCGCCCGGCCGGAAAGGGTAGCCCTCCACTTTTGCCTTGGCATGGGCCCGGACGACGCCCGCGACGCTGTTGCGATCGGCGATGCCGAGGCCGGCAAGCCCGACCTTCTTGGCAAAGACGATCATCTCCTCGGCGGGTGCTGCTCCTTCCAGAAAGGAGAAATTCGTACGCGCGCCAAGTTCGTAGAAGGCAGGATCCGCGCTCATGCGAAAACTCCATGCATGAACCAGCGGGGCGAGGATGTCTCCCGTCCGTAAAGACCCTCGCGGAACAGCCAGAAACGGCGGCCTTCCTGATCCTCGACCCGGAAGTAGTCGCGGGTCGGATGCCCCTCCCCATCGAGCCACCATTCGGCGGCGATGCGCTCCGGTCCCTCGGCACGGGCGACACGATACTGGGTCTTGCGCCAGTTGAAGCTGCGCGGCGCGCCATCGGGCACTTCGGCCGTCGCTTCGACAAGCTCGGGATGCGTAAAAATCCGGAGCGGGCGGTTTTCGGGACAGGCTTTTTCATCGACCGGACGAGATCCGATGACCGTCGCGACATCCGTCAGGGGCGCAAATCCGCCCGCGCGTTCCGGCAGATGGCTTTCGGCAAGGGTCGCAAAGGTCAGGCAATCCGGCCCGAAGCGGGCACACAGCTTGTCGGCGAAGGCGGCGAGCGGCTGGCTTTCATCGGGAACGCCGGAAAAGTCATCCTGGGCAGGATCGAGCCTTTCGCTTCTAAGGACGGACAGCCGAAGGATCTCGAAACCATATCCGGCATCGAGGTCATCATGAACCGCCTGCAACCGCTCGCGAAAGAGAGCCGCGATCCGATCGGCGTCGTTCAAGGGGACGGCCGCATGCGCCTGAATGCGGAACACCCGGCCATCGACGCGAATGAGAAGAAGCTCGAACAGGCGCCCGCCTTCGCCATGCCGCTCCAGCGAGAGACGGACATCACCGGAAAGATGCCGCGCCAGTTCAAGAATGTGCTCTTCGTCCTGAAGCGGTTCGGCAAGGCGGCGTTCGGCAGAAAAGCTCGGAACGGGAAGACGGGGCGAGAGAGGCTCGTCCGCGTGGCCCCTCGCCTGATCGAGCCGCAGGAGAAGCAAGGAGCCGAAGCGGCGGGTAAGAGGCGCGCGCGGCGCCTGAAGAAGATCACCGATCTCTTTCAGCCCGACCCGATCGAGCAAGGCGACGGTTTCCTCCGGCAGGCGCAGGGCGGCGACCGGCAAGGGTGCGAGAACCCGTTCGGCATCCTCGGGCGCGATGACGGCCGCACTGCCGTAGCGGGCAACCGCCCAGGAGAGGCCCGCAGAGGAGGAGATCACCGCACGCGCCTCGACGCCGAGCAGGAAGAGACGCGAAAGCACGTCATTGACCAGCACTTTCTCGCCACCGTGAAGATGGGCGCAACCGGTGATGTCGAGGAACAGGCCATCCTTTCCGTCGAGCGCGACCAGCGGCGTATAGCGATCGCACCAGTCGGCAAGCCCTTCCAGAAGGGCCCGGTCCGCCGCCGGATCGTCGATGATCACGTCGAGCGACGGACACATGGCGCGGGCGTCCGCCGCCCCCTGGCCCCGCTTCAGGCCCACCCGTTCGGCAAGCGTGTCGAGAGCGACCAGCCGCATGGCATTGTCGATCTTGGCAGCGAACACGACGGGCGGATGATCAGGACGCCCTTGCGTAAGCCAGGAGGCGCCCCATCGAATCCGCGCCACTCGATCGGCCGACAGATGCGGAAAATGGATCGACAGAATTCTCTGATTGCCCGTCTGCCTGAGAAGCGACGGACTGCTCGATGGGGTAGAAGCGGCGGTCATGGGCATTCCATTCCAGAAAGATATCGGCAGAGGCGTAAGCCCTGCTTTTTTTGACAAGGACGTGAAAGGCTGGATGACCGATGCTGCCGCAAAGCATCGCGCCATCGGGAAGAGGTCGCTCGCCGGCCGATGCCGGCTTGATCTGTAGCCGGTAAAAGGCGCTGCTGGCCTCCTCCTCGCCCGCCTGCCGGAAGAGGAAAAGAGGCACTCCGCCCGCCCGGGCCCTTACATGCAGGCGCCTGCTCTCGCTCAAGGCGAGACAGGCGGGATTGCCGCGGATTTCCAGAACGACGGCCGCAAAGACCGGTACCGAAAGAGCCGTTTCGGCAACCCAGAGCGCATCCTTGACCGTACGTATCGAAACGAACAGGAAGCGCTCGATGTCGAGCCCATAGGATTTGAGGCCCGGCGCATATGGAAATCCGGCCTCACGAGAGGCAAGCGCCTGACTGATCCACAGGACCGGTGCCAGATGACCTTTCTCCTTCTTTCGCCGCTGACAGAGCACCGCAAGCGCCGTCACGAAACCGGCGGCTGCACCCGCATCGCGCGTTTCGGCATTGCGGATTTCCGTCATGCCCGCAAGCGGCAGCCCGCCTTCGAGCACGTCATCAAGCGGCGGGACGCCAAGGGGCAGGATCTTGTTGCGGGATGCCTCCTCTCTTTGGCGCCGGAAACCGGCAGGATCGGCCGCCTTGGCTGCACGCAGGACCCCGGGCAGCCGGCGATTTTCAATCTGCGCAATGGTTTCGCGGAGGGAAAGAACGGTTTCCCGCTGCACGGCTTTCTCGGCCATGACGGTCGGCTCCACCAGATGTTCACTTTATGTTCCTATGGATTCCAGAGCCCGCCGCAAGAGTCAACAACGATGTTTGAGAATTTATTCCTCATCCTGCCCTGGCAGAATTCAACACTCGAAAAACAAAGGAGAAATCGTTATATGAAGGGCAACAAGGAGTGCCCATGGCCCGCATTGACCAGACCGATGATTGGCGGGAACGCCACGCACCGACGCTCAGCACATTCGAACTGCTTGCGCTCGAAGCCTATAGCCATCTGCCGGAGGAATTCCGCAAGCTGACGACCGATCTCATGATCGAAGTCGCCGATTTTCCAAGCGACGACGTCTTCGAAGACATGGCGCTTGAAACGCCTTTCGACCTGCTTGGCCTGTTCGAAGGCCGCGGGATCGGCGAACGCTTCACCATGGAGACTGGCCAATTTCCGAACCGCATCACGCTCTATCGCCGCCCGATCCTCGACTACTGGGCGGAAAACGAGGAAACGCTGGGTGACATCATCACCCATGTGCTGATCCATGAGATCGGCCACCATTTCGGCCTTTCCGACGACGACATGGAGCGGATCGAGGCCAGCGTCGAACACGTGGGCGGGTAGTCCAGGAAAAAGCGTGTAACAGTTTTCCGTCCCTCACCTGACTTTCAACGCAAGCCTCAGTCTTCGATCTTGCGCGCTTCCGACACGAGCATGATCGGAACGCCGTCGCGGATCGGATAAGCGAGACGGGCCTTTTCGGATATCAGTTCCTGCGCTTCCGCGTCATAGCTCAACCGCCCCTTCGTCAGCGGGCAGACGAGCAGTTCGAGGAGTTTCGGATCGACCTTGATGGCATTGACATCCATGGCTTTGCCCTACTGGAGGATGTTGTCGAGGTCGCCGAAATTGCGGGCAAGCACGATCTCGGTGATCGCAATCAGCGTTTCGGCGCGGGTCTTCAGGTCAGGCGCTTCCAGCAGCGCCTGCTTTTCCGCCGGGCCGTAGGGCGACATCATCGCCATGGAATTGACGAGCGTGCGGTTGCTCGCCCGCTCGACGCTCTCCCAGTCCGCCTCCAGCTTGTTGGCGTCGAGATAGGCGCGGAAAGCGGCGAGCAGCGCCTCGCGGTCGACCAGGCCCTCATCGTCGGGATTTTCGAGATCGGTTGCGAAGGGGCCGATGCGGAAGCGGCGATAGCCGCGGCAGCCAGCCACCTCGGCGAAGAGGCGGTAGCGGCACACACCGGTGACCGAGGTGATGTAGCGCCCGTCACCGGTCTCCGCAAAGGAGGTGATGCGGCCGATGCAGCCGACCTGGCAAAGCGCCGGCACGGGCCCCGAGTCGATATCGTTGCGCCCCTCGGAGAAGGAGGGCTGGACGATGCCGATCAGCCGGTTTCCGGCAAGCGCGTCATCGAACATCGCAAGATAGCGCGGTTCGAAGATATTGAGCGGAAGTTGCGCGCCTGGAAGCAGGAGCGCGCCCGTCAGCGGAAATACCGGAAGGATCTCCGGCAAGTCCTGAGGACCGAGGTAGCGCGCATTTCCGACATGCATTCTGGTAGACCTTGCAGATACCGGATTGCCGCGCCTCATCGCAGGCACGACCCCCGATCAAGAAATGGTGCGTCCCTTGAAAATCTCAAGGGAAAAAGACGCGGATCCTGCTGCAGTCTTGCCGCTTAAGAAAAAAGAATCGACGAAAGCTTGCGCCGCGCCGCGACCGTCGCCGGATCCTTCGGTCCCCAGACTTCAAAGAAGCCCAGGAGCTCGCGCCGGGCGCCATCGTCCTCGAAGCTGCGGTCGCGCTTCATGATCAAAAGCAGGTGGTCGGCCGCCGCATTCCGGTCGCCTTCGACATTGCGGATCTTGGCAAGCTTCAGCCGCGCCGCGTGGTCATCCGGATTGAGCGCCAGCTGATGCTCGAGCGCCGTCGGATCGCCGAGTTTGCGTGCTTCTTCGATCTGGTCGAGTTTCTTCGAGACGGCGCCGATGGCGGCGTCCTTCGCAAGCTCCTCCGGCAATTCCGAAAGCGCCTGGCGCGCCTCGGCAAGCTGGCCGAGCGCAATCATGCATTCGACCATGCCGGCAATGGCGGTCGCATTTTCCGGCTCCGCCTGGAGGACGGCACCATAGAGGCCGGCGGCGTTTTCCGCCTCACCGGCATCGAGCAATGCCTTGGCATCGGTCAGTGCGGCTTCGATCTCGGCCTTGCCATCGCTCACGGCGGGTCCCGCGATACGGTCGATGAACTGCTTGATCTGGCTTTCGGGAACCGCACCCATGAAGCCGTCGACCGGGCGTCCGCCGACGAAGGCGATGACGGCGGGGATCGACTGGATGCCGAGCTGGCCCGCGATCGAGGGATGGTCGTCGATATTCATCTTGACGAGCTTCACCCGGCCGGCAGCTTCCGTCACGACCTTTTCGATCACCGGGGTCAATTGCTTGCAGGGTCCGCACCAGGGCGCCCAGAAATCGACGAGGACCGGCTGCTGGCGCGAGGCTTCCAGCACGTCGCGGGAGAAGGTGGCGGTGGTCGTCTCCTTGATCAGATCGCCTGCGGCTGCGGCCTTCGGCGCCGGCTGGCCACCGAACGAAGCCGAAGCCGTCATCTGGTTGCCGAAAGAACCTGCATAGGGATTGTCGCTACCGCTCATTCTTCTCTCCTCGCGGACTTGCCGTCCGACTTCATGCATCCGCGCCAAAGATCGTATGTCAGCTCGTCACTTTCAAGACAAGCGGCTCATGCCCTGTCGCTTCCATGAAACGCAGCATGTCTTTCGACGCGATCGAGGTCGTCTGGTCGTTCGAGAGCGGGTGGCCGTTGATCGTGTCAAATTCCATCAACGCCTCGTCGAGAATGAACTTCACGTTGCCGCCCGTGTCGTTGATCGCGCCGAATGCGGTCACCGCGCCGGGGATGACGCCCAGATATTCCATCAGCTTTTCCGGCTTGCCGAAGGAAACCTTGCTCGCCGCGCCGATGACCTGATGGACGGTCTTCAGGTCCACCGTAGCGTGCTCCTCGACGGTCAGCAGGAAATAGTTGCCCTTCTTATCCTTCACGAACAGGTTCTTTGTATGTCCGCCGGGAATTTCGTCGCGCAGCGCCACCGATTCGGCCACCGTGAAGACCGGCGCATGGCGCTTCGTCGTGTGTTCGATCCCAAGGTCGTCGAGAAAACGGAACAGGTCCTCCGCGGTCTTCGGCTCAGCCTCGCTCATCATCAAATCCTTCCTGTCGTGGCGATTTTCGCCCTGCTTTACGGAGAACAGGCGCGCTCCGCAATCTCAGGCGCGGCGATTCTCAGGGGCTGGTGCGGCATGTGGGCGGAAGCCGTTCACGCTTCCCATGCGGTGCGCACTCTTGACCAACATGCGTCAGTGGAAAACACCAGCATTTCCAGGCTTTCTGGATTGCCCCGAAAAAATTCTTCGCATTTGCGTCATTTCCCTGTTGCATTTGAAAAAGGCTTAGGCCATATAGCGCCCGTCGCCGCAAGACGGGGCGGCACCACGGTCCACCGACTACCCCCGGGCCGCGGATGATGAGCGGGTGTAGCTCAGGGGTAGAGCACAACCTTGCCAAGGTTGGGGTCGGGCGTTCGAATCGCCTCACCCGCTCCAATTTTCCAACCACTTCATTTCATTGTCGCCTTGGCCTCTATCGTTGAGCCACGCTGCTTTAACGTGGGGTGCGTCCAATCGGACGCGCAAAGACCCTAGCACTTTGAATTACTGCAGCCGCAGCAGCCCCTCAGCTCTTCATAAATACGTAGTCCGTCTCCTGACGCAGCGTTTTACCCGGCCTGAGCACCGCGTTCGGAAAACCTTCGTGATTGATGGCGTCGGGCCAGATTTGCGTTTCGAGGCAGAAGCCGGCGAAGGGGCCGTAGCGGCGGCCCTCCAGGCCCGGCACCGGCACGTCGAGCTTGAAGCCGGTATAGAGCTGGATGCCGGGCTCGGTCGTCAGCACTTCCAGCGAAATCCCGGAATTGATGCTGCGCACCAGCGCCACCGAGTGTTTTTCCATCCGCTCCGGCGAGAGACAGAAATTGTGGTCGTAGGTGATCTTTTCGCCTTCCGTCTGCCGTCGCAGCGAGGTCATTTCCCTGAGATCGAAGGCCGTGCCGGCAACGGCGCGGATTTCGCCGGTCGGGACCTGCCGCTCGTCGGTCGGCAGATAGTGATCGGCGGCGATCATGATGTCATGGCCGAACACGTCGTCGCTGCCGTCGAGATTGAAGTAGCTGTGCTGGCAGACATTGGCGAGCGTCGGGGCATCGGTTTCCGTTGCGTAAGCGACGTTCAACACGCCACCGGGTTTCAGCGTATAGCTGCAGGTGGTCGTGCAATTGCCGGGATAGCCGGCCCGTCCGTCGGGATCGGTGATCCTGAGCGTTACGCGATCCTCTGCAAGGTCGATAATCGTCCAGTTGCGGTTGGCGATGTTATCGCTGCCACCGTGAAGATGGGTCACACCCTTTTCGTTGCGCTCCAGCTGATAGGCCTTGCCGTCGAGCGTGAAACGTCCGCCGCCGATGCGGTTGGCGTTGCGGCCGGGGGTCGCGCCGAAATAGGACGAATGCGCAGGATAGCTGTCGAAATCCTCGAAACCGAGCACCAGCGGCGGCTGGTGCCCTTCGAGCCGCAGGTCCTGGATGACCGCCCCCCAGGTGATCACCTTCGCGGTCAAGCCGCCGCCTCTGAGCGTCACGCGATGAACCGGTTCACCGGAGGGCAGGTGACCGAAGATTTCCATGTCCGCGCTCATCTTGTCTCCATCTTCTGCGAGTCGGCGTCAACCTGCGGTATTTCCGGCGACGCGGCAACCGGAAAGTCATACTTTTCCTCTGCCTGCGTCCGGCTGCCCCTCATCCGCTGCCGCGACCTTCTCCCCACTTGCGGGGAGAAGGACATGCCGCTCCGCCCACGCCCCCTCTGCCCGCAGGCGGAGCGAAGGGGCAAGCGCCGTACGCGTCGTTCACCGCGACAGTTCCTTCGTCGCGGCCTGCAGGCCGGCGAGCGTCAGCGGAAACATCCGGCCGCCGAAGAGGGCGCGGATCATGCCGATCGACTGGGTGTGGCGCCAATGCTCCTCGGGAACCGGGTTGAGCCAGATCGAGCGCGGGAAATGCGCCGTGATGCGCGTGAGCCAGAGTGCGCCGGCTTCGTCGTTCCAGTGTTCGACCGATCCGCCCGGATGGCTGATCTCGTAAGGGCTCATCGAGGCATCGCCGACGAAGATGGCGCGATAGTCGCCGCCGAAGGTGCGCAAGAGCTCCGCCGTGCGGGTCACATCGACGCGCCGGCGGCGATTGTCCTTCCACAGGCCCTCATAGACGCAATTGTGGAAGTAGAAATAGTCCATGTGCCGGAATTCGCCGCGCGCAGCCGAGAAGAGTTCTTCCACGACGCGGATATGGTCGTCCATCGATCCGCCAACGTCGAAGAACATCAGGAGCTTGACCGCGTTGCGCCGCTCCGGCCGTGTCACGACGTCGAGATAGCCATGCTCGGCGGTGGAGCGGATCGTGCCGGAAAGATCGAGTTCCTCGGCAGCGCCCTCACGCACCCAGCGCCTCAGCCGTTTCAGCGCCACCTTGATGTTGCGCGTGCCGAGTTCGACCGTGTCGTCATAGTCCCTGAATTCACGCCGGTCCCAGACCTTGACCGCGCGCCGATGACGCGAGCCCTCCTGGCCGATCCTCACCGCTTCCGGATTGTAGCCATAGGCGCCGAAAGGTGAGGTGCCGTCGGTGCCGATCCATTTCGAGCCGCCCTGATGGCGGCCGGTCTGCTCCGCAAGCCGCTGGCGCAGCGTTTCCATCAGCTTGTCGAAGCCGCCGAGCGCCTCGACGAGCTTCTTCTCCTCCTCTGTCAGGTATTTCTCGGCAAGTTTCTTCAACCACTCCTCGGGAATGATTGCCTCACCAAAGGCCTCCGATGGGGAAACCGCTTCCAGACCGGCAAAACAATGCCGGAACACCCTGTCGAACCGGTCAATGTGGCGCTCGTCCTTCACCAGCGCTGCGCGGGCGAGGAAATAGAAGGCCTCGACGTCGAAGGTCGCGATTCCCGTCTCCATTCCCTCGATCAAAGACAGGAACTCCCGGAGCGTCACCGGGACTTTCGCGGCCTTCAATTCGAGGAAGAAGGGGATGAACATCGAGGCTCAATGGTCTCCCGTGCCGATCTTTTCGAGCTCGTAGGGCGTCGTCTGGTACATCTCGTTGATCCAGTTGCCGAAAAAGAGATGCGCGTGGCTGCGCCAGCGGTTCTGCGGCGGCAGGTCCGCATCATTGTGCGGGAAATAATCGTGCGGCAGCTTGATCGGCACGCCGGCATCCACGTCGCGGAAATATTCGTCCGACAAGGAGGTCGAATCATACTCCACGTGGTTGAACATATAGAGCCGGTTGCCTTTCTTCTCGTGCACCAGGCAGACGCCCATCTCCTTCGATTCCATCAGGATTTCGAGCTCCGGCACGCGGTCGATGTCGGCGCGGCGCACCTCGGTCCAGCGTGAAACCGGCACGGCGAAATCGTCGGAAAATCCGTTCAGATAGACCGAGGAGGGTTTCAGGTTCTGGTGGCGGTAGACGCCGAAGGCCTTTTCCTTGAGCGGGTGTTTCGGAATGCCGTGGAAATGGTAGATCGCCGCCATCGCGCCCCAGCAGACGTTCATCGTCGAATGTACGTTCGTCGCCGTCCAGTCGAAGATGCGCTGCAGTTCCTTCCAGTAGGTGACGTCCTCGTATTCGAGCGTCTCGACCGGCGCGCCAGTGATGATGAAGCCGTCGAACTTGCGGCCCTTCACCTCCTCCCAGGTCTCGTAGAAGGCGAGCAGGTGATCCTCGGGCGTGTTCTTCGGCCGGTGGCCGTTGACGCGGACCAGCGTCAGCTCGACCTGCAGCGGCGTCGCGCCGATCAACCGCGCCATCTGGATCTCGGTCTTGATCTTGTTCGGCATGAGGTTCAGGAGCCCGATCTGAAGCGGGCGGATGTCCTGACGGATCGCCACGGTCTCGGTCATCACCCGCACGCCCTCATGCACAAGGGTTTCGAAGGCGGGCAGCGTATCGGGAATCTTGATGGGCATGGGGTCCACTCGATCAATACAAAAAAACCGGCGGCGAGATGATCGCGACCGGTCCTTGGAAATCCACTTTTCCTCGGCCCTTTAGCGATTTCTTTAACGTGGCTGCAAGCCGGCCGGCCAAATCACCACGGTTTGTTTGATAGCGCGGTAAGTGGCTGGCGGTCAATGAAAAACGATTCGGCTCCGTCGCGGCCGCCCCTCATCCGGCCTACCGGCCACCTTCTCCCCGCAAGCGGGGCGAAGGAGACTCGCGGCACCCTCTTAAGTCCCTCGCCCCGCTTGCAGGGAGAGGGTTAGGGTGAGGGGCAAAGGTAGGTACCATATGGATCATCCGTCGCGGCGCGCCATGAAGGCCAGGCGCTCGAAGAGATGTACATCCTGCTCGTTCTTCAACAGCGCCCCGTGCAGCTTCGGCAGCATTGTTTTTGGGTCGGCGCGCAGATCCGCCGGATCGATCTCGTCGGCGACCAGCAGCCGAATCCAGTCGAGCGCCTCGGAGGTCGAGGGTTTCTTCTTCAGCCCCGGCACTTCGCGGATGCCGTAGAAGGCGGTGAGTGCCGCCGACAGCAGCGTCTTGCGGATGCCTGGGTAGTGCACCTCGACGATGCGCGCCAGCGTCTCGGCATCGGGGAAGCGGATGTAATGGAAGAAGCAGCGGCGCAAAAAGGCGTCCGGCAGTTCCTTCTCGTTGTTGGAGGTGATGATGACGATCGGCCGGTGCCGCGCGTGGATCGTTTCGCCGGTCTCGTAGACGTGGAACTCCATCCGGTCGAACTCCTGCAGGAGGTCGTTCGGGAACTCGATGTCCGCCTTGTCGATCTCGTCGATCAGCAGCACGGTTTTCCGCGGCGCCTCGAAAGCCTGCCAGAGCTTGCCCTTGCGAATGTAGTTCTTCACGTCATTGACGCGGAGATCGCCAAGCTGGCTGTCGCGCAGCCGCGAGACGGCGTCGTATTCGTAAAGCCCCTGCTGCGCCTTGGTCGTCGACTTGACGTTCCACTCGATGAGATCGAGACCGAGGGCGGCCGCGATTTGGCGTGCAAGCTCGGTCTTGCCGGTGCCGGGCTCGCCCTTGACGAGAAGCGGACGCTCCAGCCGGATTGCCGCGTTGACGGCGATCATCAGGTCCTTGTCGGCGATATAGTCGGCCGTGCCTTCGAACTGCATGGGCTTCTCTTCGGTCTCTCTACGCTCAGTTGGAGAGCACAGGCTTCACCCGCGAAGCGCCGTAACCTCGATCTCGATCAGCATTTCCGGGCGGATGAGATCGCAGACGATCATCGTCGCCGCCGGGCGGATGTCGCCGAACATCTCGCCGAAGATCGGAAAGACCCGGTCGGCAAAGCTCGCGTCCGTGACGTAGTAATGGTTGCGCACGACATCCGAAAGCGAGAATCCGGCCTCCTTCAAGGCGCCCTCGATCGTCTTCAGGCAGTTGCGCGCCTGTTCCTCCACCGTCTCCGGCATCGTCATGGTCGCATAGTCATAACCGGTCGTACCGGAGACGAAGCACCAGTCCCCCTTGACGACGGCACGCGAATAGCCTGCCGTCTTTTCGAAAGGGGAACCGGATGAGATGAGCTTGCGCGTCATGGGCGCCCGCGCTTACGCCCAGGGGCGCGATGCGGCGTTTTTCTGCTCGAAGCTATCGATGGCGCTCGCCTTCTCCAGCGTCAGGCCGATGTCGTCGAGGCCGTTCAGAAGGCAATGGCGTTTGAAAGCATCGACCTCGAACTTGACCGAACCGCCGTCGGGGCCGGTGATTTCCTGTGCTTCCAGATCGACCGAAAGCACGGCGTTCGAGCCGCGGTTGGCATCGTCCATCAGTTTGTCGAGGTCGGCCTGGCTGACGACGATCGGCAGTATGCCGTTCTTGAAACAGTTGTTGTAGAAGATGTCGGCGAACGAGGTCGAAATAACGCAGCGGATGCCGAAATCCAGGAGCGCCCATGGCGCATGCTCGCGCGAGGAGCCGCAGCCGAAATTGTCGCCGGCAACGAGGATCTTGGCGTTCTGGTAGGCCGGCTTGTTGAGCACGAAATCCGGATTCGGCGTGCCGTCCTCGTTATAGCGGGCTTCGGCGAAAAGTCCCTTGCCAAGGCCGGTGCGCTTGATCGTCTTCAGGTAGTCCTTCGGAATGATCATGTCCGTGTCGATGTTGACGACGGGCAGGGGCGCAGCGACGCCGGTGAGCTTGACGAACTTTTCCATGACTTTGGCCTTCGATTTCAGCGGAAACGTTGGAAGAGCGTTTAGAGCAGTTTCGCGCCGAAATGAAGGAAAATCTGCGTTTGCGAGACGTCACAGATCGATGATCGTGCCGCGTCCGTCATTCCAGATCCGCATTTCGCGCCGTTCTCCGGTCGGATTCACCCGGGCGTGCGCAGGCGCGGGCTTGCCATTGAGCCTTGCGGCGATGGCGCTGCCGATCGCAACGACGGCGGCGATGCCGGCCAGAGCCACGGCAAGCGATGCGGTGAAGACGAGAGCTGCCAAGGTAATGGCAATGGCTGCGGTCGTCAGGAGAACAGAGCGAATGCTTTGCATGATCTTCAACCTTTCTGACATGCGATGTGGGAGCTCAATGCGCCTCTTGCAAGAGGTTGCCCACTTCAAAGTGTCGCAGCGACCTTGGCGCGCCCAATTGCACGCGCGGCGCTGCAGTCGCTCGTCTTGCGTAACAATCGAAAGGCGGGCACAACGGTTCCATGACAACTGTTATCGCCCATCATCATCCCGCTCGCCTGCGTCGCTCCGTGCTTTGCGTTCCGGCCGACAATGCTCGCGCCCTGGCAAAGGTGCGGCAGCTTGCCGCCGACGCCGTGATCTTCGACCTGGAGGATGCCGTCGCTCCCGAACACAAGGGCGAAGCGCTTGTCCGGCATCTTTCGAAGCACAGGCCCGATTGTGAGGTGGTCATTCGCATCAATGCGCTGGGATCAGGCTTCGGCCAGATGGATCTCACCGCCGCAGTTGCCGCCGGTCCCGACGCCATCCTTCTGCCGAAGGTCGAGAGCCCGTCGGACATCCAGGCGGCCGTCGACTGGCTTGGCGAAAATGATGCGCCTGAAAGCCTCAGGCTCTGGGCGATGATCGAAACGCCGCGCGGCCTGCTCAATGTTGCGGCAATCGCCGAGACCGGCCGCACCTTCGGCGGCAGGCTCGACTGCTTCGTCGTCGGGCTCAACGATCTCGGGAAGGACACAGGCGTTCCCGCGAATCCCGGCCGCGCCTATCTGGTGCCCTGGCTGATGCAGATCCTGCTCGCAGCGCGCGGCAGCGGGCTTGATGTCATCGATGCGGTCTACAACGATTTCCGCGACGCGGACGGTTTTGAGGCCGAATGCCGCCAGGGGCGCGACATGGGCTATGACGGCAAGATGCTCATTCACCCGGCCCAGATCGGTCCGGCGAACGAGCATTTCGGCGTCGATCAGGCGGCAGTCGAGGAGGCACGCGCGATCATCGCCGCCTTCGACCTTCCGGAAAACGCCGACAAGGGCGTGATCAATCTCCACGGCCGCATGGTCGAGCGGCTGCATCTCGACCAGGCCCTGAAACTCGCCGCCAAGGCGGACATGATCGAAAGACGAAAGGCAAAACCTTGAAACTCTACCGCTTCCTCACCGGCCCTGACGACGCCTCCTTCTGCCACAAGGTCACGGCGGCGTTGAACCAGGGATGGATGCTGCATGGTCCGCCGACCTACGCCTTCAATGCCGACACCCAGCACATGCAGTGCGGCCAGGCGGTAGTGAAGGAGGTGGCAGGCAAGGACTATCACCCGGACATGAAGCTATCGGAGCAGTGAGCAATCATTGGCACTGAGTAGTTGCCCCTCACCCTCTCCCCGCGAGGGGGGCGAGGGGGGGGACGGGAGCTTGCCGTTTGCTCTCCTCCCGTGATCGCTGCAGACAGGTGCCGCGCGTCTCATTCGCCCCGCCTGCGGGGAGAAGGTGGCCGGCAGGCCGGATGAGGGCTTACACGCGAAAGAACTTCTTGTAGTCCAAGATCGTTCAGATCTGCTGGCCCGCAAGCAGGCGCGGGTCGCGCTCGCCGGCCACACCGGCCGCCTGGCGGATGAAGAAATTCTTGAGCGACGGAATGCGATCGACGATGCCGAGGCCGACGTCGCGGGCGATCCTGATCGGTGTGATGTCGTTGGAAAACAGCCGATTCAGGACGTCCGTCGTCACCCCCATCCGGAAGGTATCGAAACGCCGCCAGATCTGATAGCGCTCGAGGACCGCGAGCGACCCGATGTCAAGGCCGAGGCGGTCCGCCTCGACGATCGTTTCGGCGAGCGCCGCCACGTCCTTGAAACCGAGATTGAGCCCCTGGCCCGAGATTGGGTGGATGCCGTGAGCGGCATCGCCCGCCAGCGCGAAGCGGGGTGCTATGAACTCCCGGGCAAGCGTCAGGCCAAGCGGAAACGCCCTGCGGCCGCCGACGACCTTGAGGTGGCCGAGCTTGTGGCCAAAGCGGCGTTCGAGCTCTTCGTCGAAGAGGAAATCGTCTGCCTTGACGAGGCGTTCGGCATCGAAGGTGCTCTCGGTCCAGACGAGGGAGGAACGGTTGTTCTTCAGCGGCAGCGTGGCAAAGGGGCCGGCGGGCAGGAAATGCTCCTCGGCCGTGCCCTCGTGCGGGCGCTCGTGCTCGACCGTCGTGACGATCCCCGACTGGCCGTAGTCGAACTCGACCACCTTGATGCCGGCCGCATCGCGCAGCCTGGAGCGAACGCCGTCGCAGGCGACCAGAAGGCGTGCCTCGAGCGTTTCGCCACCGGCAAGCGTGATCGCCACTGCGTGCTCGCGGCTCTTGAAGCTCTCGACCATCGTCGATTGCCGGATGGAAACGCCAAGGTCCTTGCAGGCGGCGCGCAGCGCGCCGACCAGTGCCGTGTTCGGAACCATATGGGCGAAGGGACGGCCATCGCCGCCGTCGCCCTCGAAGGTGAGAAAGACCGGACGAACGGGATCGGCCGCCTTCGAATCGGTGATCACCATCCTGAGGATCGGTTCGGCCTCGGGCGCAATCGCATCCCAGACGCCGAGAACATCCAGCATCCGCTCAGCGGCCGAGGCGACGGCGGACGCCCGCTCGTCCTTCTTCCAGGCGCCTTCCGGCGCACCGTCGACGACCGTGATGTCGAGATGGGGCGCCGCTTTCTTCAGCGACACGGCAAGCGACAGACCGACATAGCCGCCTCCGGCAATCAACACATCGATCATCCGCTTCTCCCGTCGCACTTTGGGCCCATCGTACTTGAGCCCCATCCCACTTGAGCATTGATCTGTGGCTATATAGATCAATGCCATCGCTGTTCCTACACCGGAGACCGCCGAAATGTCGCGCCCTGCCGAAACCGCCACGCCCATGGATGCGCTCCTTGCGATACTCGACCTCGAAAAACTGGAGGAGAACCTCTTTCGCGGCTTGAGCCCTCAGGTCGGCTGGCAACGGGTCTTCGGCGGACAGGTGATCGGCCAGGCTCTGGTGGCGGCGCAACGCACCGTCGACGAGGGCCGCTATGTGCACTCGCTGCACGCCTATTTCATGCGGCCGGGCGATCCGTCGGTCCCTATCATCTACGAGGTCGATCGCATCCGCGACGGTTCGAGCTTTGCCACCCGGCGGGTCGTGGCGATTCAGCACGGCAAGGCGATCTTCTCCATGTCGGCATCCTTCCAATACGACGAGGACGGTTTCGAGCATCAGTTCGAGATGCCGCAGGTGGCGATGCCAGAGACCCTGCCCGGCGAGCAGGAACTCAAGGAAAAGTTCCTCGTGCACGCGCCCGAGGCAATCCGCAGGTACTGGGAACGGCCGCGACCGATCGAGATTCGCCCGGTCGCGCTCGAGCACTATTTCTCGCGCGACAAGCTGCAGCCGACGCAGGATGTATGGGTGAAGGTTGTCGGCACCGTGCCCGACGAGCGCCATCTGCAGGCGGCCGTGCTCGCCTATCTCTCTGATATGACCCTGCTCGACACCTCCCTCTACGCCCACGGCACTTCGGTCTTCGACCGAAACCTGCAGGTTGCCAGTCTCGACCATGCCATGTGGTTCCACCGCCCCTCGAAGATGGATGATTGGCTGCTCTATACCCAGGACAGCCCGAGTGCGCATGGCGCCCGCGGCATGACCCGTGGCAGCCTGTTCGACCGCTCAGGGGTGTTGATTGCCTCCGTGGCGCAGGAAGGATTGATCCGCAAAAAGGCAACTGAATAATAATTGAGCATTTTTCAATTTCTGCTCATTTTTTACGCTGAAGATCTGATGATTTTTTAGCATTCCGTGGAACAATCTACCCGGAATTCTATTTTCGCACGTTTTCTCAATGACTTAATCCCTCCCGTCGAATCTGGCACGCCCCTTGAATGTCTGTTTCCGGTTGCCCGGCGCTTCGCGCGCTTAAGCAGCAAGGAGAACGGCCTCCGGCGGAGGCGGAATAGGATGGGAAACCAGATGAAAATTGTGATGGCCATTATCAAGCCGTTCAAGCTCGATGAGGTTCGCGAAGCCCTCACCCAAGTTGGCATCCAGGGGCTGACCGTAACCGAAGTGAAGGGCTACGGCCGCCAGAAGGGGCACACCGAAATTTACCGCGGCACCGAATACGCCGTGAGCTTCCTGCCGAAGCTCAAGGTCGAGATCGCCGTGCCGTCGGAGATCGTCGACAAGGCCGTCGACGCGATCGCCTCTGCCGCCAAGACCGGCCAGATCGGCGACGGCAAGATCTTTGTCTACGCGATCGACCATGCCGTGCGCATCCGCACCGGCGAAACCGATTCAGAAGCGTTGTAAACCACGCCGTTCAGGGAGCATTTCTCAGATGTCATCGTTCAAACTTTCCACCTCTCTTGGACGCCTGGGCGCAACCGCTGCCGCCCTGCTTGCGCCGGTCGTCGCCTTCGCCCAGGAGACGGCCCCTGCCGCCGCCGAGGCCGTTGCGGCAACGCCGGTTCCCGACAAGGGCGACACCACCTGGATGCTGCTGTCGACCATTCTCGTGCTGCTCATGACCGTTCCGGGGCTGGCACTCTTCTACGGCGGTCTCGTGCGCGCCAAGAACATGCTCTCGGTGCTGATGCAGGTTCTGATGATCACCGCCGTCGTCATGATCATCTGGGTGACCTACGGCTATTCGTTGGCCTTCACCGATGGCGGCTCGCTCAACTCCTTCGTCGGCGGCTTCTCCAAGATGTTCCTCGCCGGCGTCGACACGACGACGCTCGCGGAAAGCTTCTCTAAGGGCGTCTTCATTCCCGAATACGTCTTCGTCGTGTTCCAGATGACCTTCGCCTGCATCACGCCGGCGCTGATCGTCGGTGCTTTCGCCGAACGCATCAAGTTCTCGGCCGTCATGCTCTTCGTCGTCCTGTGGGTCACCTTCGTCTACTTCCCGGTCGCCCACATGGTCTGGTTCTGGGGCGGTCCGAGCGCCTATACGGCTCCGACCGGCCTGATCTTCTCCTTCGGCGCAATCGACTTTGCCGGCGGCACTGTCGTCCACATCAATGCCGGTATCGCGGGCCTCGTCGGCGCCATCCTGCTTGGCAAGCGCACGGGCTACAAAAAGGAGATCATGGCACCGCATTCGATGACGCTCACCATGGTCGGCGCCTCGCTGCTGTGGGTCGGCTGGTTCGGCTTCAATGCCGGCTCCAACCTGGAAGCCAACGCCTATGCGGCGCTCGCCATGATCAACACCTTCCTCGCTACGGCCGCCGCAATCATCTCCTGGGCCGTGGTTGAAACGCTCGTCCGCGGCAAGGCCTCGATGCTCGGCGCTGCCTCGGGCGCCGTTGCCGGCCTCGTCGCTGTCACGCCGGCTGCCGGTTTCGCCGGCCCGATGGGCGCGATCGTTCTCGGCCTCGCCGTCTCGCCGGTCTGCTACTTCTTCGTCGACGTCGTGAAGAACAAGTTCAACTATGACGACAGCCTCGACGTGTTCGGCATCCACGGCGTCGGCGGCATCCTCGGCGCGATCGGAACCGGCATCCTCGTCAACCCGGCACTCGGCGGCGCAGGCATCGTCGACTATTCGACCGCCGACTTCGCCGCGGGCTATGCTGGCACGGCAACGCAGGTCTGGGCGCAGCTCAAGGGCGTCCTCGTCACCGTCGTCTGGTCCGGCATCGGCTCGGCCATCCTCTACAAGGTAGTCGACGCGATCGTCGGTCTGCGCGTCTCGGTCGAAGCCGAGCGTGAGGGTCTCGACCTCTCCTCGCACGGCGAAGCCGCGTACCACGCAAGCTAAGCGATTGCGGCGCCCGAAAGCGGCGCCGCCGACAGTCCCGTCGCGGTCCGTCCGGTTATTGCGGACCGCCACTGGCCCGGATCCAAAGATCCGGGCCTTTTTTAGCGACTCCATTGTTCCCTCCATGAGCAAATCCGCTAAATTCGCGGCACACGCTCATGGTTAATGTCGTATTAACCCTGCTCCGCTTAGGTTGATTCCATCGCACGCAATGTGCCCGAAGCACCCGCTCACACGCTCTTCGAACGTGGGAGAGATGCTCCGGAACCAAGTTACTGGAACGTCCCCATGGCCTACCCATGGACGCGCGACGCTCCGAAGGATCGACACGGGCAACAGGCAATATGAGCAGAAGCAATCCCGCAACGCTTGACGGCCGTTCCAACCGGTTCGTGCTGGCGACTTTCGTTTGGCGTCAGATCGCCTCGCTGGCAGGTTTTGCCCTGTTTGGCGCGCTGGCGCTTGCCGTCGCCGCGCTTTCGACATGGAACGTGTCCGATCCGAGCTTCTCCTACGCGACCTCGGAGGAACCGACCAACGTGCTCGGCCATGCCGGCGCCGCCTTCGCCGACATCTTCATGCAGTTCTTCGGGCTGGCGAGCGTCGTCGCGCTGCTTCCCGCTGTCGCCTGGGCGCTTGTCCTCATCGGCGGCAAGCCGTTCGACAAGGTCTTCAAACGCCTCGGCTTCTGGTTCGTCGGCTCCGTACTCGCGGGCGCGGCGCTGAGCTGCGTTCCGGCACCGATCACCTGGCCGCTACCGAACGGTCTCGGCGGTGTCTTCGGCGATATGATCCTGCGCTTCCCCGCCCTTTTCACCGGCGCCTTCCCGACCGGCACCTTCGCGACCGTTCTCGCCTGCCTTTTCGCTGTCCCGGCTGCCTGGTGCCTGATCTATAGCGCCGGCCTCATCGGCGTCAGCGAAGAGCAGGAGGAAGAGCCGGCGGAGGAAGTCGCACCCAGCAAGGCCCGCACCATCGGCGAGGAACTCGACGACGAGGATGCTGGCGGCCCCTTGACGCTACTCATGGGCTCGCTTGCCCATATGCGCTTTACGCTTGAAGCCCGCCTGCGGCGTGCCTTCGGCATGAGCAGCAAGCGGAACACCAAACGCCAGTATGACGAGCCCTATGACTTCAACAACGACGAATTCGGCACGCTGAACGAACCCGTGCGGCCGAAGCCGCTCACCGGCCGTGTCGAGCCTTCCCTTGACCGCGCGGAGCGCCGCGTGGTGACACCGCCGCCGATCATGGCTGACGATGACGATCCGCCTTTCGACCTCGACGAGCAGCGCCCTGCGGGCATACTGCCGGATGACGACGACGATGACATTGCCGCCGATTGGGCGCCGAGAGCGGCTCCGCCGAAGGCGGGGCTTGCCAAGGCCGGATCCCGCGTCGCGTCGCCGGCGCCGCGCCCCAAATCGGGCCAGCGCATCGAGCGCGAGGCGCAGCGCTCGTTCGTCGAGGACGACGGCGAATTCACGCTGCCGCCGATGCAATTCCTCGCCGAACCGAAGAACATTGCCCGCGATCCCTCGCTCTCGTCCGACGCGCTCGAACAGAACGCCCGCATGCTCGAGGGCGTGCTGGAGGACTTCGGCGTCAAGGGCGAGATCATCCATGTCCGCCCAGGCCCGGTAGTGACGCTTTACGAACTGGAGCCGGCTCCGGGCATCAAATCCTCCCGCGTCATCGGCCTTGCCGACGACATCGCCCGTTCGATGAGCGCGATCGCCGCCCGTGTCGCAGTCGTCCCCGGCCGCAACGCCATCGGCATCGAGTTGCCGAACCAGCGGCGCGAAACGGTCTACCTGCGCGAGCTGATCGGCTCGCGCGACTTCGAGACGACCAAGACCAGGCTCGCCATGGCGCTCGGCAAGACGATCGGCGGCGAGCCCGTCATCGCCGATCTTGCAAAGATGCCGCATCTGCTCGTCGCCGGTACCACCGGTTCGGGCAAATCGGTGGCGATCAACACCATGATCCTGTCGCTGCTCTATCGGCTCAGGCCCGACCAGTGCCGCCTGATCATGATCGACCCGAAGATGCTGGAACTCTCCGTCTATGACGGCATTCCGCACCTGCTCTCGCCGGTCGTGACCGACCCGAAGAAGGCCGTCGTCGCGCTGAAATGGACCGTGCGCGAGATGGAAGAGCGCTACAAGAAGATGTCGAAGATCGGTGTGCGCAACATCGACGGCTTCAACACACGCGTCGAGCAGGCGCTCGCCAAGGGCGAAGCGATCACCCGCACGGTTCAGACCGGTTTCGATCGCCAGACGGGCGAAGCGATGTACGAGACGGAGGAATTCGATCTCACGCCGCTGCCCTATATCGTCGTGATCATCGACGAAATGGCCGACCTGATGATGGTCGCGGGCAAGGATATCGAGGGCGCCGTCCAGCGGCTCGCCCAGATGGCGCGCGCCGCCGGCATCCACGTCATCATGGCAACCCAGCGTCCCTCGGTCGACGTCATCACCGGCACGATCAAGGCCAACTTCCCGACGCGCATCTCCTTCCAGGTCACCTCGAAGATCGACAGCCGCACGATCCTCGGCGAGCAGGGCGCCGAACAACTGCTCGGCATGGGCGACATGCTCTACATGGCCGGCGGCGGGCGCATCCAGCGCGTGCACGGCCCCTTCGTTTCCGACACGGAGGTGGAGGAAGTGGTGGCTTACCTGAAGACCCAGGGCGTGCCGCAATATCTCGATGCGATCACCGAGGACGATGGCGAGGACGAGGACGGCGGCGGTCCGGCCGGCACCTCCAACCTCGCCGATTCCGACGATCCTTACGATCAGGCGGTGGCGATCGTGCTGCGCGATGGCAAGGCCTCGACCTCCTACGTGCAGCGACGCCTCGGTATCGGCTATAATCGTGCCGCCTCGCTGATCGAACGCATGGAGCAGGAAGGCATCATCGGACCGGCGAACCATGCCGGCAAGCGCGAGATCCTGGTGCCGACCGAGGCGGAAATCACCGGCCGGTAATCCGGCCCTCATCGCCGGCCGCCATGACGCGCGGCCGGTAACGGTCATTTGAAACGACGCCCCTTGCGGCATCGGTGAGCGCCTTGAAGGCGCCCCACTTGCTCTTCAAATGATCCTGAAATGAAGGAGACTGCGATGACAAAGACAAAAACCGGCCAGGGCAGCAATCAGGCAATCTCGCGGCGTGTCTTCGTTTGCGGCCTGGCGGCTCTTGCGGGCATGGCCGGAACGACGCTCGATGCGCGGCACGCCTCCGCACAGGCCACCGGCGTCGCCCAGAAGATCGCCGATCACTTTTCGTCGGTGAAGACCATGGCGGGCGAGTTCGTACAGTTCGGACCGCGCGGCGAGCAGACGGGCGGCAAGTTCTACATCCGCCGCCCCGGGCGCATCCGCTTCAATTACGAAGCCCCCTCGCCGATGCGGGTGATCGCCGACGGCAAGTCGGTCGTCATCGGCAATATGAAGCTGAAGACTTGGGACATCTACCCGCTTTCGAAGACGCCGCTCAATCTGCTGCTGAGCGAGAGGATCGACCTGACCGGCAGGATGGTGCGCGCCGTCCGGGAGGAGTCCGATCTCATCACCATCGTGCTCGGAGACCGCTCGGTCTTCGGCGATTCGACCATCACGATGATGTTCGACCCGAAGACTTACGATCTCAGGCAGTGGACGATCACCGACCCGCAAAAGAAGGATACCTCGGTGATGATCTTCAACGTTCGCACCGGAATGGAGCTGGACGACAAGGTCTTCCGCATCCCCTATGACGAAGTGCGCAACAGAAGAGGCGGCTGAAGCGCGACGCCGGCTGCGGCGAACGAAACCGATCAAGGATAATCACAGAATTCAACGTGCTCGAGCGACCGCTGCGCGTCTGAATAGACACGCGCCGCAGGCGTTTTCATGCCTTGTCGTTTGCCGTTTGACCTCTTAGAAACGCGAACGGACTGCCGGGGCTTCCTGCCCAATTGCCGGCGCACTCATCCTTTCTACAGCGCCGCGCGTCCGATCGGACGCGCTAAGGTCGCTGTAGCACTTTGAAATGATGCATGATTTTGTCCTTAAATCGATCCCGATTTAAGGAATCATGCAGTAGGGAACGCGGAATGACCCTTTCCATCGCCACATGGAACATCAACTCCATTCGCCTGCGGATGCCGCTGGTCGAGCACTTTCTGAAGACATGGCAGCCCGACATCCTGTGCCTGCAGGAAACCAAATGCCCGAACGACCAGTTTCCGTCGTCGCCGCTGAAAAGCCTCGGCTACAAATACATCGAGATGCACGGCCAGAAGGGCTACCACGGCGTGGCGACCGTTTCGCGCCTGCCGCTGCATGAGCTTTCCGACCGCCGCGACTATTGCGGCGTCGGCGACGCCCGCCATCTCTCTGTCGTCTTTAAGGCCGGGGACAACACGATACGCCTGCACAATTTCTATGTGCCGGCCGGTGGCGACGAGCCGGACCGGACGATCAATCCGAAGTTCGGCCACAAGCTCGACTTTGTCGATGAAATGAAGCTCCTGCACGCCGAAGCCGAGGCCGGCGTCTCGTCCATCCTGGTCGGCGACCTCAACATCGCGCCGCTCGAGCACGACGTCTGGTCGCACAAGCAGCTGTTGAAGATCGTCAGCCACACCCCGATCGAGACCGAGGGCCTGATATCGGTGATGACCGGGGGTGCCTGGGTCGACCTGATGCGCCAGCACGTGCCCCCGCCCGAAAAGCTCTACACCTGGTGGAGCTATCGCGCGAAGGATTGGGAGCTGGCCGACCGCGGCCGCCGCCTCGATCACATCTGGTCCTCGGCCGATATCGCGCCGAAACTGAGCCGCGTCGACATCATCCGCGAGGCCCGCGGCTGGGATCGCCCTTCCGACCACGTGCCGGTGATCGCGCATTTCGAGCTCTGATTCGCGGTTATCCCTCCCCACAAGGGGGAGGGGCTACGCACCCGCGTCCGAGAGCGTGCTAAATTCTAACATTTTCGCGCTCATTGAACCGTAATGACATGAATTGAGCGGTGCGGCATCGGAGCCCCTCCCACCTGTGGGGAGGGGTCTTTTAAGTGGTAGGACCTCAATGATCCCGTCAGGCAAACCGCCCCGCAAGCGCCTCGGCGCGCCGGATCATCGCCAGCAGATTCTCGCGGATGCGGGCTTCGACAAGCGCCGTCACCTCCGGGTACTCTTCCAACATCCGGCGAAAAAGCGGGCGATTGATGCGGATGACTTCGCTGTCTTCGTCGGCGGTCGCCGTGAATTTGCGCTCGACCATCGAGATCAATGCCAGTTCAGAAAGGAGCGCGCCATGCTCGACGGTGGCCACATGCTGCTGTCGGCCCTCGCCGTCCGCCTTCGAAAGCGTGAAACTGCCGGCAGCAACGGCAAAGGCACAGTCGGCCGGCGCCCCTTCGCGAAAAAGCTCCTGGCCCTTCAAGACGCGGCGGCGTTCGGCGCCGAAGGCGATCAGCCTCAGCTTGTCCTCGCTGATATCGGCAAAGAGCGCCACATTGGACAAAAGCGCGATGTCGTCGTTGAGTGCCAAGGCGGCATTCTCCCTGTTCGCTTTGGGGGCGGAATGCGGAACGGAAGGCCGCTTCACACCTTTCCGCGATCCCGCTCAAGGAACAATCTTGTAGCCGCCGTTCTCTGTCACCAAAATCTCCGCATTGGAAGGGTCGCGCTCGATTTTCTGGCGGAGCCGGTAGACATGCGTCTCCAGCGTATGCGTGGTGACGCCGGAATTGTAGCCCCAGACCTCCTCGAGCAGGACATCGCGCGTGACCACTTTCTGATCGGCGCGATAGAGATAGCGGATGATCGCCGCTTCCTTCTCGGTCAGGCGGATCTTCTGGCCATTCTCCATTGTCAGCAGTTTCTGGCTCGGCTTGAACGTGTAGGGACCGACGCTGAAGGTGGCGTCCTCGCTCTGCTCGTGCTGGCGAAGCTGGGCGCGGATGCGCGCGAGCAGCACGGCAAAGCGGAAGGGCTTGGTGACGTAGTCGTTGGCGCCCGCTTCGAGCCCGAGGATGGTGTCCGAATCGGTGTCGTGCCCGGTCAGCATGACGATCGGCGCCTTGAAGCCGCCCTTGCGCAGGATCTTGACCGCTTCGCGACCATCCATGTCGGGTAGGCCGACATCCATGATCAGAAGGTCGACCTGATGTGCACGGGCCGCCTGGATCCCCTTGCCGGCGGTTGCCTCTTGCAGGAGATCGAACTCTTCATAGAGAGAAAGCTGCTCTACCAGTGTTTCGCGCAGGTCATTGTCGTCATCGACAAGGAGAATGGTACGTGTCGCCATAGGGACAATTCCTGTTTGCTTCCTGAATCAAAACTAGCTCAAATGCCGCTCTTGGCAAGCCGGCCGCCGTTGAACACCGTCATAAATGCAACCATGCCTATGGTCGTCACCTACTCGCGGACAAGGCAAAATTTTGTGAGAATAATGCGCAAGAAAACGTCGGGAGTAAGATCGCCAAAATCAACGATCGTCGTCAGAATGGCGCCGCGCGACCGCCGGCGCGCGCTTGTCAGCTTCGCCGGCAGAACGGAACAGGCGGCGATCGGCCGCAGCGGCATAACGGTAATCAAGCGCGAGGGTGACGGCGCGACGCCGCGGGCATCGATGAAGCTGATCGGCGGCTACACGCGCCGTGACCGCATCTCGTTGCCGCCGACGCGGCTGCCCATGCGTGCCACCCGCCGCGACATGCTGTGGTGCGACGATCCCGGCCACGCCTCATACAATCGCCCGGCCAAGCCCCCGCTTGCGGCAAGCCACGAGACGATGATGCGCGACGACGGCCTCTATGACGTATGCCTCGTCATGGATTGGAACATTTTCTGCAGACGGCGCAATGCCGGCTCCGCGATCTTCTTCCATCTGATTCGCCCCGGCTACGAGCCGACGCAGGGCTGCGTCGCCGTCAGCCTGCCGGCAATGAAGCGGCTGATCCGGCATATGCGCCAGGGAACGATCGTGAAGGTGGTGTAGGAACTACAGCGCCGGGCAACCAGACGGACGCGCTCGGTGTTGCATCTTGAATTGCTGCATGATTCCTTAAATCCGTCCCGATGTAAGGAATCATGCAGAGGCGATTTCCTCACCCTCCGCCGTCCAGCATGCGGGGCGTCACGAACCGAACGAGCCGGCCCTTCCCGGGCGCAATCTCCGACCATTGCTCGATGGTAAAATCCATGACGGCGAGAGCGGCCGTCGGGAACTTGTCGCGCAGGCGCGCCAACGCCACCTCGTCACCACCGCCGACGAGCAGAAGTGCAAGCTCCACCATGCCTGGATTGTGCCCGACGAGCATCAACTTCTCGACCGACGGCTCCACCTCGCGGATCACATCTATCATGGCCTTGGCTGTCACCTCGTAGATGGCGACGGCGTCGCGGGTTTCGACCTTCTGTGGCAGTTCGTTGGCGACAAGCTCCCAGGTCTCCTGCGCGCGCCGGGCGGTCGAAACGAGCGCGAGGTCCGGGATCAACTCCTGCCGTGCCATGAAAGCGCCGATTGCCGGCGCCGCTTTCCGGCCGCGGCCGGCGAGCGGACGGCGATGGTCGGCGACCCCCTCGGGCCAGGCGGATTTGCCGTGGCGCAGCAACAGGAGGCGGCGTGTCGGGGGGCTGGCGTCGTCAGGCATGGGGGCGCTCCTCATCTGTCGGCGGTTGTTCCATTCTCGCACCGTCGTGCGCAATAAAAAAGGCCGCCCCGAAGGGCGGCCTGAGATGCCGGAAAAGCTCGAACCGGCTTATTTCCACTCGCGGATATCGACGAAGTGCCCCGAAACCGCCGCAGCGGCGGCCATCGCCGGCGAAACCAGATGCGTGCGCCCCTTGAAGCCCTGACGGCCTTCGAAGTTGCGGTTCGACGTCGAGGCGCAGCGTTCGCCCGGCTTCAGCCGGTCGTCGTTCATCGCCAGGCACATGGAGCAGCCGGGCTCGCGCCAGTCGAAACCTGCTTCCTTGAAGACCTTGTCGAGTCCTTCCGCTTCCGCCTGTTCCTTGACGAGGCCGGAGCCCGGCACGATCATCGCCGAAACGGTCGCGGCAACCTTGCGGCCCTCAACGACCTTGGCGACGGCGCGCAGGTCCTCGATGCGGCCATTGGTGCAGGAACCGATGAAGACCCGGTCGATGGCGATGTCGGTGATCTTCGTGCCCGGCTTCAGGCCCATATAGTCGAGCGCACGCCATTTCGAGGCGCGCTTGGTCTCGTCCTGGATTTCATCCGGGTTCGGAACGATGCCCTGCACCGAGACCACGTCCTCCGGCGAGGAGCCCCAGGACACGATCGGCGGCAGGTTGGCGGCGTCGAGCACGACGACGCGGTCATAATGGGCGCCCTCGTCCGTGTGCAATGTCTTCCAGTATTCGAGCGCCATGTCCCAGGCCTTGCCCTTGGGCGCGCGCGGCCGGTCCTTGATATAGGCGAAGGTCGTCTCGTCCGGCGCGATCAGGCCGGCGCGGGCGCCGCCTTCGATCGTCATGTTGCAGATCGTCATGCGGCCTTCCATCGAGAGCGAACGGATGGCTTCGCCGGCAAACTCGATGACATGACCGGTGCCGCCGGCCGTGCCGATCTCGCCGATGATCGCGAGGATGATATCCTTGGCAGTGACGCCCGGCGGCAATTGGCCGTCGACGCGCACCAGCATGTTCTTCGCCTTCTTTTGGATAAGCGTCTGCGTCGCCAGAACATGTTCCACTTCCGAAGTGCCGATGCCATGCGCGAGCGCGCCGAAGGCACCGTGGGTGGAGGTGTGGCTGTCGCCGCAGACGATCGTCATGCCGGGCAGCGTGAAGCCCTGTTCGGGACCGACGATGTGGACGATGCCTTGGCGCTTGTCGTTCTCGGAATAGTATTCGACGCCGAAGTCGGCAGCATTCCTGGCGAGCGCCTCAACCTGGATGCGACTCTCCTCGTTCTTGATGCCAAGATGGCGATCGGGTGAGGTCGGGACGTTATGGTCGACGACGGCGAGCGTCTTTTCCGGCGCGCGGACCTTGCGGCCGGCCATGCGCAGGCCCTCGAAGGCTTGCGGGCTCGTCACCTCGTGAACGAGGTGACGATCGATGTAGAGAAGACAGGTGCCGTCGTCCTGGCTGTTGACCAGATGATCGTCCCAGATCTTGTCATAGAGGGTACGCGGTGCGCTCATGGCGATATGTCCATTCGATTTTCAGAATATGGGGAAATGCCGGCTGCAGACGGCCGGAAAACTGATCGAACGATCAGGATAGGCGGCTGGTGAGCGCGCCGGAAACCCGCGCGAAAAAGCGTGCCGGCAGACGCTTGTGGTCTTGCAGCACGACGATTTTCTGTTCGCGACATCCGAATTTGGATTCCATGGCCGGTGCTCATATCAATTTTTCGACGGTTCGGCAATCGAAGAGATGGGACGCAGACGATCAAGACCCCTCCCCACCTCCCCACAAGGGGGAGGGGTTACGATGCCGCGCCATCCCATTCCTGTCTTAGCGGCCCCGTGAACTCGGATGTCGGAATTTGGCACCCCGCCGGACGTGGGCACCGGAAGCCCTCCCCCTTGTGGGGAGGGGTTGGGTCTTGCCAAGAACGCAATGCCTACCGCGTCTCCGCCCGTCTCAACCGCCGCTCGAGCGCCCGGAGCGCCAACGAGAGGCCAATCGTCAGGATGAGATAGACATAGGCGACGATGGAATAGGTTTCGAAGAAGCGGAACGAGCCCGAGGCGTAGATCTTGCCCATCTGGGTGATGTCGGCGACGCCGAGCACCGAGACCAGCGAGGAATCCTTGACCATCGCCACGAAGTCGTTGCCGAGCGGCGGCAGGATGACGCGGATCGCCTGCGGGAAGACGACGAGGCGAAAGCGCTGATAGCGCGAAAGCCCGAGCGCCTTGGCCGCCTCCACCTGCCCCTTGTCGACCGACTGGATGCCGGCGCGAAAGACCTCGGCGATGAAGGCCGAATAGCCGATCATCAGGGCGATGATCGCCCGCCACATCAGCGAGATATCGCGAACGACGAGCGGCTCCATCCAGCCTGCAGAAATGAACGGCGCAGCCGCGAAATTCGCCACGACCACCAGCGCCGGCGCCCCGACGAAGGCGATGTAGAAAAGCAGCACGAGGATCGGCACGCCACGGATCACCTCCGTATAGAAGCGCGCGGTCTGGCGCAGCGCGACATGCTCGGAAAGCGCCATCAACGCCACGCCGAGGCCGAGCACCGTCGCCAGCGCAAAACCCACCAGCGTCACGAAAATGGTGACGCCAATGCCCTTGAGGACAACGCCGAAGACCTGGGAAAAGATGTCGTTGGTTGCAATGACCGCGGCGAGCAACACGGCGATCAGGAGAAGGGCGACCAGCCACCAGGGATAGTCGCCCTTTTCGGAAGTGTCGGATTTAACTGGCGCCATCATGATTCCGATAAGTTGGGGCGGGATGCCGGCGGAAAGCCGCACACTCCTCATCCCGCTCCGGCGATCAGCCGCCCATCTTGTAGTCGAGGAACCATTTCTTGTTCAGCACATCGAAGGTGCCGTCCTCCTTCAGCGCCTTGATGGCGGCATTGATCGGGGCGACGAGATCGGAGCCCTTCGGGAAAATGAAGCCAAAATCCTCGGTGCCGAGCGGCTCGCCGACGACCTTGAGCTTGCCTTCGGACGAATCGACATAGCCCTTCGCCGCCACGCTGTCGGTCAGCACGAGGTCGACGTCGCCGGCCTTGAGCGCCTGCACGGTCGCACCGAAGGTCTCGAACAGCTTGATGCGCGGGTTCTGCTCGTTGCCGTCGAGGATTTCATAGACGGCCGTGTAGAAGGGAGAGGTGCCGGGCTGGGCACCGATCAACGCATCCTCGACGGAAGCGAAGCTCTTGGCGTCGTTGAAGCGGGCTTCGTCGCCACGCACCAGCATGAACTGCTGCGAGCGCATATAGGGATCGGAGAAGTCGACCTTTTCCTTCCGGTCGTCCTTGATGGTAATTCCGGTCATGCCGATCTGGTATTGGCCGTCGGAGACCGCCTGGATCATCGCATCCCAGCTCGTGTTCTGGTACTCGACCTTGAAGTTCAGCCGCTTGGCAATCTCGTTCATCGCATCATATTCCCAGCCGACCGCCTGGCCGGTCTTGGGGTCGACGAACTGCAGCGGCGGGTAGGCATTCTCGGTCACGACGACGACCGTCTTGCCGCCGAGGTCCGGCAGATCGCTCGCGTGAGCGGGCGCGGAGAATGCGAATGGAATGGCGAGGGCTGCGGCTATACCCGCAAGCACATGGCGACGGCATGTCATTGGAGAAGCTCCCGAAAATTGTGGCGACAGAAAATGTCACAAATTCTACCGGGAAGACAAGAAGATAGATCGCTAGATCTTGGGTCGATGCGAAATCCGATTCCCTTGAGGGCCTAGCGGGACGCGGGCGTAAAACTGCTTCACACTTTTCCTGATTCCGCTACGGCAAAAAGAAAGGCGGCCCCGAGGCCGCCTTCCTGACAATTCCGAGGAATTGAAATCTTATTCGGCTGCGTTCTCCGCTGCCTTTGCTTCTTCTGCTGCCTTTGCCTCAGCGGCTTCCGCTGCAGCCTTCTCGGCGGCCAGAGCCTGGGCGGCTGCAACCTTTTCAGCCTCGATGCGTGCCTTCTCGTCGGCAACGGCCTGACGCTCGGCTTCGTTCAGCTTGCGGGCGCGCGTGCCGGTGTTTTCCACGATACGGGCCGACTTGCCGCGACGATCGCGCAGATAGTAGAGCTTGGCGCGACGAACCTTACCGCGGCGAACCACTTCGACGCTCTCGACGAGCGGAGAGTAAACCGGGAATACGCGCTCGACGCCTTCGCCGTAGGAGATCTTGCGAACGGTGAAGCTTTCGTTGAGGCCGCCGCCGGAACGGGCGATGCAGACGCCTTCATAGGCCTGGACACGGGTACGGTTGCCTTCGACAACGCGGACGTTGACGCGGACGGTGTCGCCGGCGGAGAAATCGGGAAGGGTGCGCTTTGCGGCGATCTTGGCGGCCTGTTCGGCTTCCAGCTGTTGGATGATGTTCATCGGTCTAACCTTTGCGTTCTTCTGAAACAGCCAGAGCGCTCTCGATCAGCCTGTTGGATTTCCCTTCAAGCCTTGCCGTATCCATGGCAGGAGCGGATTCGCCATTCTTTGTTGATGGTCGACGGGCAAAGAACCCGAACCGGGGCGGCACATACACCAAACAATCCGCCTTGTCATCCCCGAAAGCCGATTTTCCGGGCACTTGCCGCCTCAGAAACGGCATTTTATCAGAATTGCCTGAAATTCCAGGCTTTGGAGACAGTTTCGGCTACGGGCTTGCGGTCGATATCGCCAGCGGCTATCCCGGTGTCCACGCGGTACGGGGATGGCCATGACGATTGTTCAAGCTTTTCTGCTTTTTGTTTCGGGATTCCTCTCCGGTGTCGTCAACGCCATCGCCGGCGGCGGCACCTTTCTGACCTTCGGCGCCATGACGCTTGGCGGCCTGCCGCCGATCGTTGCCAACGCCACCTCGTCGATCATCCAGTTTCCGGGTTACATCACCTCGGCGCTTGCCTATGCAAAGGAAATCCGCGCCGACCGGCGGAACGCGATCCTGCTCGGCGTCATTTCGGCAGTCGGCGGACTGGCCGGTGCGCTGCTTCTGCTCTCGCTCTCCAATCCGTCCTTCCGTGCGATGGTACCATGGCTGCTGATCGCCGCGACCGCGATCTTCGCGGCCGGTCCGCTGCTGAAGCCCAAGGCACGCAGCGACGAACACCGAATCGGCCCGCTCGGGGTCGCCAGCCAGATGGCGACCTCCGTCTATGGCGGCTTCTTCGGCGCCGGCATGGGCATCATGATGCTGGCCGTTCTCGGCCTTGCGACCGGTGGCGGCTACCATCGGCTGAATGCGCTGAAGAACTTCATCTCGATCGTGATCGCCGCAATCGCCATCGCGGTCTTTGCCGCAGGCGGCGTCGTTTCCTGGCTGCATGCCGCCATCATGGTTCCGGGAGCGGCACTTGGCGGCTTTTCGGGCGTCTGGGCGGCGCGGCGCGTTCCGCAGGCGATCATTCGCGCACTCGTCGTCGCGGTCGGTCTGCTGCTTGCCGCCTATTATTTCTTCACCGGCTGACCGGCCGCACGGCAAGTTTTGATCCGCGCGTGATTATTCCGAAAACCGGTTCCCACATTTCGGATCACGCGCCAGCAGATCCGGCCGGCGCTCCGCCGTCAATTTTCGGGCCTCGGCCTCGCGCCATTTGGCGATGGCGCCATGGTTTCCGGAAGTCAGCACCGCCGGGATTTCCTGGCCTTCGAAGACCTGCGGCCGGGTGTAGTGCGGATGCTCCAGCAGGCCGCCCTCGAAACTTTCGTGCACGCCGGACAGTTCGTTGCCCATCACGCCCGGCAGGATGCGCACGACGGCATCGAGCAGCACGAGTGCCGCCGGCTCGCCGCCGGAAAGAATATAGTCGCCGATCGACACTTCCTCGAGATTGCGCGTATCGATGACCCGCTGGTCGACACCCTCGAAGCGGCCGCAGACGATGACGACGCCGGGGCCGGCAGCCATTTCCCGCACGCGCTCCTGCGTCAAGGGCCGGCCGCGCGGGCTCATCAGCAGCCGCGGACGTTCATCGTCGGCCGCGACTCTATCGATTGCGCGCGCCAGCACGTCGGGCTTCAGCACCATGCCGGCGCCGCCGCCGGCCGGCGTATCGTCGACGGTCCGGTGCTTGTCCTCGGCGAAATCGCGGATCTGCACGGCCTCGATCGACCACTCACCGCGTTCCAGCGCCTTGCCGGCAAGCGAGACGCCGAGGTGTCCGGGAAACATCTCCGGATAGAGCGTCAGGACCGTGGCACGAAAAGACATCGCCGAACCGCTCACTTGCTCTTTTTCGAGAACGGATTCCCGGTGCCTTCGTCCTTGTCGTCAACAAGGCCCGCCGCGATCGGGTCGACCAGTAGCTTTCCCGCCTCGAGATCGATTTCGAGCACCGACCATTCGGTGAAGGGGATCAGCACGGGCCGCCTGCCCGGTCCTTTCAGTTCCAGGAGATCGCCGGCACCGAAATCGAAGACGCCGGTCACCGAGCCATAGCTCTTGCCGGTGCCGTCCACCGCCTCCAGCCCCTCGAGATCGGCGTAGAAAAACTCGTCCTCGTCGAGATCATCGTCGGGAAGATTGTCGCGCTCGATGAAGAGCTCCAGCCCGTTCAAGGCTTCGGCCGCATTGCGGTCGTTGACACCGCGAAAGCGCACCACGACCACGTTCTTCGCCTCGCGGATTTCGAGCACCTCGAAGACGCGCCCGTCGGCGCTGTGCAAGTTGCCGTAGTCGCCGAGCGCCGTCGGATCATCCGTAAAGGATTTCACCCGCACCTCGCCGCGCAGGCCCTGGGCCGCGCCGATGGTCGCCATCAGGACTGGGTTTTCAAGCTTGCTCATGGTCTCGATCCATTTCCGGCGCGATCCGAATTCCGTGTGCACATAAAACAAAACGGGCGGCATGGAAATGCCACCCGTATGCCACACCGTTTTGACGGCGATATTATTATTCGGCGGCTGCTTCGGCAGCGGCGGCCGCAGCTTCTTCAGCGCGCTGCTTGGCTTCGGCGGCACGTTCCTGTGCCTTCTTGCCGGGCTGTGCCTTGTTCGGGTTGTTGCGGGCCGGGCGCTTGGCGAGACCAGCCTGATCGAGGAAACGCAGGACGCGGTCCGTCGGCTGTGCGCCCTGGGCGATCCAGTGGCTCACGCGCTCCGCGTTGAGCTCGACGCGCTTTTCGTCGTCCTTGGCGAGCATCGGGTTCCAGGAGCCGAGCTTTTCGAGGAAGCGGCCGTCACGCGGGCTGCGCGCATCGGCAACGACGATCTGGTAATACGGGCGCTTCTTGGAGCCGCCACGGGCGAGACGAATTTTCAGTGCCATTTCAGTTACTCCTTGCAGGCTTTCTTGACCGCTTCGTTCAAGCGGAATGGGTGGCGCCGGCGTTGCCCGCGGGCTGCGAGCGATCGGCGGCGATGGCTTCATGATGCCGGATGACTTCCTTGATGATGAAGTTCAGGAACTTCTCGGCGAAATCCGGGTCCAGATTGGCATCCTTCGCCAGACGGCGAAGGCGTTCGATCTGGTATTCCTCGCGCGCCGGATCGGCCGGCGGCAATTGATGCTTGGCCTTAAGAACGCCGACCGCCTTGGTGCAGCGGAAACGTTCGGCCAGCATGTGGACGAGCGCGGCATCGATATTGTCGATCGACTGCCGGTAGCCCGCCAATTCCTCTCTGATCTCGGGATCAACCATTCTCTGCGATCCTCACTTCTTCTTCGGCAGGCCGGGTAGACCCGGGAAACCGCCACCAAGACCCGGAAGCTTGGTGCCGCCCAAGCCTGGCAATCCACCGCCGCCAAGACCGGACAGGCCGCCGCCGGGCTTTCCGAGACCGGCGGCCTCGGCCTGCTTCTGCAGCGCCTCGAGCTGTTTCGGGTCCATCTTCGACAGATCCGGCATGCCGCCGCCCAATCCACCAAGACCCATCTTGTTGGCAAGGCCGCCCATCACTTGCTTCATCATGCCGCCTTTGCCCTTGCCGCCCATCATCTTCATCATGTCCGCCATCTGGCGGTGCATCTTCAGAAGCTTGTTGATGTCGGCAGCATCGGTGCCGGAGCCGCTAGCGATGCGCTTCTTGCGCGAATGCTTGAGGATGTCCGGATTGGCGCGCTCGGCCTTGGTCATCGAGGAGATAATGGCGAGCTGGCGCTTGAAGAGTGAATCGTCGAGACCGGCAGCGGCCATCTTGTCCTTGATGCCGGCCATGCCCGGCATCAGCCCCATGATGCCGCCCATGCCGCCCATCTTCTGCATCTGCCTGAGCTGGTCGGCGAGATCGTTCAGGTCGAACTTGCCTTTGGCCATCTTGGCGGCCATGGCCGCCGCCTTCTCGGCATCGATGTTTTCCGCCGCCTTTTCGACCAGCGAAACGATGTCGCCCATGCCAAGGATGCGGTCGGCAACGCGGCGCGGATGGAACTCCTCGAGCTCGCCCATCTTCTCGCCAACGCCGATCAGCTTGATCGGCTTGCCAGTGACGGCGCGCATCGACAGGGCAGCACCGCCGCGGCCGTCGCCGTCCATGCGGGTCAGCACCAGACCGGTGATGCCCACGCGGTCGTCGAAATTGCGTGCGAGATTGACCGCGTCCTGACCAGTCAGGGCATCGGCCACGAGCAGGATCTCATGCGGATTGGACTTCCGCTTGATTTCCGCCATCTCGATCATCAGCGGCTCGTCGATATGGGTGCGGCCGGCGGTATCGAGGATGACGACATCATGGCCGCCGAGCTTGGCTGCCTGGACGGCGCGCGCGGCGATGTCGGTCGGCGACTGGCCGGCGATGATCGGCAGCGTATCGACGCCGGTCTGGACGCCGAGCTGACGCAACTGCTCCTGCGCGGCCGGACGGCGCGTGTCGAGCGAGGCCATCAGGACCTTCTTCTTGTCCCGCGCGGTCAGCCGCTTGGCGATCTTGCCGGTGGTCGTCGTCTTGCCCGAGCCCTGAAGGCCGACCATCATGATGACAACCGGGGCCGGCGCGTTGAGATCGATCGGCACGCCCTCCGAGCCGAGCATCGCGACGAGCTCGTCGTGGACGATCTTGACGACCATCTGGCCGGGCTTGATCGATTTCAGGATTTCGGCGCCGACCGCCTTCTCGCGAACCTTTTCCGTGAAGGACCGCACCACATCGAGCGCGACGTCGGCTTCGAGCAGCGCACGGCGAACCTCCCGAAGCGCCGCGGAAACATCAGCTTCCGACAGTGCGCCGCGGCCGGTCAGTCCATTCAATATGGAACCAAGGCGGTCCTGCAGGCTCTCGAACATACTCTCATCCTTCTGGTTTCCGGTTTACCAATTGCTCAGCCGGAAACGTGGGTTCCCTCGCGCGGAAAACAAGGCGCAAAGCCAAAAACCACCCGAGGGCGCAACGCGCTGTCGGATGTTGACCTCCGGGCTCTCTTTATACCTTTGCGGGGCCCGGTCGGCGGCTTCGAAGTCATCACTTGCGAAGGAATTAGCCGCGATAAACAGGAAAGCGGGTGAAAAGTCAAGGATTGGCGGCAAATGAGCTTGGAAGCCACTTCAGGTGAGCACGGCGCCCCGCCCTTCAAGCGCCTCGGCATGCTTGCGCCATCCGGCTTTGTCGCGGCTCAATACGGCGTTTTCGAGGATTTCGACCCGATAGCCGCGGTTGAGCGCACCGTTGGCGGTGTTCTGGACGCAATGGCAACCGTCGAGCCCCGTCAGCAGCAAGGTACCGATCCTGTTTGCAGCCAGATAGCCTTCGAGCTCCGGTGAGGAGAAGCCATCGCTCAGCGATTTCACGATATCGAAATCCGGCGACAGCGGCAACGCGAGACCGAGCCCTTTCGATCCCGGGATTCCCCGCCCCTCGCCAAAAAACCAGATCATCAGCCTGATGAGCGGCGCGCGATAGACATGGCGGATGGCAATCACCGGTATCTCGGCTTGGCTCGCCTTGACGGCAGCCGTGCTGATCATGGCAAGTCGCTTCTTCAGATAGGCCTCGTCCCATCCGTATTTTCCGCCGATCGAGGTGAAGTCCTTCTGTATGTCGATGACGAGCAGCGCCAGGTTCGGCCGCATGGAAATGTCGATGCGCTCGCCGGTGGTCGGCGTATTCGCCCTCCGCAATTCATACTTCAGGCGGATGACGAAGAGGGCGCCGACAACGACGACTGCCGCCACCGCCGCGAGAACCGTAGTCATCCGCTTTCCTCCGCGCCCAACTGATGTGCCAGTTCCTCGAAAGCCGAGTCGATTCGCGCCATCACCCGGAGAGCCACCACCACCTCGGTCTGGTTGATATCGCCGAGAGCCGCATGCAGCAGTTCCAGTTCGCGCTGGTGAACGGCGTTGAACAACTCACGGCCGGCGGCGCTCGGGACACAGAAATAGGCCTTGCGATGCTCCGGATTGGGTTTTTTCTCGATCAGGGCCTTTGCAAACAGCCCCGCCGTGATGCGCTGGACAAATTGCCGCTTCATCGACAGGCGCCTTGCCGCCTCCGGCACCGTCAGCGGCTCGTTGCAAAGCACTTCGAGGATAGCCCGCTCGGCAACCGTGATCCCCGCCCCGTCGAGCATCTTCTCCACCGTCCTGTTGACGTTGAGCTGGATGGGGCGGACAAGTTTGATGGCCTTGTAGAGGCGTTCCTGTTTGTCGAATCGGACGAGCATCGGCCGATGATAGCAATCGAGTTGTCATCTTCAAGAATTTGTTAAAGACTATTGCCTGAACCCTGTGATGGGACCTCCGGTGCGCCTATCTTGTTTCATCGCAACGGCACCGAGGACGGCAATGAGGAAAGGTGTCAATCCCTATTACGCCGGCCCCGTTTCGGATCATTTCGACGGCGTTCGCTTCTTCAATCCCGGCGGCACCGCACCGCGCGGCTTCGGCGCTCTCCTGCGTTGGCAGCTTGGCGGCGGCCGGGTGCGGTGGCCTCAGCACCATGCCAGTCCGTTCCTTCAGGCGAAACCCGATCTCAACGTCGACGGTGACGGTCTCCGGGTGACTATGGTCGGACACGCGACGCTCCTGATCCAGGTCGGCGGCCTGAACATCCTGACGGATCCGGTCTGGTCGCACCGCGCGAGCCCCTTTACCTTCGCCGGTCCGCACAGGCGCAATGCACCCGGCATTCTCATGGACGACCTGCCGCCGATCGACGTCGTCCTTGTCACGCACAATCACTATGACCACCTCGATCTCGCCACGCTCATGGCATTGAACGAGGAGCACGCACCGCGCGTCGTGACACCGCTCGGCAACGACACCATCATCCGGCGTTCGGTCCCGAGCGCCGAAATATCCGTTGTCGATTGGGGTGACCGGGTCGAGGTGGAAGATGGGATCACCATCCATGCCGAGCCCTGCCACCACTGGGCGGCCCGTCGTTCCGGCGACCGGCGCATGGCGCTATGGGCCGCCTTCGTCATCGAGGCGCCGGCGGGCAAGATCTATCATGTAGGCGACACCGGCTTTCACGACGGCATCAATTACCGCGCCGCCCGCGCCAAACACGGCCCGTTCCGCCTCGCCAACCTGCCGTTCGGCTCCTACGAGCCGCGCTGGTTCATGGCGTCCCAGCACCAGAATCCGGAAGAAGCGGTCATGGGCATGATCGCCTGCGGCGCCGAACACGTCGCCGGGCACCATTGGGGCACGTTCCGATTGACCAATGAAGGGATCGAAGAGCCGCTGCGAGCCCTGGAGGCGGCACTCGACAGCGCCGGCATCGAGCGGGCGCGTTTCAGGGCGATGCGTCCCGGCGAGATCTTCGACGTTCCCGCGACCGCATCGAAGGCCGAATGAAGCCGGCACTGGTAATTTCCGGGCTTTTCCGCCATATACAGCGCAAATGAAGGACGCCTCCCCGAAGTGGAGGCGAGTTTGGATAATCGCGACATGGCCGACAGCGTGCAATTTGCCAGGATGAACGGGCTTGGGAACAAGATCCTGGTTGTCGACATGCGCGGCCGGAAGGATCGCGTCACGCCTCATGCTGCGGTCGCGCTCAATGCCGATCCGGCGACCGAGTTCGACCAGATCATGGCGATCCACGATCCGAAGGCCGCCGGCACCGATGCCTGGATCGACATCATCAACTCGGACGGATCGATGGCGCAGGCCTGCGGCAATGGCACCCGTTGCGTCGTGCAGGCGCTCGCCGCCGAAACCGGCAAGAAGGCCTTCCTCTTCCATACCGTTGCGGGCCTGCTCGAAGCGAAGGAGCATGAGGACGGGGCGATCTCGGTCGACATGGGACGCCCACGCTTCGGCTGGGACGAGATTCCGCTCGCCGAGGAATTTCATGACACGCGTCGGATCGAATTGCAGATCGGGCCGATCGACGCTCCGGTCCTGCACTCACCTTCCGTCGCCTCGATGGGCAATCCGCATGCGATCTTCTGGGTCGAGAACGACGTCTCGTCCTACGAGCTCGATCGCTTCGGGCCGCTCCTTGAAAATCATCCGATCTTCCCGGAGCGCGCCAATATCTCGATCGCCCGCGTCCGTTCGCGCGACGAGATGGATCTCAGGACCTGGGAGCGTGGCGCAGGGCTGACGCTTGCCTGCGGCTCGGCAGCTTGTGCCGCCGCCGTCAGCGGCGCAAGAACTGGCCGCACGGAGCGGACGGTAACCGTGAACGTTCCTGGCGGGCCCCTCCTCATCGAATGGCGCGAGAAGGACGACCACGTGATCATGACGGGGCCGGCCGAGTGGGAATGGTCGGGCACGCTTGATCCCGCCACCGGCGCCTTTCAGCGCGATCGTGCAGCGGCTGGCGAAAGCGGAGCGCGGGCGCTTTGAGCGGCGTCGAGGTCATAACCTTCGGCTGCCGCCTCAATACCTATGAATCGGAAGTGATGCGGGCCGAGGCCGAGAAGGCGGGACTGAACAACGCCATACTCGTCAACACCTGCGCGGTCACCGCCGAGGCCGTGCGCCAGGCACGCCAGGCGATCCGCCGTGCCCGCCGCGACAACCCGCACGCCCGCATCATCGTCACCGGCTGCGCCGCCCAGACCGAGAAGGAAACCTTTGCCGAAATGGCCGAGGTGGATGCGGTCCTCGGCAACGAAGAGAAGCTCAAGAGCACGTCCTATCGCTCGCTGCCGGATTTCGGCGTTTCGGCAGAGGAGAAGCTGCGCGTCAACGATATCATGAGCGTGCGCGCCACCGCGCCGCAGATGGTCAAACACATCGACGGCCACGTCCGGGCCTTCATCCAGGTGCAGAACGGCTGCGACCACCGCTGCACCTTCTGCATCATCCCCTATGGCCGCGGCAATTCCCGCTCCGTGCCGATGGGCGCCGTCGTCGATCAGGCCCGCCGGCTCGTCGAAAGCGGATATCGCGAGATTGTGCTGACCGGCGTCGATGCGACGAGCTATGGCGCCGATCTCCCCGGAACGCCGACACTCGGTCTGCTTGCCAAGACGCTGTTGAAGCAGGTGCCGGAAATCCTGCGCCTGCGCCTCTCGTCAATCGACAGCATCGAGGCGGACCGGCATCTCCTTGACCTCATCGCCGACGAGCCGCGCTTCATGCCGCATCTGCATCTTTCGCTCCAGCACGGCGACGACATGATCCTGAAGCGGATGAAGCGGCGCCATTCGAGCGCCGACGCCCGCGCCTTCTGCAACGAGGTACGCGGTTTGAGGCCCGAGATCAGCTTCGGCGCCGACATGATCGCCGGCTTTCCGACCGAAACCGATGCGATGTTCGCAAATGCCGCGCGCCTTGCGGAGGACTGCGGCATCGCCCATCTCCACGTCTTTCCCTATAGCCCGCGCCCCGGCACGGCGGCCGCGCGCATGCCGCAGCTCGACCGTGCGCTCGTCAAGGAGCGCGCCGCCCGCCTGCGCGCCAAAGGGGCGGAACTCCACGCCGCCCATCTCGATCGCATGATCGGCAGCAAGCAGACAATTCTGGTCGAGATGAACGGGCTGGCGCACACCGAAAACTTCACACTCGTCGATGCGGCCGGCCTCGAGCCGCGGTCGCTCGTTGCTGTCACAATTACCGGCCACAATGGCAAGCATCTGACGATGCAACAAAAACAGATGGCTGCGGCCTGAAATCCGAGAATTCTCATGGCGATTGGTTTCATCAAAAAGATCTTCTCCTTTGGCAAAGGCGCCGTAGAGGAGAAACCCGCGCCGCCGCAGGAGGCGCCGGAAGCGGCACCGGACGCGGTCTCCAGCGGGGCTGCGACGACCCCCTCTGTCCCTTCGGGACATCTTCCCCACGAGGGGGGAGAGGGGGTGGAGCCCAAGGCGACCGCCGAGAAGCAGGCCCGCGCTGGAGAGGCCGCAGGTGGTGTGGACGATATTGCCGCATCGCCCGACACAAGCGCCGATGACGCCAATACGAAAGGCGGGAATGCCGACGCAAGCCTCGATATAGCCGCGTATGAAGACATTGCCGTGCACGAAACTGTCCCGGTGGAGGACGAGAGCGCGCCTCCCCCAATCTCCCCGCTTGTGGGGGAGATGCCCGGCAGGGCAGAGGGGGGTGCGTCCCCATCTGATCACGCCGAGACGCGCGAAGGTGAAAGGGCCAAGGCCGCCACACCCCCCTCTGTCCCTTCGGGACATCTCCCCCACAAGAGGGGAGATCAGGCGGAGACCGAGGTAACCGCAGAGGACGAACAGACCCGCGCTGCGGAGAAAGCGGCCGGTGTGAACGATATCGCCGCTTCGCCCGACACAAGCGCAGAAGACACCGATACGAGAGGCGAGAACGCCGAGGCAAGCCCCGACTTCGCCGCCCATGAAGACGCAGCCGCGGACGAAACCGTTCCGGTGAAAGACGAGCGCGCGCCTCCTCCAATCTCCCCGCCTGTGGGGGAGATGCCCGGCAGGGCAGAGGGGGGTGAGGCCGCTTCCGGATACGCCGAGAAGCAAGAGGAAGAGGCTCGAGCGGCGACACCTCCCTCTGTCCCTTCGGGGCATCTCCCCCACAAGCGGGAAGATCAAATCGCAACGGCATCAAGCCTCCCCAAAGGCTTTGCCACCGCCGACAAGCGTCCGAAGGAAGCAGCGCCCGCCCCTCAGCCGAAGCTTCCCTGGTACCAGCGCCTGCGCCGCGGTCTTGCGCGCTCCTCGTCCCACCTGAAGGGCCAGATCACCAGCCTCTTCACCAAGAGGAAGCTCGACGAGGCGACGCTGCAGGATCTCGAAGACCTGCTGATCCAGGCCGATCTCGGCGTCGAGACGGCAATGCGCATCACCGATACGCTCGCCTCCGAGCGCTATGGCAAGGACGTCTCCGGCGAGGACGTGTCGCGCATCATGGCCGGCGAGATCACGAAGGTGCTGGCACCGGTGGCCAAGCCGCTCGAACTCGATCTCAGCCACAAGCCGCATGTGATCCTCGTCGTCGGAGTCAACGGCACCGGCAAGACCACGACGATCGGCAAGCTTGCCGCCAAGCTTTCCGGCGCGGGCCTGAAAGTGATGCTTGCGGCCGGCGACACGTTCCGCGCCGCAGCGATCGAGCAATTGAAGATCTGGGCCGATCGGACGAAATCCGACATCGTGTCCTCGAAGCTCGGCGCCGACGCAGCCGGCCTAGCCTATGAGGCGTTCCAGCTCGCGCGCGAGAAGAAGTCGGACGTGCTGATCATCGACACGGCCGGGCGGCTGCAGAACAAGGCCGAGCTGATGGCGGAGCTCGAAAAGATCGTCCGCGTCCTCGGCAAGCTCGACCCGGACGCGCCGCATACGGTCCTGCAGACGCTGGACGCGACGACCGGGCAGAATGCCCTCCAGCAGGTCGAGATCTTCCGCAACGTCGCGGGCGTCAGCGGCCTGATCATGACCAAGCTCGACGGCACGGCGCGCGGCGGCATTCTCGTCGCGATCTCCGCCAAGCATAAGCTGCCGGTCTATTTCATCGGTGTCGGCGAGGGCGTCGACGATCTCGAACCCTTCGAGGCAAAGGATTTCGCCGATGCGATCGCCGGCGTTGCCGCCTGATGGCGACAGCAGACAATGGTTCGAAGGACGTTTGGACACCGCCCGCCTCGTTGATATGGTTTTGCCGCAATGCTGGTGTTATGAGCAGCCGGATGGGGCGAGGAAGTGTTTCCACCCGCTCCGGTGCATTCTCCTTGAATCGAGCCCGATTTAAGGAGAATGCAGCAACTCAAATGCTACAGCGGCCTTTGCGCGTCCCGTAAGACGCGTGGCGCGGTAGAAGGCGCGATATGCAAGAACAGGATCCGCATATGTCGACAATCGAAGCCGCCAAGGCGCGGACAGAGGTGAGCCCACTCCTTAAGCTCGTGCTGGAGCTCGGGCCGCTCATGGTCTTCTTCTTCGCCAATTCCCGCGGCGACTGGCTGGCGGGCCGCTTTCCCATGCTTGCCGAACTCGGTGGACCGATCTTCATCGCCACCGGGCTCTTCATGGCGGCAACGGCGATTGCGCTTGTCGCTTCCTGGATGCTGACCCGAACGCTGCCGATGATGCCGCTCGTTTCCGGAATCGTCGTCTTCGTCTTCGGCGCGCTGACGCTCTGGCTGCAGAATGACACGTTCATCAAGATGAAGCCGACGATCGTCAACACGCTCTTCGGCGCGATCCTGCTCGGCGGCCTCCTGTTCGGCAAATCCCTGCTCGGCTACGTCTTCCATTCCGCCTTCAGGCTGGACGAGGATGGCTGGCGGAAGCTCACCATCCGCTGGGGTCTGTTCTTCCTGTTCCTCGCGGTGCTGAACGAGATTGTCTGGCGAACCTTCTCGACGGATTTCTGGGTGGCCTTCAAGGTCTGGGGAACGATGCCGATCACCATTGTCTTCACCCTTGCCCAGATGCCGCTGATCATGAAACATTCGCTCGAACAGGAAAGCGCCGAGTGACGATCGCGGCCGGGACCGACGACAACAGACAGCGCTGGGCCTGGTTCTGGCTGATCGCCTGCCTTGGTGTGCTTGCGATTCAGATACTGACACAGCATCTCATGGGCCGGCTGTGGATCTGCGAATGCGGCTACGTCAAGCTGTGGGAAGGCGTGGTCAAGTCCAGCGGCAACTCGCAGCACCTCAGCGACTGGTACACGCCGTCCCATATCATTCACGGCTTCCTCTTTTACGGTCTCGGTCACCTATTCCTGCGCGGAAAGCCGCTGAGCGCGCGCCTCCTGTTTGCGACCGTAATCGAATCCGCTTGGGAAATTGCCGAAAACACGCCGATGGTGATCAACCGCTACCGTTCGGCAACGATCTCGCTCGACTATTTCGGCGACAGCATCCTGAACTCCACCATGGATACACTCGCCATGGCGACTGGCTTCCTGCTCGCATCGCGGCTACCGGTCGCTGTGACCGTCGCAATCGCAATCGTGCTGGAGCTCTTCACCGCCTGGACGGTGCGCGACAACCTGACCTTGAACGTGCTGATGCTCGTCTGGCCGCTCGATGCGGTGAAGGCATGGCAGGCGGGGCTTTAATTCGTCCGCATTCGCCCCTCATCCGGCCTGCCGGCCACCTTCTCCCCGCACGCGGGGCGAAGGAGACTCGCGGCGCCCACCTAAATCCCATCGCTACACGTACGGGGGGAGAACTGGAAATTCGCTACCTTCTCTTCTTCCCAAGCCATGACCGCCTTCGGTGAGGAGGGGCGGGCGAGTGCCGCAAGTCCCTTCGCCCCGCGTGCGGGGAGAAGGTCGCGGCAGCGGGATGAGGGGCAAATTGTGGGACGAAAGAGCCGCTGGGCCCGTCACGAACCCGCGAGCGCCTTTTCGATCGCCGGCATCAGCCCTTCCTTGAGGCTGCGTTCGTCGAACGGGCCGACGCGCTTGTAAAGGATCGTGCCGTCGGCGCCGACGAGATAGGACTCCGGGATGCCGTAGACGCCCCAGTCGATCGCGGCCTTGCCGCGCGGATCGACACCGATCGCCGAGAACGGATTGCCGAGCTCACCCAGGAAACGCAACGCGTTTTCGTTCTGGTCCTTGTAATTGATGCCGACGACCAGAAGCCGCGGATCCTTGGAGAGCTCGAGGATGATCGGGTGCTCCTGCCGGCAGGGCACGCACCAGGAGGCCCAGACATTGACGAGCGTCAGCCTGCCCTTGATTGCCGCATCGTTGAGTGCCGGCATCGGCTGGCCCGCAAGCGCCGCGCCTTCAAGCGGCGGCAGGTCGAGCTTAGGCGCCTTGGTGCCGATCAGTGCCGAGGGGATTTCGCTGATATCCCTGCCGGAATTCAGCTGGCTCCAGAAGATCAGCGCTAATGCCGCGAAGATGACGAGCGGCAGCGCCGCGAACACGAAACGCAATGCGCCGGGCTTACGCTCGTCCGGCTGGGGTGCGTGGGTGCTGCTCATCGGCCGGCTCCGCTAGAAGCCTCCGCCGAGCGGCGTCGGATGCCTGCCGCCTCGAGCTCCTTCAGCTCACGCTGACGGGCGCGGCCATCGCCGATGACCCAGAACACGAGTCCCGCCACCGTAACGGCGGCGACGGCGTAGCTCGCAAAGACATAGGCGGCGTGGCTCATCATAGTGTCTGTGCCTCCCGGCCGGCGTTGCGAACAGCCTGACGGCGGAGCGACGTGACCCGGCGACGCCAGATCTCGTTGCGCATCGCCGCAATGTGCAGCGTGAAGAACAGCAGCGTGAAAGCGACCGCCATAATGAGAAGCGGCCGCAAAAACTCGGGATCGATCGTCGGCCCACCGAAACGCAGAACGCTCGCCGGCTGATGCAGCGTGTTCCACCATTCGACCGAGAACTTGATGATCGGAATGTTGACGAAGCCGACCAGCACGAGAACGGCGGAGACGCGGGCAGAACGGGCCGGATCGTCCATGGCGCGGTTGAGCGCAATCAGCCCGAGATACATGAGGAAGAGCACGAAGACCGAGGTGAGCCGCGCATCCCAGACCCACCAGGCTCCCCACATCGGCTTGCCCCAGAGCGAACCGGTGACCAGCGCGAGAAAGGTGAAGCAGGCGCCGATCGGCGCGGCCGCCTTGGCGGAAACATCGGCGAGCGGGTGGCGCCAGACGAGCGTGCCGAGCGCCGAGATCGCCATCACCGTGTAGCACATCATCGACAGCCAGGCGGCCGGCACATGCAGATACATGATGCGCACCGTCTCGCCCTGCTGGTAGTCACCTTCGGTCGTGAATGAAAGCCAGAGACCGGCGGCGAAGAACAGGGCGGTGGCGGCGGCAAACCAGGGCAGGACACGGTCAGCCAGCGCCAGAAACCGGGTCGGGTTGGCGAGATCGCTGAATTTGCGGATAGCCAGGCTGTTTTCGCTCATGACGGCTCTTTAACGCGGAAGCATCCCTTCCGCAATTGACCTGCAGCGCCGCGCGTCCTTTAGACGCGCAACGGTCGCTGCAGCACCCTGAATGACTGCATGATTTTAGCCTCAGAACGATTTCGATCTAAGGAATTACGCCGTGATCAATCACGATTGCGTTAGCGCATATCGCACGCCTCAATCAGCCGAATGCCTGAGCGCCGCGGCTGCCGCGACGGGACCGATCACTGCGAAGAACAGGGTTATCGCCATCAATATCATGAAAGGCGGCAGAAACGGGGCGGGGTCCTCGATCGCCGCATAGACCGCACTGACACCGAAGATCAGCACGGGGATGGCAAGCGGCAGGACGAGGATCGAGACGAGCAGCCCGCCCCGCGGCAAGGCGACCGCGACCGCGGCACCGACCGCGCCGATGAAGGTGATCGCGGGCGTTCCGGCAAGGAGCGTGAGCATGGTCGCACCGATCGCCAACTCGTTCATATTCATGAAAAGGCCGAGCAGCGGCGAGGCGATGACAAGCGGCAGGCCGGTCGCGGCCCAATGAGCCGCGCACTTGACGAATACGGTCATGAGCAACGGTGTTTCCTGCATCAGCAGGAGATCGAGCGACCCATCCTCGCGCTCCGCCTGGAAAAGACGGTCGAGGCCGAGCAGTGACGCGAGCAGCGCGCCGATCCAAAGCATCGCCGGACCGATACGCGACAGGAGATTGAGATCCGGCCCGACCCCGAAGGGGACGACCGCAACGACGGTCATGAAGAACAGCACGCCGATCATCGCGCCGCCACCGGCGCGCACGGAAAGCTTGAGGTCGCGGAAGAAGAGGGCGATCAATGCGTGAACCCCTTCATCTGCAAGCTCTGCGCCGACCCGAACCCAAGAGGCTGATGCGTCGCGGCAATGAGGATACCGCCGCCTTCGAGATGCGCCTTCACAAGTCCGGCGAACAACCGGTCCGCCCCCGCATCGAGCGCGGCGGTCGGCTCGTCGAGCAACCAGATCGGCCGGTAGGCGACGAGGAGCTTGGCCATGGCCATGCGCCGTTGCTGGCCTGCAGAGAGATAGCCGAAGGGCAGGTGCGTGATGCCGGCAAGCCCGACGGCTTCGGCGGCCGCCGCGATGTCGACCCCGGACCCTCCTGGCGAATCACCCATGAACCGCTGCCAGAAGGAAAGATTTTCCCGGACGGTCAGTTCCCGCTTCATTGCGTTGCGATGCCCGAGATAATGGCTGAGCTCATGGGGATGCGCGAATTCCGCCGGTCCCCCCTCGATTCTGAACGTGCCCGATTCGGCCCGCAAAAGACCTGCGAGCACCCTAAGCAAGGTCGACTTGCCGGAGCCGTTCGGCCCCGTGATCACAAGGGCCTCTCCCTCTCCGAGAGCAAAGGAAATATCGTTAAAAATCAGGTCCTCGCCGCGCCTCGCACTCAAACCTTCAGCCAGCAGGCGCATGTATTTTCAGCTTCCCTTGACGCTCGTTGCCGCACAGCAAAAAAAGTTCCGATTGAACCTTGGTTGGTCTGGCACCATCTGGAGAAATTATCTATAACGCGGCCAACACGCCAGCGGTCGGCGTGAATATCATCCAAGCGCCGAACATGGAATGACATTCCACGTACGGACAGCGGAAATGGCCGCACCCGCATCCCATTTCGCGCTTCACAGGCGCTCGGGCGTTCGTACGTCAGCTTTTGGCGATCAGACGGAACGGGGTATTATCCAGTGTCCAAATCCCTAGACAGTTTCAATTGTCGCTCCACGCTCACCGTCAATGGCGTGGAATATGTCTATTACAGCCTTCCGAAGGCGGAAGCGAACGGCCTTGCCGGTGTCTCGAAGCTCCCCTATTCGATGAAGGTGTTGCTGGAAAACCTGCTGCGCAATGAGGATGGCCGCTCGGTCACCAAGAAGGACATCGAGAACGTCGCCGCGTGGCTCAGCGACAAGGGCACTGCGGAAAACGAAATCGCCTACCGCCCGGCGCGCGTGCTGATGCAGGACTTCACCGGCGTTCCGGCCGTCGTCGACCTCGCGGCGATGCGCGACGCCATGGTTTCGCTCGGCGGCGACGCGGAGAAGATCAACCCGCTCGTCCCCGTCGACCTCGTCATCGACCACTCCGTCATCGTCGACGAATTCGGCACGCCCCAGGCCTTTGCCCGCAACGTCGAACTGGAATACCAGCGCAACGGTGAGCGCTACCGCTTCCTGAAGTGGGGCCAGCAGGCCTTCAAGAACTTCCGCGTCGTGCCGCCGGGCACCGGCATCTGTCATCAGGTCAATCTCGAGTATCTCGGCCAGACGGTCTGGACCCGCGAAGAGGACGGCGAAGTCACCGCCTACCCGGATACCTGCGTCGGCACCGACAGCCACACCACTATGATCAACGGCCTTGGTGTGCTCGGCTGGGGCGTCGGCGGCATCGAAGCGGAAGCCGCGATGCTCGGACAGCCGGTCTCCATGCTGCTGCCGGAAGTCATTGGCTTCAAGCTGACCGGCAAGCTCAAGGAAGGCGTCACCGCGACCGACCTGGTGCTGACGGTCGTCCAGATGCTGCGCAAGAAGGGCGTGGTCTCGAAGTTCGTCGAATTCTTCGGCCAGGGCCTCGACAACATGACGCTCGCCGACCGCGCGACGATCGGCAACATGGGTCCGGAATACGGCGCGACCTGCGGCTTCTTCCCGGTCGATGCCGAAACCATCAATTACCTCACCATGTCCGGCCGTGAAGAACAGCGTATCGCGCTGGTCGAAGCTTACTCGAAGGCGCAGGGCATGTGGCGCGAAGGCGATGGCTCCGATCTCGTCTTCACCGACACGCTGGAACTCGACCTCGGCGACGTCGTGCCGTCGATGGCCGGTCCCAAGCGTCCGGAAGGCCGCATCTCGCTGGAAAACATCGCCTCCGGCTTCGCAACCGCGCTCGAAAGCGACTACAAGAAGCCCGGCCAGCTTTCGAACCGCTACAAGGTCGAAGGCACGGATTTCGACCTTGGCCACGGCGACGTTACGATCGCTGCCATCACCTCCTGCACCAACACGTCGAACCCGTCGGTACTCATCGCCGCCGGCCTGCTCGCCCGCAACGCGGTCGCCAAGGGCCTGAAGACGAAGCCGTGGGTCAAGACCTCGCTCGCACCCGGATCGCAGGTTGTCGGCGAATATCTGGCGAAGTCCGGCCTGCAGGCCGACCTCGACAAGCTCGGCTTCAACCTGGTCGGCTTCGGCTGCACCACCTGCATCGGCAACTCCGGACCGCTGCCGGGCCCGATCTCGAAGACGATCAACGACAAGGGCCTGATCGCCGCCGGCGTTCTCTCCGGCAACCGCAACTTCGAGGGACGCATTTCGCCAGACGTCCAGGCGAACTACCTCGCCTCGCCGCCGCTCGTCGTCGCCTATGCGCTGGCCGGCACGGTGCAGAAGGACCTGACCAAGGAGCCGATCGGCGAGGACAAGGACGGCAAGCCGGTATACTTGAAGGACATCTGGCCGACCTCGCAGGAGATCCAGGACTTCATCTTCAAGTATGTCACGCGCGAACTCTATGCGACGAAATATGCGGACGTGTTCAAGGGCGACGCCAACTGGCAGGCGGTTCAGGTTCCGGCCGGGCAAACCTATGCCTGGGACGAGGCTTCCACCTATGTCCAGAACCCGCCCTACTTCGTCGGCATGGGCAAGAAGGGCGCTGGCATTTCCGACATCAAAGGCGCCCGCGTCCTCGGTCTCTTCGGCGACAAGATCACCACCGACCACATTTCTCCGGCCGGTTCGATCAAGGCTCAGTCGCCGGCAGGCTCCTACCTGCTCGGCCATGGCGTCGGCGTCGCCGACTTCAACCAGTACGGCACGCGTCGCGGCAACCATGAGGTGATGATGCGCGGCACCTTCGCCAACATCCGCATCCGCAACCACATGCTCGGCCCGAACGGCAAGGAAGGTGGCTACACCATCCACTATCCGTCCAAGGAAGAGATGTCGATCTACGACGCCGCCATGCAGTACAAGGAAGAAGGCGTTCCGCTCGTCATCTTCGCCGGCGTCGAATACGGCAACGGTTCGTCGCGCGACTGGGCGGCCAAGGGCACCAACCTGCTCGGCGTCAAGGCGGTGATCGCCCAGTCCTTCGAGCGCATCCACCGCTCGAACCTCGTCGGCATGGGCGTTATCCCCTTCGTCTTCGAGGAAGGCATGACCTGGGAGCAGCTGGGCTTGAAGGGCGACGAGGTCGTGACCATCGACAACCTCGCCAAAGTCCAGCCGCGCGAGAAGCGCGTGGCCCGGATCACCTATGGCGACGGCTCGGTCAAGGAAGTTCCGCTGATCTGCCGCATCGACACGCTTGACGAGGTCACCTACGTCAACAACGGCGGCATCCTGCAGACGGTTCTGCGCGACCTCGCAGCCTGAGCCTGCTGACGTTTTCACGGCTTGAGAGCCGGGGCATCGAATGGTGCCCCGGCTTTTTCACGTCCCCGTATCGATAAGCGGTGAAATGCTCACTCCAACGTGACTTTCCGTTGAAGAATGGCCGTCGTATGTATGAACTCCAGCATTCGAGCCTGCCTATAAAAAAGTGACGCCATGACATTCGCCTATAACACAACCATCCGGCGTCTCGCCCTGACGATAGGCTTTCTGGGGGCAGGCTGCGGAGCGGTTGCGGCGGATGACGGAAAAACAGTCAAGGGCGTGGTCGAACTCTTCACCAGCCAGGGCTGCTCCTCCTGCCCGCCGGCGGACGCGGCGCTCAAGAAGCTGGTCGACGAGGGCGACGTCGTCGCGCTCGCCTATCACGTCGACTACTGGAACTATCTCGGCTGGGCGGACACGCTCGCTTCCAAGGAAAATACCGAACGGCAATATGCCTATGCGCGCATGCTCGGCCGCAACGGCGTCTATACGCCGCAAGCGGTCCTCAACGGGCGCGATCATCTCAACGGCGCCAACCTGCAGGCGATCAGGAGTCGGCTCGACGCAATGAACACGGAGGGCCGGGGACTGGCCGTTCCGGTGCAGGCGGCGATTGGCGACGGTGGAATCTCGATCAAGGTCGGGGCCGGCGAAGGCAAGGCAAATGTCGTCGTCGTCTATTTCGAGCGGGCCAAGGTGGTCGATGTCGAGAAGGGCGAAAACAGCGGCAAGCAGATCGCCTATTGGCATGCCGTGCGCGACATCCAGACGATCGGCATGTGGGATGGCAAGCCGGCCGAATTCACCTTGCCCGCCTCCGTCCTGATCGAGGGAAAGGGCAACAGTGGCTGCGCCGTCCTGCTGCAATCGATGAAGGACGCGGAAACGCCGGGGGCCATTGTCGGAGCGGCAGCTGTTCTTGCCGGCCCGCAGGGCAAGCTTTGAACCCGGTGATTTCCGACACAGGGGATTTTCTGAGAAGGGGGTGGTTCGGCCCGGCAGCATCGAGGGGCTGGGGCTGAGGGTTCGAAGTTACCGGACCGAACCGGTCATGTCTGCGTTCGTAATCTCCCGCAGCATGACGACCTGTCCGGACATACGGTGGCAACGACTCTGTCCGGCAGCGGTGGAAGTCTTGCCGTGAATTGGGGCGCCGATTTGACTGAATTGCGGCAAGGACAAGAATTGCCGGCATTGTTCACCGGCTTCCGACTTGCTTTTCCGCTCGTGTCAGGCACACTGTCGTAGTCCTGTCACATCAGAAGGCCGAAATACTGATGACTGATCAACCGGATTTACCGGAAGGCGAGACGCGTCGCCAGGGCCAGGCCACGTCGCAAGTGGTCGACTTTCACGAATACAAGAGCGCCAGGAATCCCCCACCCGTTACATTTCATCGCCGCGAGCTGGACCAGATTTTGCGGGTCTATGGCCGTATGGTCGGCGAGGGCGAATGGCGCGACTATGCGATCGACCACACGAAGGATCGAGCCGTTTTCTCCGTGTTCAAGCGATCGGGGGAGACACCGCTCTACCGGATCGAGAAAAACCCGAAGCTTGCGGCAAAGCAGGGCGCCTACAGCGTGCTCAATGCCCATGGCACGATCCTGAAGCGCGGCCATGAGCTTGCCCTGGTGCTCAAGGTGTTCGACAAGGTCCTGAAACTCGTCGAGACCTGACGCGATATCTCCTGTGGAATTGCCCCTCATCCGCCTGCCGGCGCCTTCCCCCGCAGGCGGGTCGAAGGCCTTTGTGCGCCTCAAGTTCGCTCTTCTTGCGAACGGGAAGAGGTGCAAGCCCGCCACCCAAAGCCGACCTGACTTAACGCATGTCATCCAAAAGTGTGCAGCGGTTTTGGGACAACGACATGCATAGGAGCGATGACCCGACGCGACTTACAGCGCCGTGCATCCTTTAGGACGCACAAAGGACGCTGTAACTCTTTGATTCCACGCATCGTGCCTTCCGAAAATCGGGTCCGATGCGCTAGGTCCGGTAGAGCGTATCGGGGTAGGCGCCCTCGTCCGGGTCCGAAGCCGCTCCGTCTCCGAGCGCGAGCTGCATGATCGCCGTGTCGAGCCAGCGCCCGTGCTTGAAACCGGTCGCCTTCATGAACCCCTGATGCTCGAAGCCGAGAGCGCGATGCAATGCAATCGATGACGGATGCGCGCCGCCGATCACCGCGACCATCTGGCGGAAGCCAAGCGCGGTGCACCGTTTGACCAGCTCCGCCAGCAACGCCCTGCCCACGCCTTTGCCCCGGGCCTCCGGCGCAAGATAGATGGAATCCTCCACCAGGAAGCGATAGGCCGTCCGCGTGCGGAATGCGGAAGCGTAGGCGTAACCGATGATCGCTCTGCCGTAGTCCTCCTGTGCCACGATGTAGGGATAGCCGTTGCCGGTTATCGTCGAAAAGCGCAGCGCCATCTCCGCCTCGGAGGGCGGTGTTATCTCGTAGGTCGCCACGCCGTTCAGAACGGACTCGCGGTAGATTTCGGTAATTGCGGGAAGATCGGCAGCGACGGCGTCGCGGAGAGTGACAGACATGGGACTTCGTGATGTTGGCTGATCCCGATCAAATCGCATGGATCGGACGGCGCGATCAAGGCCGCTCTACTTTACGGCGCCGCGCATCCAATCGGACGCACGACGACGCGACAACAAAAAAGGCGGCCGAAGCCGCCTTTTCTGTAAATGCGCGTCTGACTACTCGTTCCTGTTGCCCAGGAACTGCAGCAGGAACATGAACAGGTTGATGAAATCGAGATAGAGCGTCAGCGCGCCCATGATGGCCTTGCGGCCAGCAACCGCGACGTCATCGGCCTCGTAGTACATTTCCTTGATCTTCTGCGTGTCGTAGGCGGTCAGGCCGGCGAAGACCAGCACACCGATGACCGAGATCGCGAATGCGAGCGCCGAAGACGCCAGGAAGATGTTCACGATCGACGCAATGATCAGGCCGAAGAGGCCCATGATCAGGAACGTGCCGAAGCCCGACAGATCTTTCTTCGTCGTGTAGCCGTAAAGCGACAGGGCGCCGAAGGAGGCGGCCGTGACGAAGAACGTCTGCACGATGCTCTGGCCGGTGAAGACCAGGAAGATCGAGGACAGCGAAACCCCCATCAAGGCGGCGTAGATCCAGAACGTCGTCTGCGCTGCGGAGACGCTCATCGAATTGATGCGGAAGCTCATGAAGAAGACCAGCGCCAGCGGCGCCAGCATTACGACCCACTTCAAGGGCGAAGCGTAGATGAGCTGGGCGAATGCCGGATTGGAGACGGCAAGCGCATAGGTTCCGTAAGCTGCTACACCTGTGATCGCCAGCCCGAGAGCCATCAGGTTGTAGACCTTCAGCATGTAAGCGCGAAGGCCTTCGTCGATCACGGCACCCGCCTGAGCGCCGGCGGGCGACATTCGGGTTTGGTAGTTTCTCAGATCAGCCATTGTTTCCTCATTTAAGCCCCGGTTGGAGTGACGGTGTCGGGCGGTAAGTGCTTGTCCTTCAAGCGCCCAGGCGCCGCTGCGGGGCTCCAGCATGCCTGTGGACAAATATGATGTTGAAACGGATCACGCACAAGACCCGCAAGAGCCGGAATCGCGCAAAGCCGGGGCCTGAGCCATCAAACAAGGGTGATTTACGGTTAATTTCGGCGCTCACAATTCACGCAGCACCGGAGCGGCCTTCTGGCCGAGAATGCGCCAGGTTCCGGCAAGACCGATGCCGACGGTCATGACAAGCGCGATCACGATTGTGGCGACCGCGACATCCGGGAGGAAATCGGACGGCAGCGTCATCACGCGGCTGACGACGAACCAGGCGGAAACGCCCCCGGCAAACAGCGCGAACACGGCGGTTGCGAAGCCGAGAATGATGTATTCGTAGCTGAAGGCGCGGATCAGCGTGCCGCGCGTGGCGCCCAGCGTCTTCAACACCACCGCATCGTGAATGCGCGCCCGATTGCCGGCGGCGAGCGCCCCCGCAAGAACGAGAACCGATGCGATAAGGGCGACGGCGGCGGCGGCGCGGATGGCCGTGGCAAGCTGTGCGAGAAGCGTGTTGACGATATCGAGAGCATCCTTGACGCGCACACTGGTGATCGTGGGATAGGTATTGGTGACCGACTTCAAGACCGCCGCTTCCTCCTTGGCCGTGGCATCCGGATCGATGACGGTTGCGAGCCAGGCGTGCGGCGCACCGGCAAAGGTGTTGGGCGAAAAGACCATGACGAAGTTGATCGACAAGGATTCCCATTCGACATTGCGGAAATTGGCGATCTTCGCGGTGATGTTGCGGCCGAGCACGTTGACGGTCACCGCGTCGCCGAGTTTCAGGCCGAGTTCGCGGGCCTCCTCCGCCGAGAAAGAGACCAGCGGCTCCCCCTGGTAGTCCTCGGGCCACCAGGTACCTTCGGTCAGCGTCGAGTTCTCCGGCCGATTTTTGGCATAGGTGATGCCACGGTCCCCGCGCAGCACCCATTGCCCGCCGGGCGGTACGTTGCGGCTGTTCACGTCCTCGCCGTTGAACGCCACGATGCGCCCGCGCAGCATCGGCACCTCGACGACCTTGCCCTCCGGCATCGCCTGCGCAAGCAGCGACCGGAACCCCTCGATCTCGCTGCCCTGGATGTCGACGAAGAAGAAGTTGGGCGCGCGCTCGGCCATGTCGCCGGTGAGTTCGCGCCGGAGATTGCCGTCGATCAGCGCCAGCGTCACCAGCAGGGCGAGACCGAGACCCAGCGACAGCACCACCGACGGGGTCAGGGCGCCGGGGCGATGGATATTGCCGATCGCCAATCTCAGCGCCGGCGAATTCACCCGCGGGCTGCGCCGCGCCAGCCAGGAAATGAGCCACGACACGCCCCTGAGCAGGATGAAGGCAAAGGCGATTGCGCCGAGGAAGATCAGCGAAATGCTGCGATCATAGGCCGTCCAGACGGCAAGTCCGGCGAGCGCGGCAAGACAGGCGAGAGCCCCTGCGAGATAGGGCCAGGCCGGAAAGCCGGTCGGTTCGAAACCCTGTTGCCGGAAGAGCGCCGTTGGCGGCACCCGGCGCGCGCGGCCGAGCGGCAGGATGGCGAAGGCGAGCGCCGTCAGCAGGCCGAAAAGCGCCGCGAGGCCGAGCGCCGACGGGTAGAGCTGGAACGACGTCGGAACGGGCAGCACATCGGCAAGGAACTGGGCCGCGATGAAGGGGATCAGCGCGCCGAAAACGAGGCCGATGCCAATACCGATCAGCGCAATCATCAGGATCTGCGCAAGGTAGACCATGGCGACCAGTGACGCCGGGGCGCCGAGGCATTTGAAGGTCGCGATGACGCTGCGCTTTCCATCGAGATAGGCGCGCACGGCATTGGCGACGCCCACGCCCCCGACGATCAGCGCCGTCAGGCCGACGAGGGTCAGGAACTGCGAGAAACGCGTGATATTGGCGTTGAGCGACGGGGTGGCATTGCCGCTCGTCCGGATCGACCAGCCGGCCGACGGGAATCGCTTCTCGGCCTCGGCGCGAACGGACGCGACGCGCTGAGGATCGGCAAGCTTCACCTTGTAGCCGTGCTCGACGAGGCTGCCGGTCTGTACGAGCCCCGAGGCAGAAAGCGCGTCGGCCGAGACCATCAGCCGCGGCGCGAAACCGAACCCGTCGGAAAGCGCGTCCGGTTCCCGCACGATCGTTGCGCTGATCCGAACGCGGGCATTGCCGATCAGGATTTCATCGCCGAGGCTGATGCCCAGACGCTCGAGCAGCAGCGGCGCGGCGATCGCGCCGAACACCTCTCCCTGTTTGGACAGGAGTTCGGCGAGCGGCCTTGCCGGTTCACTCTCAAGAGTGCCGTAGAGCGGGTAAGCACCGTCGACGGCCTTCAGTTCGACCAGCGCCTGGTTGGATCCATCGGGGAGGCGCGCCATGGAACGCAGACCCGAGGAAGCGGAAACGCTGCCGAGACTGTCGAGAAAGGCCTGCTCCTCGGCTGTCGCCACACGATTGTTGAGTTCGAAGCGAATATCGCCGGCAAGGAGCTCTTGGCCCTGCGACGCGATCGTCGCGCTGATCGACTGTGAAAGCGAATTGACGCCGGCGATCGCCGCGGTGCCGAGCGCGATGCAGGCAAGGAAGATGTAGAAGCCCTTGAGGCCGCCGCGCATTTCGCGCAGCGCCAGTCTGAGGGCGAGAAACGGGCGAAAGCGGTTGATGGCGCCCGTCTCGCTCATGCCGATGCCGCCTCCTGGCGAACCGCGGCGGCCGTCGATTCGGCATGCCCGCCGGAAACGATCTCGCCGGAGCGCACTTGCACCTGCCGCCCGCAACGCCCGGCAAGTGCTGCATCATGCGTAACAAGAACCAGCGTCATGCCGCGTTCGCGCTGTTCCGCAAAGAGAAGATCGGCGATCTGCCGGCCGGTCTCGGCGTCGAGATTGCCGGTCGGTTCGTCGGCGATCAGCAGCTTCGGTGACGGCGCCAGCGCACGGGCGATCGCGACGCGCTGCTGCTCGCCACCCGAAAGCTGCCCCGGATAATGCGTCAGCCGGTCACCGAGGCCGACTGCGACGAGTTCCTGGCGCGCGACGTCGAAGGCGTTGCGGACATTCGCAAGCTCAAGCGGCACCGCGACGTTTTCAAGTGCGGTCATGTTGGGAATGAGGTGAAAGGACTGGAAGACGATCCCGACGTTGCGACCCCGGAAATCCGCAAGCTTGTCCTCGCTCAGGCCGTGCAAGGGAGTCCCGTCGATGGTGATCTCTCCGCTGTCGAGCCTCTCCAGACCTGCCAGCACCATCAGCAGCGTCGACTTTCCCGATCCGGATGGGCCGACGATCCCGACGGATTCGCCAGCGTCAACCGTAAGGCTCACAGCCTTCAGGACATGGACTGCGGCCGCCGCCTCGCCCAGCGTCAAGTCGGCATTTTTCAGCTCGATGATGGTTCTTGCCACGCGGAAACAGCCCTATATGAAATTGGATCGGATGACGAAACGGTTGCCCTCGGGGATTTAGGAACGAGCCTATGGCATTAAAAGATTTTCTGCGCTTTTTCTTGAGCCTGGCAATGACAATTGCGTTATCGTCAGCGGTGCGCGCCGAGAGTGTAAGCCTCGTCGGCTTCGGCGACAGCCTGATGGCGGGCTTCCAGCTCCCGCCCGAGGACGCCTTTCCTGCGCGACTCGAAAAGGCATTGAAAAACAAAGGCTTCGACGTCACAATCACCAATGCCGGCGTTTCCGGAGATACAACCTCCGGCGGCCTTTCCCGCATCGACTGGTCGGTGCCGGATGGAACGAAAGGCGTCATCCTCGAGTTAGGTGCGAACGACGCATTGCGGGGTATTCCGCCGGAACAGTCGCGGAAAAATCTCGAGGCGATGATTTCCCGGTTGAAGGAGCGCGGCATCGCGGTGCTTCTTGCCGGCATGATGGCACCGCCCAACATGGGTGCCGACTATGCCGCCCGCTTCAACCCCATCTACCCGGAGCTGGCGCAGAAATATGATCTCGAGCTCTATCCGTTCTTCCTCGACGGCGTTGTGACTGACGGCGCGCTGAAGCTCGAGGATGGCATGCATCCGAACAGCCGGGGCGTCGGCGAGATGGTCGAACGCTTCCTGCCCGCCGCCGAACGATTTATTGCAGGGCTTGCGAAAGGAGACTGATCAATCGGTCCACAGTTAAGAGAAAGTTAACACTCTGTCGGCCCAAATAACAGTTGCGTGCAGACTCGATGCGTGATTCGCTAAGACATCTGCAAGAGATTCGGGGAGCTCGCCATGCCGAGACTGTTTACCGCCCTCGAAATTCCGCGCAATGCAGCAATGAGCCTTTCCTTGCTGCGCGGAGGTCTTCCCGGAGCTCGATGGATTGATGTGGAGAACTATCACATCACTCTGCGTTTCATCGGCGATGTCGACGGACGTACCGCCGACGAGATCGTTGAAAGGCTCGACCGGATCGAACGCCCCGAATTCCAGCTGCAACTGACGGGCACCGGTGCCTTCGGCTCAAAAAAGCCGCATTCGGTCTGGGCCGGTGTCAGCAACGACCCGGAAATGTTTGCGCTCCAGGCGGAAATCGAACGCATCTGCCAGCGCCTCGGCCTGCCGCCGGACCCGCGCAAGTTCACGCCTCACGTGACGCTCGCGAGGCTGCGTTCCTCGCGCGTCGAGGATGTCGTGAATTATCTTTCCGGGCGCGGCAATTTCCTCACCTCACCTTTTGCGGTCTCCCGCTTCGTTCTCCTGTCGTCGCGCGATTCGGTCGGCGGCGGTCCGTACCTGACCGAAGAGGTTTTTCCGCTTCACGAGGCGCGAACCTCGAGCCTTGCCAGCAGGGACAAGCACCCGGCTTCCAGTATCTGGTAGAGCGCTTCGAAGACGTCCGCCGCTTCGTAATAGGGATCCGGAACGTCTCCCGCCCGACCGGTGGCATAACGCATGAATAGATGCACCTTGCCCGCCATTGCGGGCGGCGCGAGCACGCTCAAGTCGCGGACGGTGCTCATGTCCATGCCGAGGATCAGGTCGAAGGCCGCAAAATCCGCCGCGCTGACCTGGCGCCCGCGCAGGGCCGCAATATCGATGCCGTGCGCCTTCGCCACCGAAATCGACCGCTGATCCGGCGGAGCGCCGACATGCCATGCGCCGATGCCGGCGGAATCGACCGAAATCGCCTGCCCGTGGCCGGCCTTCTGCGCGAGGTCCCGCATGACGCCCTCGGCGAGCGGCGAACGGCAAATATTGCCAAGACAAACGAAGAGAATTCTGACCGGCTTCATGTCACCCCGTTGGCATCGAGAGTTGTGCCGCATGGCATGGGCGGAGTTTATCCGTGGCGAAAGCGCCCTGTGTCTTTTCAAGTGGACAAAGGCCGCTGCAGTACTTCGAATTGCCGCATGTTTTTATCCTTAAATCGGAACCCATTTAAGGATAAAAGCGTGTTCTAGGCCGTTGTTAAGCACCAAAGATCACAGGGAGAAACAGCATGAGGCCGGAAAAACTGGACGCCGAGGCTGTCGCCGAGCATTTGCACAAGATGGAAGGTTGGGTTCTGGCCGAGGATGGCGCATCGATCTGGAAGGCGTTTCGCTTCAAGAATTTTGCCGAGGCGTTCAGCTTCATGACTCAATGCGCGCTTGCGGCGGAAAAGCTCGACCACCACCCTGAATGGTTCAACGTCTACAACAGGGTCGACGTCACGCTTTCGACGCATGATGCGAACGGACTGACGGAACTCGATTTCAAGCTGGCGGCAAAGATGGATCGCGCGGCTGCCGGACGAATGCCCGACCATTTGAAATAGCCGGCACCCTTCCCATATCAGCTTCCTGCATGTTTCTCCGCGCGTCCGGAAAGACGCGCGGCGCTGCAGGGCCCAACTCGGAAACGGACGCGATGGACGATATCAAGATCGGTGAAATTCTTCTTCCCGGCGAGGAATCCGAACAGGAACGGCGGGAGCGCAAGGTACGCCGCCGGTTCTGGCCGACCTTTCGCCGTGCAGCCCGCCAGATTCCCTTCAGCCGCGATCTCGTTGCCGCCTTTTATTGCGCGGTGGATCCGAAGACTCCGACGCGTACGCGCGGCATTCTGCTTGCAGCCCTTGCCTATTTCGTCCTGCCGCTCGATTTCGTGCCGGACATGCTGGCCGTCGTCGGCTTTTCCGACGACATCGCCGTGTTGACGGCTGCCTTCGCCGCGATCAGCGGCCAGATCAAGGAAACGCATTACGACAAGGCCGACGAAGCCCTGCGCGACAGGCCGGATGAGGAATGATTATCAGAATGCGGGACCGCCGCATTTCTGCCGGAAAGACAAACTCTTGCCTGATTCTTTGTGACATAGATTCCGCAGACGCAGCGGCTGTGGGCGAATAGGCTTGAGGACAGTGCGTTGCGCGAGATTTGAGACAGGGGACTCCTACCGGCCACGGCCCTCCGGAATTGACGATCGACCGAACCGGCAAATCCGCAGACACGAAGAGATGGCCCGCCGGATGAGCGCGCTAACTCCGACTGCCGGGCGTGTCTCCGGCCTGTTTTGGGGCGGAAACGAGCGGATTGCGGTGATCGTTGACGGTTTAGTAACCTGAATTAAGTCAAAATAAATCAAATCATGACTATGCGATGCCCGTCCCACCTTCGGGCGATCGCAAGCAAGACAAGCGGCAGGACCTCATGTTTGTAAGAAAGATCGCAACTGCAATCGCACTCGTAGTGGCAGCAGCCGGCGTTGCTTCCGCTCAATCTCCGACACGGATCCAGCAATTCAATGCCTGGGGCGCCTATTCCTACCAGGCCGGCGCCGGCAAGGTCTGCTACGTCCTGTCCGTTCCGAAGGAGAAGAGCCCTGCCGGTGTCGACCATGGCGATATCTTCTTCCTCGTCTCGCAGCGCCCGGGGCAGAACATCAGCTACGAGCCTCAGGCGATGATGGGCTACCCGCTGCAGGACAATTCCAAGGTCAATGTGGTCATCGACGGCAAGACTTTCGTGATGTTTACCAAGGGTAATTCCGCCTGGGTCGAAAACGCTGCGGAAGAACCGGCGCTGGTGGCGGCGATGAAGTCGGGCAAGGACATGTCGGTCAACGCGAAGTCCCGCAAGGGAACCGCGACTTCCTATTCCTATTCCCTCTCCGGCATTTCCGCCGCGTTGAAGCAGATCGAAGCCTGCAAGTAACCCGCTGGTGCTTGAGCTATATCGCGAAGGCCGGCCCTCTGGACCGGCCTTTTTGCATTGGGCAATTGCCCCTCACCCTAGAGTCTGTCAGACCTACGTTGAAACGTATCCTGCATGCCTGAAATAGGCGGCGCATTCGTGCGGGCTGAACGCCTTGAGAACTTCGCCGACGCGCCGCCATGTCGCCTCGACGCTACGCTCGTCGGCCTTGCGCAGCAGGGTCTTGAGTTTGGCGAACATCATCTCGATCGGATTGAGGTCGGGGCTGTAGGGCGGCAGGAAGAACAGATGGGCGCCGGCGTCGCGGATGGCGCTGCGCGCCGGCTTGCCCTTGTGGCTGCCGAGATTGTCGAGGATGACGATATCCCCGGGGTTGAGGGTTGGCGCCAGGCATTGCTCGACCCAGGCGGTGAAGGCAATGCCGTTGATCGGGCCGTCGAGCACGAAGGGTGCGACGATGCGGTCGTGACGCAGCCCGGCGAGGAAGGTCAGCGTCTTCCAATGGCCATGCGGTATTCTGGCGATCAGCGGCTGGCCGCGCTGACACCAGCCGCGGCTGCGCGTCATGTTGGTTTTGACCCAGGTTTCGTCAACGAACACCAGGCGGCGCGGATCAAGTCGATGTTGATGGGTCTTCCAGCGGCTTCGGAAGCGCGCCACCTTCGGCCTGTCCTGCTCGCTGGCGATCAGCGTTTTTTTTAAATGTCTTGCCTTCGCGGCGCAGGAACCGCCAAACGGTGTCATGCGAGACATCGATCCCGGCCGCCTTCAGATCGGCGGCAAGCGCCCGCACCGTCCAATCGGTTTTGGCCGCCAGTCGGCGGTGAACCTCATCGGCCGCCGCGCCCCGCAGCATGGGTTTGACATGGCCCCCCATCTTGGCCGGCGCCAAACCGCGGCCGGACCGGTCGAGCTGGCCGATCCGCACCGCCGTCGCCGCCGATATCCCAAAGCGCAAGGCGGCCGCCCGCACGGTCATGCCTCCGGCCAAAGCGGCGGCGACGCGCTGGCGTAAATCAAAAGAAAGAGGTCGCGCCATCATTGCTGGCCTCCTCACCAGCAATGATCTTGAATCACAATCCCAACAAAAAGGGAATCCTGTTTCGATTCAGCTTAACGCTGACCGACTCTAGCCCTCTCCCCCAAGCGGGGCGAGGGGACTTGGGCGGGTGCGGGGAGTCCGCTTCGCCCCGCTTGCGGGGAGAAGGTGGCCGGCAGGCCGGATGAGGGGCAACTCCGCACGAAGACCGACACTTTTCTCCATCGCAAGCCCGCTCATGTCGACTCACGGCGAAAAGAATGCTAAAGCGCCGCCAAATTCAGAGCCCCGCGCCCCGTTGCCGCGCCCGAAGGCTCGCCAGTTTCAATTCGAGCATCGGAACATGATCCGGAACCTTCTCCGGACGGACCTTCGCTGTATGACAGGACATCGCAAGCATGGCAGCCACTGAGATCTTGAACAGGGCGGACATCGTCAAGGCGCCGCAAGTGCGCCGGATGCCTGAGGCCGAGAAGCCATCGCTGATCGGCCTTGTGCGCGAAGACATGGCCAAGCTGCTTGTCGAACGAGGCGTGCCCGAGCGCCAGGTCAAGATGCGCGTGAGCCAGCTCTGGCATTGGCTCTATGTCCGCGGCGTTTCCGATTTCGATCAGATGTCGAACGTCTCCAAGGACATGCGCGAGATGCTCAAGCAGCATTTCACCATCGCCCGGCCGGAGATCGTCGAGGAGCAGATTTCCAACGACGGCACGCGCAAGTGGCTCTTGCGCTTCCCGCCGCGTGGTGCCGGCCGGCCGGTCGAGATCGAGACCGTCTATATCCCCGAGGAAGGCCGCGGCACGCTCTGCATCTCGAGCCAGGTCGGCTGCACGCTCACCTGTTCCTTCTGTCACACCGGCACCCAGAAGCTGGTGCGCAACCTGACGGCAGAAGAAATCCTCGCCCAGCTGCTGCTCGCCCGCGACCGCCTCGGCGACTTCCCCGAACGCGATACGCCGCAAGGCGCCATCGTGCCTGCCGAAGGCCGCAAGATCACCAATATCGTAATGATGGGCATGGGCGAGCCGCTCTACAATTTCGAGAACGTCAAGACCGCGCTCCTGATCGCGTCCGACGGCGACGGTCTTTCGCTCTCGAAGCGCCGCATCACGCTCTCGACCTCCGGCATCGTGCCCGAGATCTACCGCACCGGCGAGGAGATCGGCGTCATGCTGGCAATCTCGCTGCATGCCGTGCGCGACGACCTACGCGACATGCTTGTGCCGATCAACAAGAAGTATCCGCTGAAGGAGCTGATGGAAGCCTGCCGCGCCTATCCGGGCCTGTCGAACGCGCGCCGCATTACCTTCGAATACGTGATGCTGAAGGATGTCAACGACAGCCTCGAGGACGCCAAGGAACTGGTGAAGCTGTTGAAGGGCATTCCGGCCAAGATCAACCTCATCCCCTTCAATCCCTGGCCGGGAACCAACTACCAGTGCTCGGACTGGGAGCAGATTGAGGCTTTTGCCGATTTCATCAACCAGGCCGGCTACGCTTCGCCGATCCGCACCCCGCGCGGCCGCGACATTCTCGCCGCCTGCGGTCAGCTCAAGTCGGAATCGGAACGCATGCGCAAGGTCGACCGCCTTGCCTTCGAGGCAATGATGATCGCCAATCACGGCGAGGACTGAGGCCGGGCAAGGAGATGCGCGGGGCGGGTTGCGCTCAGGTTCGCCCCTCATCCGGCCTGCCGGCCACCTTCTCCCCGCAGGCGGGGAGAAGGGAGGATGCCGCGCCGTTCCAGTCCCCTCTCCCCGCGAGCGGGGAGAGGGTTAGGGTGAGGGGCAGAACCGAAGCGCGATGCGCAATCTCGATCGATGAAGAAGTTTGATGGATGAAGCTCTTTCCATCGATTGATTTCACCGCTTCGCTTTCCTAAGAAGGCGGCGAATTCATCTGGAGCGGGATGAGAAACATGCGAAGCGGTTCAGCCGCCGGCATCCCGTTCGCCAAACGGAGGACATCCATGCGCTCACTTCTCATCGCTCTTGCCGCCACCGTGGCGCTCTCGCTCCCGGCGCGCGCCGACGAGGTTACGGTTGCCGTGACGGCAATCGTCGAACATCCCGCCCTCGATGCCGCCCGCGACGGCGTCAAGGACGCGCTCGCTGCTGCCGGCTACAAGGAAGGCGAGAACCTCAAGTTCATCTACGAGTCGGCCCAGGGCAACCCGGCGACCGCCGCACAGATCGCCCGCCAGTTCGCCGGTGAAGCGCCGAGCGTCATCGTGCCGATCTCCACGCCCTCGGCCCAGGCCGTGGTTTCCTCGACGCGCGACATTCCGGTGGTCTTCACCGCTGTCTCCGATCCGCTCGGCGCCCAACTCGTCAAGGACATGGAGAAGCCCGGCGGCAACGTAACCGGCCTTTCCGACATGTCGCCGGTTGCCGAGCATGTGAAGCTGATCAAGGAGATCCTGCCGAACGTGAAGTCGATTGGCTACCTCTACAATTCCGGTGAAGCGAACTCCGTTTCGCTCCTCGCAGCACTCAAGGCCGAAGCCGAAAAGGCTGGTCTGACCGTAGTCGAGTCCGCCGCGACGAAATCGGCCGAAGTCCAGGGTGCCGCCCGCGCGCTCGTCGGCCGTGCCGACGCAATCTACATCCCGACCGACAACACGATCATCTCGGCGCTCGAAGGCGCCGTTGCCGTCGCCGAGGAAAGCAAGCTGCCGCTCTTCACCGCCGATACGGACTCCGTTTCGCGCGGCGCGATCGCCGCACTCGGCTTCAACTACTACGATGTCGGCAAGCAGACGGGCGAAGTGGTCGTTCGTGTTCTCAAGGGCGAAAACCCCGGCGACATCGCCGTCAAAGTCGCTGCCGGCACCGACCTCGTCATCAACAAGGGGGCCGCAACCAGGATGGGCGTCACGCTGCCGGAAAGCGTCGTCAGCCGCGCAACCCGCACGGTCGAGTAACAAATCCCGATACGTTCGGACCGGAATTGTTGCCTTTTTGCCGCCCTCGTTCCATACGGGGGCGGTTCGCTTATAGAGCAGGACGAGAAAGCCCGCGCGGCGTTCCGTCCCTCGCCCTGACATTGGAACAGCAGTTCGCGCGCGTTGCGGTGAGCCCGCGGACATCGAAGAGAAGGACCAGCGACGTTGAGTCAAATCGCTTTTTGGGGAGCCGTGGAACTGGGGCTCGTCTATGCCTTTGTCGCCGTCGGCGTCTTCCTCGCCTTCCGTGTGCTCGACTTTCCCGACCTGACGGTCGACGGATCGTTTCCGCTTGGTGCCGCAGTCACCGCGGTCCTGATCATTGCGGGCGTCAACCCGTGGCTCGCCGCAGCCGTCGCGATGGTCGCCGGAGCTGCAGCCGGCATCGTCACGGCGCTCCTCAACGTGCGCTTCCGCATCCTCAACCTGCTCGCCTCGATCCTGACGATGATCGCGCTCTTCTCGGTGAACCTGCGTGTCATGGGCAAGCCGAATGTCGCGCTGATCAATGCCGACACCATGCTGTCGCCATTCTACGGGCTGGGCCTCAGGGACTTCTACGTTCGCCCGCTCTTCGTCGGCATTCTCGTGCTGGTCGCCGTCGTCATCGTCTGGCGCTTCCTTGAGAGCGACGCCGGCCTCGCGATGCGGGCGACCGGCGCCAATGCCCGCATGGCGCGCGCCCAAGGGGTCGATACCAGCCGCCAGATCTATCTCGGCATGGCGATCTCCAACGCGCTCGTTGCCTTCGGCGGCGCGCTCTTCGCCCAGACCAACGGCTTTGCCGACGTGACCTCCGGCGTCGGCACGATCGTCGTCGGGCTTGCGGCCGTCATCGTTGGTGAAACGCTGTTCGGCGCCCGCGGCATTCTGATCGCGCTCGCCGGCTGCGTGCTCGGCTCGATCCTCTACCGCATCGCCATTCAGCTCGCGCTTTCGACGGATATGCTCGGTCTGCAGGCCTCCGACCTCAACTTCGTGACCGCGGCGCTCGTCACCGTGGCGCTCGTCCTTCCTCGCCTGCGTCGCGGAGGTGCCGCATGATCAGCGTCAAGAACATCAAGGTCGTTTTCGGCAAGGGCACCCCCTTGCAGAAGCAGGCGCTGAACGGCGTAAGCCTGACGATCGAGCAGGGCTCGTTCGTCACCGTGATCGGCTCGAACGGCGCCGGCAAGTCGACGCTGCTCGGCGTGCTCGCCGGAGACGTCCTGCCGAGCGAGGGCGAGGTGACGATCGGGCACACGGACGTCACCCGCAAGGGAACGGCTGCGCGCGCGGGCCTCGTTGCGCGCGTGTTCCAGGATCCGCTCGCCGGTAGCTGTGGCGCGCTTTCGATCGAGGAGAACCTGGCGCTTGCCGCCAGGCGTGGCGAAAGCCGCGGCTTGACGCCGGCGCTTGGCGCGAAACGTCGCGAGCATTTTCGCGAGCGTATTGCCGAGCTCAACCTTGGACTGGAAAACCGCCTGGGCGACCGCATGGATCTCCTGTCAGGCGGCCAGAGGCAGGCCGTATCGCTGGTGATGGCGACGCTCGCGGGCTCGGAAGTTCTGCTTCTCGACGAGCACACCGCGGCACTCGATCCGGGCATGGCGGAATTCGTCATGAACCTCACGCAGAAGATCGTCACCGAGCGCAAGCTGACGACGATGATGGTCACCCATTCAATGCGGCAGGCACTCGACTATGGCCATCGCACGATCATGCTTCACGGCGGCGAGATCGTGCTCGATGTCGCCGGCGACAGCCGCAAGACCCTGCAGGTCGAGGACCTCATCGCCATGTTCCGCCGCATCCGCGGCCAGACGCTCGACGACGACGCGCTGCTGATTGGGTGAGCCCGATCGGCTCACCTTGCCTGCGTCACGAAGATCTTGACCGCAAAGACCGAGAAGACGCCGGCGAAGCTGAAGTCAAGCGCACGCATGAAGCGCCTGTTCTTCTGCAGCCAGGCCGCAAGCCAATCGGCGGCAAGCACCACCATCGCATTCACCGGCATGCCGATGACGATGAAGAAGAAGCCGAGGAACAGGAGTTTGCCGGTGACCGACGGATCGTGTGCGCTGACGAACTGCGGCAGGAAGGTCATGAAGAAAATTACGACCTTGGGGTTGAGAATGTTCACCCAGAAGCCGGTCGCAACGTTCGAAAGGACCGTTCCCTTCGCTCCCTCGATCTTCTTCACCGAGAGCGTCGAGCCGTGGCGGATTGCTTGGACGGCGAGCCAGAAGAGATAGGCAGCACCACCTGTCTTCAGCACCAGAAAGGCCGTCGGCGACGCGGTGATCAGTGCCGAGATGCCGAAGGCGACGAGCATCGTATGAACGACGATGCCGAGCCCCGTGCCGAGGACGACGAAGAGCGCCGCCTTTCTTCCCTGCGCCAGGGATCGGCTGATCGAAAGCGTCATGTCCGGTCCGGGCGTTGCCGCAAGAAGCAGGCTGGCGGCGGCAAAGGTGAGCAGCGTTGGCAGGCTGGGGACGAAGTCCATGGCGAATTCCTCGATGAGCCGATTGCCGGTGATATCGTCGGACAGGCTCTTTTGCCAGCGGTTTTCGTATGTCCGCTGGCGATACCACCTGCGGCGGCAACTCCCGACGCGTCAAATTTCGACGCGGGGTACTGTAGTGCTTGTATCCCTTCAAGTTCTGGCTAAAGTGCCGCAGATTTCGATGCGGCATCGCCGCCCCCGAGCAGACGGACAGAAACCATGGCATCGCATAAAGACGTGAAAAAGGTCGTTCTCGCCTATTCCGGCGGTCTCGACACCTCGATCATCCTCAAGTGGCTGCAGACGGAACTCGGCGCCGAAGTGGTGACCTTCACCGCCGATCTCGGCCAGGGCGAAGAACTGGAGCCGGCGCGCAAGAAAGCCGAAATGCTCGGCATCAAGGAAATCTACATCGAGGACGTGCGCGAGGAGTTCGTGCGCGACTTCGTCTTCCCGATGTTCCGCGCCAATGCCGTCTATGAGGGTATCTACCTGCTCGGCACCTCGATCGCCCGCCCCCTGATCTCCAAGCACCTGATCGACATCGCCAAAAAGACCGACGCCGACGCGATCGCCCATGGCGCGACCGGCAAGGGCAACGACCAGGTCCGCTTCGAGCTCTCGGCCTATGCCTTGAACCCGGACATCAAGATCATCGCTCCCTGGCGCGACTGGTCGTTCAAGAGCCGCACCGAGCTGCTCGAATTCGCCGAGAAGCACCAGATCCCGGTCGCCAAGGACAAGAAGGGCGAAGCGCCCTTCTCCGTCGACGCCAATCTCCTGCACTCCTCCTCCGAGGGCAAGGTGCTGGAGGACCCGGCACAGGAAGCCCCGGAATACGTGCATATGCGCACGATCTCGCCGGAAGCCGCGCCGGACAAGGCCACCGTCATCAAGATCGGCTTCGAGCGCGGCGACGCGGTTTCGATCAACGGCGTGCGCATGTCGCCGGCGACGCTGCTCGCGAAGCTCAATGAGTATGGCCGCGACAACGGCATCGGCCGCATCGACCTCGTCGAAAACCGCTTCGTCGGCATGAAGTCGCGCGGCGTCTACGAAACGCCCGGCGGCACCATCCTGCTGGCGGCGCATCGCGCGATCGAAAGCATCACGCTCGACCGCGGCGCCGCGCACTTGAAGGACGAGCTGATGCCGCGCTATGCCGAGCTCATCTATTACGGCTTCTGGTTCTCGCCGGAACGCGAGATGCTGCAGGCGGCGATCGACAAGAGCCAGGAGCATGTCGAGGGCGAAGTGACGCTGAAGCTCTACAAGGGCAACGTAATGGTCACCGGCCGCGAGAGCGCGAAGTCGCTCTATTCCGACAAGCTCGTCACCTTCGAGGACGACCAGGGCGCCTACGACCAGAAGGACGCCGCCGGCTTCATCAAGCTCAACGCCTTGCGCCTGCGCACGCTGGCGGCGCGTAACCGTTAAGAACTGGCATTTCAGACGAAACCCGCGGCGGAGCAATCTGCCGCGGCTCTTTCGTGACTACAACACCGCCGTTTGATCCTGCGCTATTCCGCCGCTTTGCGAAACGGCGTCTCCGCGGCCGTCGGCGCGATGAGCGGCCTCAAACGTACGGTCCTTCGATACCAGAAATAGCTCGCTATCGAGATGAGACCGAAACCCGGAATGATCGTGCCAAGCGCCAGCGCCGGGGCGCCGACGAGAGCGGCGAGCGCCCCGCCGATGAGCCCCGAGCTCATCTGGATGAAGCCCATCATGGCCGATGCCGTGCCGGCGATATGCGGGAAGGGTACCATGCAGGCTGTCATCATATAGGGCATCACAAAAGCAATGCCGAAAGCGTAGATGCCGACCGGCGCCATCACCGAGAGGAAGGTGGGCTGGAGCGCATGCATCGTGAAGGAGAGGGCAAGGCTGGCCATACCGATGAAGGCGAGGCCAGCGGGCACGAGCGCCTGCGGCGTGAAACGCCGCATCAGCAGCCGCACCGTGACGGTGCCGGAGAAGAAGAGGCCGGATTGCATGAGCATGCCGACCCCGAATTCGGTCGGTGTCAGGCCCACTTGCCCGATCAGCACGAAGGGCAGCATCGTCGCCCATGCGTAAAGCGCGCCGACAGCACCGGCGATCACAAACGTCGAGGACACGAAGCGACTGTCCGTCAGCAGTTCGCCATAAGCCCTGAGGATCGGCCGCAAGCGCCCCTTGCTGCGGTCCGGCGTCACCGTTTCCACCATGAAGAACTGCACGGTGAAGCAAGCCATCAGGGCGAAGCCCACCATCAGGAAGAAGATCGACTGCCAGCCGAAGAGGCCGAGCGCGATGCCGCCGAGCGTTGGCGAAACCGCCGGACCGAGCGCCAGCATCATGCCGATCATGTTCATGATGCGGGCAGCGGGGGTGCCGGTGAACTGGTCGCGCACGATGGCGCGCGCCACCGTCATGCCGACGGAGGCGCCGACCCCCTGCACCAGACGTCCGGCCAGCAAGACGCCGATCGAGGGAGCGAAGGCGGCCATCAGGCTGCCGGCGAGATAGATCGCCATGAAGATCAGCGTCGACGAGCGGCGGCCGATAACGTCGGAGAGCGTGCCCGAGACGAGCTGGGCAAAGGCGAAGCCGCCGAAATAGAGCGATAGCGTCATCTTGATCGCCGCCTCGCTGGTGGCGAAGGCGCGTACGAGCTCCGGCATCGCCGGCGTGTAGAGCGCCATGGAAACCGGGCCGAGCGCCACCAGGAACGCACCGATGATGCTCGTGCGTCGCTCGCTCATCCTGAGCGTCATTCGGCCGCCCCTTTTTCCCGATTGCCTTCCTTGCCGGCAAGGCAGGGATCAAGCCGGCGAAGGTTGTCGCGCAGGATCCGGAGATTGCCGCGCAACAATTCCAGCCCCCCCTCGCCGAGACCCTCGGTATAGGCGCCCATCATTTCACGCAAACCCGCCATCATCTCGTCGATGAGCGGATCGGCCCGGTCGCTGACGACGACGTTCTTGGCGCGCCGGTCGGCCGGGTCGGGCACCCGCACGACGAGCCCCAGCGCTTCCAGGCGATCGAGATAGGCCGAGAGCGTCATCGGCTCGATACCCATGCGGGTGGCGATTTCCGCCTGCTTGATGCCTTCCGTCGTGGCGACCTGGATCAGCGTGCGCGCCTCGCCCGGCGTGATCCCGAGCTGCATCGCATTGACCTTGCGGTCGAAGGCGGCGCGGAGCAGGCGGGAGACGTCGTTGAGCAGCATCCCGGTCGTTTCGGATTCAAGTTTTCTCGGCATTTCAATCGTTCATAGGGAATAGTAAGTTTTACTTATCATATTCCCTGGATGCGTTCAACGCAGGGCGATGAAACGTCAGTACCAAAGGCCCAAGACCCCTCCCCACAAGGGCGAGGGGCTTGGCGGCCGCGGCCAGCATAGTTGCCATTCTATCTTCTGAGCTCGCGCAAGCGTTCGGCACGAGAGGGATGTGGGCGCGGCATCGAAAGCCCCTCCCCCTTGTGGGGAGGGGTTGGGAGGGGTCTTGTCGTAATCTGGAGAACAACTCAGCCCTCGAGCTCTTCGCGCAGCATCTCCAACTCCAGCCATTCCTCTTCCATCCGCGCGAGCCCTTCCTTGAGCTTTTCCAACTCGGCGGCAATTTTGGCAAAGCCGTTCGGGTCCTTCGAAAACAGATTGGGGTCGGCCATCTTCTCTTCGCGCCTGGCGATCTCGGCTTCGGCCTTGGCAATCTCCTTCGGCAGATTTTCCAGCGCGAACTTCTGCTTGTAGGAGAGCTTACCCTTGGCCTTCGGCGCTTCGGATGCAGCCGCCGGAGCATCGTTCGCTTTGGCCTTTTCCGACTTTTCGGCCTTCCGCCTGTCTTCAATCGCGCCCTTGCGCTGCGCCATCATGTCGGAATAACCGCCGGCATATTCGATCCAGCGGCCGTCCGGCGCCTCCGGATTGGCCGGCGCGATCGTCGACGTCACGGTGCGGTCGAGGAAATCGCGGTCGTGGCTGACGAGAATGACCGTTCCGGCGAAGCCGGCGACGATCTCCTGCAGGAGGTCGAGCGTTTCGATGTCGAGATCGTTGGTCGGCTCGTCGAGGATCAGCAGATTGGTGGCGCGCGCTAGAATACGCGCCAGCATAAGCCGCGCCCGCTCGCCGCCCGAAAGCTCACGGATCGGCGTACGGGCCTGCTCCGGCTGGAAGAGAAAGTCCTTCATGTAGCCGGTGACGTGGCGCTGCTCGCCATTGACGAGGAGGTTGTCGCCACGGCCATCGGTCAGGTAGTGCGCCAGCGTCTCGTCGAGATTCAGGCCCTCGCGCTTCTGGTCGAGCGTCGCCATCTCAAGATTGGTGCCAAGCTTGACGGTTCCGGAGTCCGGCTCGATCTGGCCGGTCAGCAACTTGAGCAATGTCGTCTTGCCGGCGCCGTTCGGGCCAACGAGGCCGATCCGGTCGCCGCGGTGTACGCGGATCGAGAACGGCGCGACGATCATGCGATCGCCATAGGCCTTGGTGATTTTTTCCGCCTCGATGACCAGCTTGCCGGATTCCTTCGCGTCGGCGGCCGTCGCTTGCACCGTGCCCTGCGGCCCCTTGTGGCCGCGATAGCGCGCCCGCATGTCCTGCAGTTCGCCAAGACGGCGCATGTTGCGCTTGCGCCGGGCAGTAACACCATAGCGCAGCCAGTGCTCCTCGCGCTCGATCGCCTTGCCGAGCTTGTGCTGCTCCAGTTCCTCGGCCTCAAGCACCTCGTCGCGCCAAGCCTCGAAATGGCCAAAGCCGCGATCGAGCCGGCGCGACTGGCCGCGGTCGAGCCAGACGGTCGCCGTCGAAACCTTTTCGAGGAAGCGCCGGTCGTGCGAGATGAGCACCAGTGCCGAGCGGCTGCGGACGAGCTCGTCTTCCAGCCATTCGATCGTCGGAAGATCGAGATGGTTGGTCGGCTCGTCGAGGAGCAGGATGTCGGGCTCCGGTGCCAGTACGCGCGCAAGCGCTGCGCGCCGCGCCTCGCCGCCCGAAAGCTGCCGCGGATCCTCTTGCCCCGTCAGCCCCAGATGCTGCAGCAGATAGGCGACGCGGTAGGGATCGTCACTCGGGCCAAGCCCCGCTTCCGCATAGGCCTGGACCGTGTCGAAGCCCTCGAAGTCTGGCGCCTGGTGCAGGTAGCGCACCGTCGCCGAGGGATGACGAAAGATCTCGCCCGATTGCGGCTCGACAAGACCGGCGGCCATCTTCATCAGCGTCGACTTGCCGGAACCGTTGCGCCCAACGAGGCAGATGCGGTCGCCGGGCTCGACCTGCAGGTTGGCGCCCGCGAGAAGCGGTGCACCGCCGAAGGTCAGAAAGATGTCATCAAGCTTCAGAATGGGTGGCGCCAAGGTTTCAGGCTCCGGAAAGATCATGGGGCCGGGCAAGAATGACCGCCCGGCCGGATTTCAAGGAAAAGCGGACCGCCCCCTCCGCAACGTTGGAAATGGTCCGTGACGAACCGAAGGGCAGAGCGAAATCGTCGAGCGGATAACGCGCATTTCCGATGGAGAGGCCGGACAGTGCGCTGAGCCCGAGAATCGAGAAGAGGCTGCCCTTGGGAAGGTCGATCTCCTGAGATCCTACCAGCAAGGGATAGGCTTCCTCCTCGCCGGAGGTCATCAGCACCGGCAACCCCTCTTCGGCGATTGCCACGGCGCGCAAAAGATGCAGGAAGGCATGGTCGCTTCTGGTGCCGCCGAGGGCACCGACGAAGATCAGCGACGTTGCGCCCCGCGCGAGCGCCGCATCGACCCCGATCTCGCCGTCGGTCGCGCTCTTGGCCGCAGGATAGCGCTCGCGCGGCACCTCCGCATATGCGGCCAGCAACGCGTCGTCGGTCGAATCGAAATCGCCGACCCAGAGCTCGGGAACGATACCAAGCGTCTTTGCATGACGCATGCCGCCGTCGGCCGCGATGAAGCGACTGCCGGAGAGCTGGCTTGCAAGCCGCTCGGTCCGGGTGAGCGAGCCGCCGAGAAGGATGGTGAAGGTCTGTTGGGCCATGGCAGAAGCGCATAGCGCAAACAAACGACCAGATCACGATGATTTTGGGTCGATTCGACCCAAAATCATCGTGATCGATTCCAATGGATTAGAGCGGGATGCGGGCGGAAAACCGCGCGCACTTTTCCTCATCCCGCTCTAAGGAAAAGGCCGAAAACCATTTTGCGGCAGCAAGGGTCGCGCTTTTCGGCAGCTCGATCGCTCGCGATCAGCCTTCCGACAGCGTTTCGCCGGGAAAAAGCATACCGGCATAAATGCCGGGCGTCGAATCCGCTATCTCCACCGCGCCGACGGTGCGGACGTAAAAATCCGCAGGCCCGACACCGCCTATGACAGCATAGCCGTAGCCGGCGGCGCGCATCGCCATCAGGCTTTCGATAAGCAGCGCCTCGCCGATCCCCTGACCGCGCATCGCCTCGTCGACGCCTGTCGGCCCGAAGAAGCCAAGCGCGGTGACGTCGTGGCAGGCGAAGCCGACGATCCGCTCCTCGTGAACGGCGACATGAATCCGCGTCGGAGTCGACGAGAAGGCGGCCTCCGCCTCGCCCGCCCAACCGGCACCGAACCGTTGTTCGATCCACGTGAGGACGATCCTGCGTTCCGCAGCCATCGCCCGGCGAATGCTGATGCCGGGACCGAGCCGGGAAGCACGCCTTTCCGGCAAGGCGTAGAGACGGACGAGCATGTCTGGCATGAGAATACCTCCCCGCTACGGCGCAGCGTTCAATCAGACGCGCCTTCGCACTTTGACTTGCGGCATGTGGTTACCCTCAAACCGGCCAAGACTTGAGGAAACATGCGGTTGGCGAACAAACGCCGCCGACAATTGTTTGGTCTAATAGCGCAGATGTCTCGGACGGCAAATGTTTCCGCCGAGACCCGGCTTGCAAGACCTGCCGCTGAAAGCTAAATCTTTTGCAGCTCTAACGGGGTGCCTTCGGTCCGCTTCATGGAACCAAGGCTGAGAGGCTCAAGCCAACCCGCGGAACCTGATCCGGCTCATACCGGCGGAGGGATTAGAAGCGATCGGACCGATGCGCCCTTTTCCCGCAACATCAACAACAGGGAGAGAGGTGCCCGTCATGCCCAATTACACCAAGTTGCTTCGCCGGCTGGCGATTACGGCGATGGCCGCGGCTTTGCCGTTCGCCGCTCATGCCGCCGAAAAGACTCTGACGATCTATACCTATGAGAGTTTCATCAGTGAATGGGGGCCTGGCGCGAAAGTCGCCGAGGCTTTCGAGAAAACCTGCGGCTGCGACGTCAACTATGTCGGCGTCGCCGACGGCGTCGAGCTTCTGACACGATTGAAGCTCGAAGGCGAGCAGTCGAAGGCGGACATCGTGCTCGGCCTCGACACCAACCTCGTTGCGGAAGCCAAGGCGACCGGCTTCTTCGTCCCGCACGGTCTCGACACCGCAGCTTTGAAAGTTCCGGGCGGCTTCTCGGACGACACCTTCGTTCCCTATGACTACGGCCATTTCGCCGTGATCTACGATACCGAAACCTTGAAGAACCCGCCGAAGAGCTTGAAGGAACTGGTAGAGGGCGATCCTTCGCAAAAGATCGTCATCGAGGATCCGCGCACCTCGACACCGGGCCTCGGGCTGCTGCTCTGGGTGAAATCGGTTTACGGCGATGAGGCGGCCGCCGCCTGGGCCAAGCTCAAGGACCGGGTGCTGACCGTGACCCCCGGCTGGTCGGAAGCCTACGGCCTCTTCACCAAGGGCGAAGCACCGATGGTGCTGTCCTACACCACCTCACCGGCCTACCACATGGTGGCGGAAAACACTGAACGCTATCAGGCCGCTCCCTTCGCCGAGGGTCACTACATCCAGATCGAAGTGGCCGGCGTGACGAAGAACGCCAAGGAGCCGGAACTCGCCAAGAAGTTTCTGGCCTACATGACCGGCCCGGAATTCCAGTCGATCATTCCTACGACCAACTGGATGATGCCGGTTGCGGCGACCAAGGAACCCCTGCCGGACGCCTTCGGCAAGCTCGTCACCCCGCAAAAGACATTCCTGATGTCTTCCGAGGAGGTCGCCGCCAACCGCAAGGCCTGGATCGACGAATGGCTGGCGGCCATGAGCAAGAACTGAGGCCAGCTTGTCCGCTGCGGCCGAAAAACGGATGACGATTGCCGCGGGGGCCTTCGGCCTTGGCGGCATTCTGCTCTTTGTCGCCCTCGCCGTGGTCGCCCTCCTCGCCCAGTCGGGCGGCGGTTATACCGGTGCCCCGTTCGACGCCTATGTCTGGCGCGTCACCCGCTTCACGCTGCTTCAGGCGAGCCTCTCGACGATTCTCTCCATCCTGTTCGCAGTGCCGGTGGCGCGTGCGCTCGCCCGCCAGGCGCGCTTTCCCGGCCGCATCTGGTTGCTGCGGCTGATGGCGCTGCCGCTTGGCCTGCCCGCGCTCGTCGCGGCGCTTGGCCTCATTGAGGTTTGGGGCCGGCAGGGCTTTCTCAATAGCGCTCTCGTCGCGATCGGGCTCAACGGTCCGATCAGCATCTACGGCCTCGTCGGCATTCTTCTCGCCCACGTCTTCTTCAACATGCCGCTTGCCGCGCGGTTGATGCTTGCCGGAATCGAACGGATTCCGGGGGAATACTGGCGCACTGTCGCCAATCTCGGCATGCCTTCGGCCGCAATCTTCCGCTTCATCGAATGGCCGGCGATCCGCGGGCTATTGCCGGGCATCGCCGGTCTTATCTTCATGCTCTGCGCCACCAGTTTCACGCTCGTGCTGACGCTCGGCGGGGGACCTGCCGCAAGCACGATCGAAGTGGCGATCTATCAGGCGCTGCGTTTCGATTTCGACCCGCCGCGCGCGATCGCCCTTTCCGGCCTTCAGATCGCGCTCACGGGTGCGCTGCTGCTCGTTCTGAAGGTCCTAGCGCCGCCACCGCCTGAAAGCGAGACGACCGGCAAGGCAATGCGGCGGTTCGATGGCTTGAGCGGACGGTCACGACTAGCCGACGGCCTCTGGCTCGTTCTTGCGCTCGTCTTCGTCGGACTGCCGTTCGCCGCGATCGCCTATTCCGGCCTGCAGGCGGATTTGCCGAGGCTCGCCCGCGATGCGGCTGTCCACCGTGCGTTCGCCACCAGCGGTGCGATTGCCCTGCTTTCGGCCGCGATCTCCGTTGGCGCGACCGCCATGATGATTCGCGCGCAGCAGGTTACCTTGAGGCGACGGCAGGTTGGAGCGGCCGCACGCGGGTTTTCCGGCATGATCGGCGCCAGTACCTCTCTCGTCCTGCTGGTGCCGCCGGTCGTTCTCGGCGCGGGCTGGTTCCTGCTGTTGCGTCCCTTCGGCGATGTCGCGCGTTTTGCACCGGCCGTCGTGATCGCCATCAATGCGCTGATGGCGCTTCCCTTCGTCCATCGCGTGCTCGCTCCGGCAATGGCCACTCATGCGGCACGCACGGATCGGCTGGCGGCGAGCCTCGGTATCGCGGGCTTTCATCGTCTGCGATGGATCGACTGGCCGCCGTTGCGCAAACCGTTCCTCATGGCCTTTTCCTTCGCCATGGCATTGTCGCTTGGCGATCTTGGAGCGGTGGCGCTCTTCGGATCGCAGGACATGACGACATTGCCGTGGCTGCTTTACAGCCGCATGGGAAGCTATCGCACCGCCGACGCCGCGGGACTTTCATTGCTGCTCGGGCTCATCTGCCTGATCCTCACGGTGCTCGGCACGGCGGGAGAGGACGGCGTGCGCGAAGGAAGAGACGCATGAATTCGCCAGCCTCCGCTTCCGCGGCCGTTTCACTCAAGGACGTCGAAGTCCGTTTCAAAACGACGAAGCTCACGTTCGACTGCGTGATTCCGGCCGGGCAGATCGTCGCGGTCGTCGGTGCGTCGGGGTCGGGCAAATCGACACTGTTTAACGTCATCGCCGGATTTGAAGAGCCGGAGCAGGGTGCGGTCGATGTTCTCGGAGAGGACATGGCGGGCCGCCTGCCGGCCGAGCGCCCGGTGTCGGTCATCTTCCAGGAGCACAACCTCTTTGCTCATCTCGACGCCGCAACCAATGTCGGTTTCGGCATCAGCCCGGCCTTGCGCCTGACCGATATCGACCGGGCCAAGGTGACCGATGCATTGAAGCGCGTCGGCCTCGATGGCTTCGGCGGACGCCTGCCGCCGACGCTTTCAGGCGGCGAGCGTCAGAGGGTCGCGCTCGCCCGCGCGCTCGTCCGCCACCGGCCGCTGCTCTTGCTTGACGAACCCTTTGCCGCGCTCGATCCGGGCATGAGAGCGGAAATGCGCGAACTTTTGCGCGACCTCCACAACGAGGAAGGCAATACGATCCTGATGATCACGCATCACCCCGATGACGTGAGACTGCTCGCCGACAGCGTGCTCTTTCTCGACCGGGGACGTATCATCGCTCACGACCCTGTCGATCGGTTTGTCGAACGGCGCGACGTCACGGCGATCAACCGCTTCCTCGGCCGCGAATGAGGCTTGCCGTCGCCGATTTGAGGACGAAATCATGCAGCAAGTCAAAGCGCTCCGGCGACCCTGGCGCGTCGGAAGACACGCAAGGCGTCCGTGGGAATTTTTCGCTAAATTACCGTTCGCCACAATTTGACCGCCGCGCTGTGCGACGCGCGGAATATCCGACGGTTGGCGCGATGTTCGCGCATCCGTTGCTGTGATACCACGGGGCAACTATTTCTGCGGGGATCAGTAGGCAGACTGCGCTGAAATCGTTACAGCACGGTCATGGCTGAAACACCCAGGCTGGAACACGGTATCCGGCTGAAAAAGTAGGATTTTTCAACGTCGGCGCTTAAGTTGTGGCAGGCGCCGGCGAGGGGAACGGGCTGAGGCATGGTTAGGCATACAGTCATCGACGGCCGGAATCCGACGCGACGCGGCGGCAAGAATGCACGATTAATGGTTGCATTCCTGGCGACTACGTTGCTGTCGGCCTGCCAGTCGCTGATCGAACAGACCTACGAGCCGACCGTTTCCCCCTCGTCAAATCCGCAGATCGTCGAGGAAGTGCAGAAGAACGATCCGCGCGCCCAGCTCGGCGCACGCGAACACCCGCGGATCGTTGCGAGCTACGGTGGCGAATACAAGGACGCCAAGACCGAACGGCTGGTGGCGCGCATCACCGGCGCGCTGACGGCGGTTTCGGAAAATCCGCAGCAGTCCTATCGCATTACCATCTTGAATTCCCCTGCGATCAACGCCTTTGCACTCCCGGGCGGCTATCTCTACGTCACGCGCGGTCTTCTGGCGCTCGCGAACGATGCCTCGGAGGTCGCTGCCGTGCTCTCGCACGAGATGGCGCACGTCACCGCTAACCACGGCATCGAGCGCCAGCAGCGCGAAGAGGCCGAGGTGATCGCGAGCCGGGTCGTCTCCGAGGTGCTTTCCTCCAATCTGGCCGGAAAACAGGCGCTCGCCCGCGGCAAGCTGCGGCTTGCCGCCTTCTCGCGCAATCAGGAGCTCCAGGCCGACGTGATCGGCGTGCGCATGCTCGGCGAGGCGGGATACGACCCCTATGCCGCCGCCCGCTTCCTCGATTCGATGGCGGCCTACGCCCGCTTCACGGCGGTCGACCCGGAAACCGACCAGAGCCTCGACTTCCTGTCAAGCCACCCCAACGCGCCGCAGCGCGTCGAACTGGCGCGCCGGCACGCGCGTGCCTTCGGCGCCGAAGGCACGATCGGCGATCGCGGACGCGACTATTATCTCGCCGGTATCGACGGCATCCTCTATGGCGACAGCCCGCAGGAAGGGTATGTCCGCGGCCAGACATTCCTGCACGGCCAGCTCGGCATCCGCTTCGACGTGCCGTTCGGCTTCCAGATCGACAACAAGGCCGAGGCGGTGCTCGCGACCGGCCCGGGTGACATCGCGATCCGTTTCGATGGCGTCGCCGACACCGGAGGGCGCAGCCTCACGGATTATATCGCCAGCGGCTGGGTCACCGGTCTGCAGCCGGATACCATCCGTCCGATCTCGGTCAATGGCCTCGAGGCGGCAACGGCACGCGCGTCCGCCGACCGGTGGGACTTCGATGTCACCGTGATCCGCATCGACAACCGCATCTACCGGTTCCTGACCGCGGTACCCAAGGGATCGCGCGCGCTCGAAGCCACGGCGAGCCAGTTGCGCGGCTCTTTCCGCCGGATGACGCAAGCGGAGGTTCAATCGCTGAAGCCGCTGCGCATTCGCGTGGTTACGGTGAGATCCGGCGACACCATGGCGACGCTTGCCGCCCGGATGATGGGGACGGACCGCAAGCTCGATCTCTTCCGCCTGATCAACGCGATGCAGATCACCTCCACCGTCAAACCCGGCGACAAGGTGAAGATCATCGCGGAGTAGTCTGCGGTAACCTACCGACGATTCATTGATTGGTTTGGCCTGAACGGCACTACTGCATGATTCCTTAAATCGGAATCGATTTAAGGAATCATGCAGCAAATCAAAGTACTACAACGATCTTTGCGCGTCCGATTGGACGCGCGGCGCTGTAGAGCGCCACGATGGCCGTAGTCAGTGCATGCCGGCCGTCAATGCCGGCGCCTTGGCGGCGAGCGCGGCACGCAGCTTTTCCAGCGCCCGGGTCTCGATCTGCCTGACGCGCTCCTTCGAGATGCCGAGATCGACGCCAAGCTCCTCCAGCGTCGCGCCGTCTTCCGACAATCGCCGGGCGCGGATGATCTTCATCTCGCGCTCGCTCAACTCTCCAAGGGCGATATGAAGCCAGCGACGCGCGCGTTCGCCGTCGATCATGTCGCTGACCTGTTCATCGGGCAGCGGCGCTTCGCTCGCAAGAAAGTCGAGACGCTCGCCGCCATCCGAATCTCCGTGGCCAACCGGGGCCTGCAGAGACGCGTCGCTTCCGGACAGGCGCGCATCCATCGTCTGCACATCGGCGAGGCTGACGCCCAGCGCGGCGGCTATCTCCTCGTGCATCGCCTGCGAGGTCAGCTGCCGGTCGCCTTGGGCAAGACGCGCCCGCAGTCTCCTGAGATTGAAGAACAGCGCCTTTTGCGCCGAGCTTGTGCCTCCGCGCACGATCGACCAGTTGCGCAGCACATAGTCCTGCATCGACGCGCGGATCCACCAGGTGGCATAGGTGGAGAAGCGAACGTCCCGGCTTGGCTCGAAGCGTGCCGCCGCCTCCAGCAGGCCGACATGCCCCTCCTGGACAAGATCGCTCATAGGCAACCCGAAGCTGCGGAATTTCGCCGCCATGGCGATCACCAGGCGCATGTGCGCCATGGCAATCTTGTTGCGCGCCTCCTGATCGTTGTTGTCCCTCCAGGCCTGCGCCAGGGCATGCTCCTCGTCGCGTTCGAGATAGGGCGCGTCCATGGCAATCTTGATCATGCGCCTGTCTGCTGTAAGGGTCTTCATCGATCGCTCCGTAGCTGGCGCCCGGGCGCCGTTAACGATTGAACACGAAGGGCCAAACGCTTGTCGGAGCATCCGGCGACAGGAAACGGTGAGCGCCAGGTCGTACTTGAAGAACCGGTGCAGCGCCCTAAATCGAAGATCCGAACCTGACACGGTGAGAGATCACAGAACCAAGATCGTCCGGGCCGCAAAGGCGAACACCTTCGCACCGGCCTTTCCCAACGCGCGCCGGCGCAAAAGGTTCCCTTGCCTGCAATGATTTCGGGATGGGTGTTTCTGCATTGCGGCCAAGGCATGCAGCCGCGCGTCCTATCAGACGCGCAAGGGCCGCTGTCGCACGTTTGAAGTTCTGCATGCTTCCATCCTCAATGGAAACATAGAGTAGCCATGCGAGCAAAAAAAAGCCCGACGCGAGGGCCGGGCTTCTTGGTCGTGGCTTCTGTTTCCGAGACTGCGGCTTAAGCGGCCTCGTCCTGGGTATCCTCTTCTTCGATGGCCTTGCCGCGCTTCGGCCCCTTGTTCAGGTTGGCTTCGACGAGACGTACCGCCTCCGTTTCCGACATCTTGTTGACGGCAGCGATTTCGCGCGCCATGCGGTCAAGAGCGGCCTCATAAAGCTGGCGTTCGGAATAGGACTGTTCCGGCTGGTTTTCCGCGCGATAGAGATCGCGCACCACTTCCGCGATGGAGATGAGATCGCCGGAATTGATCTTGGCATCGTATTCCTGGGCACGACGGGACCACATGGTCCGCTTCACGCGTGCCTTGCCCTGCACGACCTTCAGCGCACGATCGACGAAATCGGTTTCGGACAGCTTGCGCATGCCGATGCTGACGGCTTTCGCCACCGGCACCTTGAGACGCATCTTGTCCTTCTCGAAATCGATGACAAAAAGCTCGAGCTTCATGCCAGCGACTTCCTGCTCCTCAATCGCAACGATCTGGCCAACACCGTGAGCCGGATATACGATCGATTCACCGGTCTTGAAGCCTTGGCGCGTTGAAGATTTTTTCTGCTGGGTCGTCATTCGTTTCAAAAACTCCCTATTGCGCACCCGGCCTCTCAAAGGCCGGGGCCGGGTCGGTCAGGCCCGGGATAGACGGGGATACCGCCGGGTGGGGTCAATCCTGGTCCGTCCAACGGAACGCAAATGGCCTCATGGAACGCGGTCACAGGCAACGGAACGTTGCTTATTTGGGAAAGAGCCGCGCCGTGGAGATCGTTTGCTTTCGTGATGGTTTTCGGGCGCGCAAAAACACCCTCGGTGGATCAGTAACAGGAAGCTATCACAAAAAAGTGCGCAAATCAATAATTTGCTGCATGGCAGCGATCAAGCCACCACGCACACAATTGTGAGGCTGAGGCCGGATTTCCCCAGATTTCGGCCCTCGCTTTGTATCCGTTCGTCAGCGCCGGCGAACCAAGCACGGACGATTGCTTCAGTCACCCTGTCCCGGCTCGGCAGAGAAATACTTGTCGTATTTGCCCTCGACGCCGTCCATCTCCTTCGCCTCGGGCAGAGGATCCCGCTTGACCGTGATATTCGGCCACTTCGTCGCAAAATCAGCGTTCAATTTCAACCACATGTCGAGCCCCGGCTCGGTATCCGGCTTGATCGCATTGGCCGGACATTCCGGCTCACACACCCCGCAATCGATACACTCGTCCGGGTGGATGACGAGGAAATTCTCCCCTTCATAGAAGCAATCCACCGGGCAGACTTCCACGCAGTCCGTATACTTGCAGCGAATGCAATTGTCGGTCACGACATACGTCATGAGGTACTCCAGCCAAGCTCACATTTGATGGCAGACGGCAACCAATGGTGATGCCCATCGTCCGTGCATGCTAGGAATGTCCGGCGCGCATAGCTGCCGAAGCAGACCCCGAATGCCATTCAACGTGGTTTGTCAGGTAACGGCTTTGAGGGCCCTTTGCAAGAATAATCCATGCGCCGTTTGCCGGGAAGCAGGCAGAGTTTTCCAGAGTGGAATGATTTTCGATCGCTTCGATCCAAAATCGTTGATTTCGCCGATTTTTCACGGGCCAGGCGGCATGGTGACCGCCGCCCGCGGCTCAATCGTCCTCGCCGAAATCGGGCTTAAGGCGATCCGTATCGCGCCGCTCCCGCTTCGTCGGTCGCCCGGCACCTCGCTCACGCGTCGCCTGCTCAAAAGCCGTGAGCCTCCGGGACGAGGCCGGCGGGGTCAGGTCCTCGTAGAGCAGGCGGGCCTCTTCGTAGGGCCCCCGCCGTGTTCCGGGCAAGAGCACGCGAAGAACGAGATCCCGCCGCTCGAGTGCCAATTCAAGCGTATCTCCGGCCTTTACCTGAGCGGACGATTGCGTCACCCGCGCGCCGTTGATCGCGACATGACCGGCCTCGATCGCCTTTTGGGCAAGCGAGCGCGATTTGATCAGCCGCGCGAAGAACAGCCACTTGTCGAGCCGCTGACGAGGTGCGGGCGCAGACGCTGGCTGTTTCTCCATTGCCTTCCTACTTTTTCAGTTGCTCCTTGAGCGCGGCAAGTTTCGCAAAGGGCGAATCCGGATCCAGCGGCTTTTCCTTGCGTGGCGGGCGTCCCTCGAACTTCTGGCCGCCGGGCTTGGCGCCCCGGTCGTGGCGATCGGGCCGATCCTTGCGCTGGCCGCCGCCCGGTCTGCTCTCCTGTGCCTTGCCGCGCATGGGCGCGCCGCCCTTGCGGCCACCCTCTCTGCCTTCACCCTGGCCATGCCGCTGGCCACCACGGCGATGGTCACCCTGGTGGCGGCCGCCCTGGCGCTGGTTGTCCTGGCGCGTGCCGGGACGCCAGAGGAGCACGGGCCTTACTTCGGCAGGCTCTTCCGCCGGGCTTGCTTCCGCCGGCGCGTCGTCGGTTGCTTCGGCCGCGGCCGCGTCCGTCTGCGCCACACCGGCCGGCTCAATCTCGCCCTTCACATCCGTATCTGCGTTCTCGGTTGCCACAGTTTCGACCGGCGTCTCCGCCGGGGTCGCATCGCCGTTCTGGCTTGCGAGGAAAGCGGCCGCCTCTTCGGCGGTCACGCTGTCGGCGCGATAGCCAAGGCCCTTCAGGATTTCCTCCATGTCGTCGGGCGTTGCACCGAGAATGGACAGCATCGCGGTCGTCGCCATGAAGCGGCGGCCGTCATAGGCGCCATCAGGACGCGGCTCTGCGCCCGGCTTCCACTGCAGGAGCGGACGGATGAGATCGGCGAGCCGCTCGAGGATATCGATCCGCACGGCGCGTTTGCCGAGGAAGCGGAAGCCCGCGAGCTTGTAGAATGTCCGTTCGAAAGACGGATCGGTGACGACGGAGGTACGGCCGGCGGCAAGCATCGGAATGAGTTCGCCATAGCCGGGCTTGTCGAGTCCGTCGTTCTTCAGTGCCCAAAGCAGCGTGATGAGCTCCGCTGGCGCCGGTTTCAGAAGAGCCGGCAGGAAGATGTGATAGGCGCCGAAGCGAACGCCGTATTTGCGGATGGAAGCGCGACCGTCCTGGTCGAGCGACTTCACCTCCTCGGCGACGTCGCGGCGGAAGAGCACACCGAGATTCTCGACGAGCTGGAAAGCCAGGCCCTTGGCGAGACCTTCGAGGTCCTCCGCACGGGAGATATCGTCAAGCGGCTTCAATATCGTGCCGATATGGTGGTTCACGAAGCGTTCGATCCGGGCGAGCACATGCTCGCGGGCATTGGCCTGGAGCTGCTCGTCGGCGAGCAGGATGACGCGCGGACGCATGACGTGATCGCTCGCGGCGAGCCGTGCCACAGGATCGCCGAGCCAGCGTACGAGGCCATCCGACGAAAGCGCAAGATCACCATTGCCGGCCGCATGCAGGCGTGCGGCGCGCGCCTCGAATTCCAGCGCGAGCGCCTTCTGGGCAGCACCCTGCACGGCCTTCGCATCAGACCCTTCACCACCGGCCGCCAAAGTGAACCGGAAACCGGTTAATTGGCCTACGTGGTGCCCCTCGACGAAGACATCACCATTCACACTGATTTCAGCTTCCAGCATCGCATTCTCTCTCAGGCGCTTCATGAGCACAGATGTCCTGCGATCAACAAAGCGTTTCGTCAACCTTTCATGTAGCGCGTCGGACAATCGATCTTCGATTTCCCGCGTCTTTTCTTGCCAGTGTGTCGGATCGGCAAGCCATCCGGGCCGATTAGACACATAGGTCCAAGTCCTGATCTGCGCAATTCGCGCCGAAAGTGTGTCAATCTCGCCATCTGTGTGATCCGCGCGGCGGACCTGCTCGGCCATGAAGTCTTCGTTGACCGTGCCATCGCGGACGAGATCGGCGTAGATCGTCGAAATCAGGTCGGCGTGCTGCGCCGGCGTTATGCGCCGATAGTCGGGCAGGGCGCAGGCCTCCCACAGCGTCTCGACCCGCTCGGACGTGGTGGCGACGTCCACGATTTCGGGATAACGCATCAGATGCTCCAACGCCTGCTGGTCGACGGCCGGAAGGGCACGGGTCAGGCCGGCAACGGCCGGCGCTGCCTCGAGACTTTTCCTGAGCGCCTTCAACGAAGAATAGTCGACTGCCTTCGAACGCCACTGCAAGACTTTGACCGGATCGAATTCGTGCGACTCGACGCGATGCACGAGCTCATTCTCGAACGGATCGACGCGTCCGGTGACGCCGAACGTCCCGTCCCGCACATGCCGGCCCGCCCGTCCTGCCACCTGGGCAAGCTCTGCCGGATTGAGATTGCGGAACTGGTAACCGTCGAACTTGCGGTCCTGCGCAAACGCGACATGGTCGACGTCGAGATTAAGCCCCATGCCGATGGCATCGGTCGCCACAAGGTACTCGACGTCGCCCTCCTGGTAAAGCGCAACCTGCGCGTTGCGGGTGCGAGGCGACAGCGCCCCAAGCACGACGGCGGCACCGCCGCGCTGGCGTCGGATGAGCTCGGCGATGGCATAGACCTCGTCGGCCGAGAAAGCGACGATCGCGGAACGGTGCGGAAGCCGGGTAATCTTCTTCGATCCGGCATAGAGAAGCTGCGACAAGCGCGGACGCTCGATGAAGGTGATCCCCGGCAGCAACTGCTGGAGAATGGGCCGCATCGTCGCGGCACCGAGCAGCAGCGTTTCGTCGCGGCCGCGCAGATGCAGCAGCCTGTCGGTAAAGATATGGCCTCGCTCCAGGTCGGCGGCCAGCTGCACCTCGTCGATCGCCACGAACGACGCCGTCGTTTCGCGCGGCATGGCTTCGACGGTGCAGACGGAATAGCGCGCCCGATGCGGCGCGATCTTCTCCTCACCCGTGATCAGCGCGACATTGTGGTGGCCCACCTTCTCGACGAGACGCGTGTAAACCTCGCGCGCAAGCAGCCGCAGCGGCAGGCCGATGACGCCGCTCTCATGGGCTACCATGCGCTCGATCGCATAGTGGGTCTTGCCGGTGTTGGTTGGCCCGAGCACCGCGGTCACGCCGCGACCACTCAGGATCATGGATTGAAAGGACACTTCACCGATCCTGGCATTCTCAACGAGCCCGCGCGCTTTCGCGTGCCGGCGGGGAACACATGCCCACGCGCAGGGCCAAACGCAAGGGGCGCGGGCAATTAAAACCGTTTGCGGCCTCCTCCCCGAGCCACATTTGGTGCCGTCCGCATTAACACTCGGAACAGCCGTGGAACGAATCAGCGACGAATCGCTGACTCGCCTCGATTCACTGTATGTTCACGGCTATATATAGATTGCCGCGGCATGAGTCGCACCACATGCTGAATCTGCCGGAACATCGTGCAAACGAATGCCGCCGGCGCCGTTAACTTTCCCTTCCAGAGCATTAATTGCCATCAAGGATTCCGAATCCAAGACTCTGGAAAGTTTAGAAAATTTTAACCCGGATTCGTTTTCGGACTCGGCGAGTCGAGGAATAAGAATCGCCGCATTAACCTTTCGATCAAAGCCGGAACGAATCGGCGACGAATCGCTGACGCGCCAGCTTTCTCGTTTTGTTCACCACAACATATAGTGGCCCTCGTACTCGCAGATCAATAGAATTGCGTTCCGATTTTTCCGATCGGCACGCCGCAAGGCTGCGTCGTTAACCATTGCATCGAGCCGGCAAATTTCGCTGACGTGAAACACAAGCGGCGCCCCGAAAGGCGCCGCGAGAGATGACAATGTCCTGGCGTTTGCCAGGTTCAGACGAAGAACTGACCGCCGTTGGCCGAAATCGTCGAGCCGGTGATGAAGCCGGCATCGTCGGATGCGAGGAATACGACGCAACGCGCAACTTCTTCCGGTTCACCGAGGCGCCCGACCGGAATCTGCGGGATGATTCGTTCGTTGAGCACCTTTTCCGGCACCGCCCTTACCATCTCGGTGCCGATATAGCCGGGGCAGATCGCGTTGACGGTAATGCCTTTTGCCGCGCCTTCCTGGGCGAGTGCCTTTGTGAAACCGAGATCGCCCGCCTTTGCCGCCGAATAATTCGCCTGGCCCATCTGCCCTTTCTGACCGTTGATCGAGGAGATGTTGATCACGCGTCCGAAGCCGCGGTCGCGCATGCCCGACCAGAGCGGATGGGTCATGTTGAAGAGGCCGGTCAGATTGGTGCTGATCACTTCGCCCCATTGTTCTGGCGTCATCTTGTGAAACATCGCGTCACGCGTGATGCCGGCATTGTTGACGAGGACGTCGACCGGCCCGAGATCGGCCTCCACCTTGGCGATGCCCTCGGCGCAGGCCTGGTAGTTGGAGACATCCCACTTGTAGACGGGGATGCCGGTTTCCTGCTTGAAGGCCTGGGCCTTCTCGTCGTTGCCGGCATAGTTTGCGGCGACCGCATAGCCCGCCGCTTTGAGAGCCACCGAAATGGCCGCACCGATGCCGCGGGATCCACCTGTAACCAACGCTACCCTGCTCATGTTCGCCTCCCACAAGGTTGATTTCAATTTTGCATAGGTGATCGGCATGTGCCCCGGCATAAACGGGCCACAGCTACTCGATCAATTGCTCGATCAATTTCGCCGATGTCATATAGGGACAGCAGGCCAGCGGACCGGCGAATGCACCGGAAAACTGTTCGGCCGGCCTGCTGCATTGGATTGCGGCCGGGCTACAGGCGCTCGACGCACATGGCTACGCCCATGCCGCCGCCGATGCACAAGGTGGCAAGCCCCTTGGAAACGCCGCGCCGCTTCATCTCGAACAGCAGGGTGTTGAGAACGCGGGCACCGGAAGCGCCGATCGGATGGCCGATCGCGATCGCGCCGCCATTGACGTTGACGATCGACGGATCCCAGCCGAGGTCCTTGTTGACGGCGCAAGCCTGTGCCGCGAAGGCCTCGTTGGCCTCGACGAGTTCGACGTCACCGACAGACCAGCCCGCCTTCTCCAGCGCCTTGCGCGAGGCCGGAATCGGCCCGGTCCCCATGATCTGCGGATCGACGCCGGCCGTCGCCCAGGAAACGATGCGGGCGAGCGGCTGGATGCCGCGCTTTTCCGCCTGCGCTTCGGTCATCAACAATGTCGCGGCTGCACCATCGTTCAGCCCGGAGGCGTTTGCGGCGGTCACCGTTCCGTCCTTGTCGAATGCGGGGCGGAGCTTCGCCATGGAATCGAGCGTTGCGCCGTGGCGGATATATTCGTCTTGGTCGACGGTCACATCGCCCTTACGGGTCTTTACGATAAAGGGCACGATCTCGTCGGCAAAACGGCCGGCCTTCTGCGCGGCTTCAGCCTTGTTCTGCGAAGCGAGCGCGAATTCATCCTGCTCTTCACGGGTAAGCTGCCACTTGCGGGCGACGTTCTCGGCGGTGATGCCCATGTGGTAGCCGTAGAAGGCGTCGGTCAGGCCGTCCTTGATCATCGTGTCGATCATCTTGAAGTCGCCCATCTTCACGCCGCCGCGAAGATGCGCGCAATGCGGTGCCATCGACATCGATTCCATACCGCCGGCCACGACGATATCCGCATCGCCAACCACGATCTGCTGCATGCCGAGCGCCACGGCGCGCAGGCCCGAACCGCAAAGCTGGTTCATGCCCCAAGCCGTCTTTTCCTGCGGGAGGCCGGCCTTCATCGCTGCCTGGCGGGCCGGGTTCTGCCCTTCGCCCGCAGGAAGAACCTGGCCGAGGATCACCTCGTCCACTTCCCCAGCGTCGACGCCCGCCCGCTCGAGCACCGCCTTGATGACGCCGGCGCCCAACTCGTGCGCAGGAGTGTTGCCGAAGGCACCGTTAAAGGATCCGACGGCGGTGCGAGCCGCGCTGGCGATCACGACGGAGGGATTGTTCATGGGACGTTTCCTCATATTTCGTTTGCCTGATGTACCCAGACTGGCAAAGCCGTGAGCGCAAGTCAAACCCATTGATGCACCGCCGCAAAAGCTTCACGATTCGCGCGGTTACCATATTTCGCACGTGCGTCGCCGCATTGCACAAAGAGATTGTCAGAGCCTCGATTTTGCGGATACTCTAAAAAATACAATAAAGACGGGACGATGGGTAAGAGGAGACCCTGATGGCGAAGAACGAAGGCCAGATCGTTATCAAAAAATATGCGAACCGGCGCCTCTACAATACCGGGACCAGCACCTATGTAACGCTCGACGACCTGGCCGTGATGGTAAAGAAGGGTGAAGAGTTCGTGGTGCAGGACGCGAAGTCCGGCGAAGACATCACCCACTCCGTCTTGACGCAGATCATTTTCGAGCAGGAATCGAAGACCGGCAACACGCTCTTGCCGATTTCCTTTCTACGCCAGCTGATCTCTTTCTACGGCGACCAGATGCAGATGGTGGTGCCGAGCTACCTCGAACATTCGATGCAGGCGTTCACCGAACAGCAGGCGCAGATGCGCGAGCAGATCAACAAGGCATTTGGCGACACCCCGCTTGGCAAGAACCTGCAGGTGCCGCTGCAACTGGTCGAGGAGCAGGTGCGGCGCAACACCGAAATGTTCCACCAGGCCATGCAGATGTTCTCGCCCTTCATGGCCTCCCCGCCGGCCAAGGAAACGAAGAAGGCTGAGGCCAAGGACATCGACGAGCTCAAGGAACAGTTGCGCGCCCTGCAGACAAAGCTCGACAATCTGGGCTGAAGTGGCTCCAGCGATCGCACCGATTTTGCATGTGCCTGCACCCGTCCCCTCTCCCCGCAGGCGGGGAGAGGGGACTTCGGGCTGGCGCTTGCCGCGAGTCTCCTTCGCCCCGCTCGCGGGGAGAAGGTGGCCGGCAGGCCGGATGAGGGGCCAGGACAAGGCGCGAGCGCCACTCAAAAATCCAACCACACCTGCCGCCACAAAAGAAAAAGGGCCGGCAAAGCCAGCCCTTGAACTTCATCTGCGAACGGCAGCGCTTATGCGCTTTCCTTCGGCGTCAGCACCTGGCGACCGCGGTACATGCCGGTCTTCAGGTCGATGTGGTGCGGACGGCGCAGTTCGCCGGAGTTCTTGTCTTCGATGTAGGTCGGAGCCTTGAGGGCGTCAGCGGAACGGCGCATGCCACGCTTGGACGGGCTCGTTTTTCTTTTCGGTACAGCCATTTCATTCTCCACTTATCGGGCAAAACACTGTTCAGCAGCCGAAAATGGCCGGGTCAAACAGATGTCGATCTCGGAAATTTCGCGCGCTTATACATGGCCAACCACGGTTTGACCAGTCCCCCGCTATATTTTTTCGACTCGGCGCGGCGCGAGGAAGCTTCACGCCTCGTCCTCCGGAACGATCCAGGGCTCGGCCCTCGCCGCCTCCTCCCACTTGCGGAAGGCCGGGTGCGTCTTGACGGCATCCATATAGGCAAGCGTGTCGGGCTCTGTCACCAGCTCGTAGACGTCAAAGCGGTTGACAACCGGGGCAAACATCGCGTCCGCCGCCGTAAAGCGACCGAAGAGAAACGGTCCGCCGGAGCGGGCGATCGATTCCCGCCAGATCTCTTCGATGCGAGCGACGTCGGCCCGGACATCGTCCGGCAGCGCGATTGCCCGGCGCGGCCGGCGAATGTTCATCGGGCAGGCGCCGCGCAGCGCCCGGAAGCCTGAGAGCATCTCCGCCGAATAGCTGCGGGCGCGGGCGCGATCCTCGCGGTTTTCGGGCCAGAGCCCGGCCTCGGGGAAGAGCTCCGCCACATATTCGATGATCGCCAGCGATTCCCAGACACGGACATCGCCATGATGGAGCACCGGCACGCGTCCCGTCGGCGAGATCTCGCGGAAGCGCGGATTCCCAGCGGGGAAATCGAAGGGAATGACGACATCCTCGAACGGAACCCCGCAGGCTTCCAGCGCCAGCCACGGTCGAAGCGACCAGGAGGAATAGTTCTTGTTGCCGACATAAAGGACGAGCTTCGTCATGCGCGTGTCTCCCACCTGCGTTGTGAGGCGCAGGCTTGCCACATCAATGACGGCGAGGCCAATGAATTGCTGTCATCTCAATCATAAAGGCATGTGATGTAACCGCCGGACCGGCTGGCGCGTCGCTCGATGAGCGATGCAAGACGCCTCAAGCCCCGGCCGGGCTTGCCGGCGTTGCGGTCTATCGGGTTGGGCAGCGATACGGCGAGCAGGGCAGCCTGTCGGCGCGATAATTTGGCGGCCGAAACGCCGAAGTGGTGCCGCGCGGCGGCCTCGATGCCGTAGATGCCGTCGCCCCACTCGGCGACATTCAGGTAGATCTCCATCATCCGGCGCTTGCTCCAGACGAAATCGGCGACGATCGCGAGCGGCAGCTCCAGCGCCTTGCGGACGAAGGAACGGCCGTTCCAGAGGAACAGGTTCTTGACCGTCTGCATCGGGATCGTGCTTGCGCCGCGTGTCTGTTCGCCGTCGAGCGCATCCTCGACGACGCCGCGCATCTGGTTCCAGTCGATGCCGGCATGCGAGCAGAACTGGCCATCCTCCGACATCATCACCGACTGGACGAGCACCGGGTCGATGTCGTCGAACTCAACCCATTGCCGGTCGAAGCCGCGCAGCAGCACGAGGTCGCGCAGCATCAGCGTCGAGATCGGCCGAACGAAGTCCAGGGCATAGAAGACGATCAGCACATAGGGCAGCACGAAGAGGGCAAGGACGGCAAGAACGAGGCGGCGGAACCTCGCCTGCCACGCGGCAGGCCAGCGGTTGGCGGACATCTGGCCCTCCTCCAACGCTTCCGGAACGACGTCCACGCTTTGACTGTCCACCTCTTTGTCCATCCGCCTCTCTTATTTCATGGGTGAGCAAAGTTGAATGGCGTTTCTTACAAAAGGCAAGACGCTTGCACGCTCATCCCATATAAAGCAGGCAGCTGCGACGCGAATGCCCGTTGAAAGCCTCTCTCTCGCATGCCAAAGAGCGCAGCATGAAAGAGACGTCATCCTTTTCCGCACACCTGAAGGCCAATGCGTTGGCCGTGGAAGAACTGCTTTCCGACCTTCTGGGGCCGGTCGTCGGCATGGATGAAATCGCGCGGCCACGAAACCTGCTCGCCGCGATGCGCCATGGCGTGCTCAACGGCGGCAAGCGGCTGCGGCCCTTTCTTGTGAGCGCATCTACCGCGCTCCTCGGGGGCGACGCCGATGCGGCACTCAGGATCGGCGCCGCGCTCGAATGCGTGCATTGCTATTCGCTCGTCCACGACGACCTGCCGGCGATGGACGATGACGATTTGAGACGCGGGCAGCCGACGGTGCACATCGCCTTCGACGAGGCGACTGCCATTCTGGCGGGTGACAGCCTGCTGACTTTCGCCTTCGATATCATCGCCGCACCGGAAACGCCGCTTCCGGACCGGCAAAAGACGGCGCTGATTTTGGCGCTTGCGCGCGCGTCCGGACACGGCGGCATGGCTGGCGGGCAGGCGCTCGACCTCGCCGCCGAGAAATCGGCGCCCGGCGAGGCCGGCATTGTCACGCTGCAGGCAATGAAGACCGGCGCGCTCATCCGTTTCGCCTGCGAGGCGGGTGCGATCATCGCCGATGCGTCGGACGAGGACCGGCGACGGCTGCGCGCCTTCGGCGAAAAGATCGGCCTCGCCTTCCAGCTCGCCGACGATCTGCTCGACCTGACGGCGGATGCTCAGGCGATGGGCAAGGCCACCGGCAAGGACGCCGCGCGTGGCAAGGGCACGCTCGTGGCGCTTCACGGCCAGGCCTGGGCCGAGCGCGAACTGGAGGAACTGGTGGCGCAGGCGGAAAATCTGCTCCAGCCCTATGGCGCCCGCTCGGCCATCCTCGTCGAGACCGCCCGCTTCATCGCCAACCGCAGGAGTTAGAGCCCCGTGAGCAAATACTGGTCGCCTATCGTCTCCGCGCTGAAACCCTATGTGCCGGGCGAACAGCCGCGCATGGCGAACCTCGTCAAGCTGAACACCAACGAAAATCCGTACGCGCCTTCCGACAAGGTGATCGAGGCGATCCGGGCCGCGGCAAGCGCCGACCTCAGACTCTATCCGGATCCGCTCGCGCTCGACCTTCGGAAAGCGGTCGCCGCGAGATACGGCATCGAACCGGAGGAAGTCTTCGTCGGCAATGGTTCCGACGAAGTGCTGGCGCACAGTTTTGCCGCGCTCCTGAAACACGATCGGCCGCTGCTCTATCCGGATATCTCCTACAGCTTCTATCCGACCTATGCGGGGCTTTTCGGCATCGACGCGGTAGAGGTACCGCTCAACGACGCCTTCGGCATCGACATCCCCGACTACCGTCGTCCCGCCGGCGCAATCATTCTTCCCAACCCCAATGCGCCCACCGGCATCGGCCTGCCGCTCGCCGAGATCGAGGCGCTCGTCGCCGAGCACCCCGACCAGCCCGTGGTAATCGACGAGGCCTATGTCGATTTCGGCGGCGAATCAGCGTCCGCTCTGGTTCCGAAATACGAAAACCTGCTCGTCGTGCAGACTTTTTCGAAGTCGAGGGCACTTGCCGGATTGCGGGTCGGCTTCGCGATTGGCCAGCGGCATCTGATCGAGGCGCTGGAACGCGTCAAAGACAGCTTCAACTCCTATCCGCTCGGACGGGCAGCCCAGGCCGGCGCGATCGCCGCAATCAAGGACGAGGCCTGGTTCGAGGCGACGCGCGGCAAGATCATTGCGTCGCGGGAGAAGCTGACAAGCGACCTCAAGAAGCGCGGCTTCGAGGTCCTTCCATCCCAGGCAAATTTCGTCTTCGCCCGTCACCCGGACCACGCGGGCCAAGCGCTGGCAGCGAAACTGCGTGAACGCGCGGTGATCGTCCGCCACTTCGCCAAGCCGCGGATCTCGGATTTCCTGCGCATCACCATCGGCACCTACGAGGAATGCGCGAGACTGGTCGCGGCGCTCGACGAGATTCTCTGAGGCTGGCCCCGGATTGGACGGGACAGCGCCAACAGGCGAACGGCTCGTTTTGCCCCTCACCCAGTACCGCGGGGAGAGGGTACTGGGCCGCCGAACTGCCCTCTCCAGGCGCCTGCAGGGAGAGAGGGAGTGGCGCGGGCGCCACTTGTCCCTTCGCCCCGCTTGCGGGGAGAAGGTGGCCGGCAAGCCGGATGAGGGGGATCCGATGGCACAGCACCTCTCCTTTCCCCGCCCCCAGCCCGAGCGGTAAGTCGAAGCGGCGTGAGGCCCGCACACCGCCTCCCATTGGCACCGCCGAAAGCCTCGGCTACTGTCCCCTCCGCAATCATCGCCGGACGCCGCCATGCTCGACCTCACGCCCCATCTGCCACAGCTTTTCGTCGCCTGGACCGCCTATATCATCGCGGTCGTGTCGCCGGGGCCGGCGGTGCTGGCGATCATCGCGACATCCGTCACCCAGGGGCGAAAGGCGGGCCTCGCGCTCGCCTTCGGCGTGCTGAGCGGCAGCTATACCTGGGCGATGCTGACGGCCTCGGGCCTCTCGGCGCTCATCCGGACCTATGGCCAGGCGATCATCTTCCTGAAGATCGCCGGTGCCTGCTATCTTTTCTGGCTCGCCTATAATGCATTGAAGGCCGCGATGCGCGGCGAGGCGTCACGGGCGGCGCTTCGCGTTCCGCTGCAGATGCCGTTGAAGAAGCTCTACCTCAAGGGACTCGGGATCCACCTGACTAATCCCAAGGCGATCTTCGCCTGGATCATGCTGGTCTCGCTCGGCATGCCGCAAGGGGCGCCGGCCGGCGTTACCGCCGCTTTCATCGGCGGCTGCATGCTGATCGGACTCGTGTGCTTCTGCGGCTTCGCGATCGTCTTCTCGCTCTCGCCGGTCCACCGCGCCTATCTCAAATCGCGGCGCATGATCGAAAGCCTGATGGCAGGCTTCTTCGCCTTTGCCGGCCTGAAGCTGCTGACCGCGCGACTTTAGCGCGGGATGAGGAAAAGTTTGTGCGGCTTTCCGCTCGCATCCCGCTCCACTTATTGGAATAGATCCGACTATTCCGCGGCCGCCTGGCCGCGACCGTAGCGCTTCTCGATATAATCTGCGACGAGAAGCTGGAATTCCTCGGCGATTTTCGGCCCGCGCAGCGTCATCGCCTTCTGGCCATCGATGAAGACGGGGGCCGCCGGCGTCTCGCCGGTGCCGGGAAGCGAGATGCCGATATCGGCGTGCTTGCTTTCGCCGGGGCCGTTGACGATGCAGCCCATGACGGCAACCTTCAGCGCTTCCACGCCCGGATATTTCTCGCGCCAGACCGGCATGCTCGCGCGGATATCCTCCTGAATCTTCTGGGCCAGCTCCTGAAAGACCGTTGATGTCGTGCGGCCGCAACCGGGACAGGCGGCAACCACCGGAATGAACTGCCGGAATCCCATGACCTGCAACAATTCCTGCGCCACCTGCACTTCGCGTGTGCGGTCGCCGCCCGGTTCCGGCGTCAGCGAGATGCGGATCGTATCGCCGATGCCCTGCTGCATCAGGATGCCGAGCGAGGCGGAGGATGCGACGATGCCTTTCGTTCCCATGCCGGCTTCGGTAAGCCCGAGATGCAACGCATGATCGGAACGGGCGGCCAGCATCGCATAGACGGCGATCAGGTCCTGCACGCCCGAAACCTTGGCAGAAAGGATGATACGGTTGCGCGGCAGGCCGAGCTCTTCAGCCAGTTCCGCCGAGAGAAGTGCCGACTGCACGATCGTCTCGCGCGTGACCTGCTGTGCCGTCAGCGGCGAGCCCTTGGCCTGGTTCTCGTCCATCAGCCGGGTTAGCAGCTCTTGATCAAGCGAACCCCAGTTGACGCCGATGCGCACCGGCTTGTCGTAGCGCATCGCCATCTCGATGATCTCGGCGAACTGCTTGTCCTTCTTGTCCTTGAAGCCGACATTACCCGGGTTGATGCGATATTTCGCCAGCGCTTCGGCGCAGGCCGGGTGATCGGCCAAGAGCTTATGGCCGATATAGTGGAAATCGCCGACAAGAGGCACGTCCATGCCGAGGCGCAGCAGGCGCTCGCGGATCTTCGGCACCGCTGCAGCGCTTTCGTCGCGATCGACGGTGATTCGCACCAGTTCGGACCCCGCTTTGTGGAGGGCCGCCACCTGGGCAACCGTCGCGTCGATATCGGCCGTATCCGTGTTCGTCATCGACTGGACGACGACCGGCGCACCGCCACCTACGATCACGCCGCCGACATCGACGGCGACCGAGGCGCGGCGTGGCTGTGGCTCGAAATCGAAGGCAGAAGACATGAAGGCCTCTTCTTTATCCCATCATAGCGGAGCGGAAACGCACTGAGAAAAGCTCCGCGCTTTTCGCCTCCTGAGGTGGAGGACGAATCCGCGCTTGTCAACGGCAACATCATGTGCTGACGGCGAATTGATGGCGGGATTCGTAAAGGCAGGCGATTGGCCCCTCAACCGGCCTGCCGGCCACCTTCTCCCCGTAAACGGGGCGAAGGGGACAAGCGGCACACACCCAGCTCCTTCGCTTCTTTTGGCGCCTGCAGGTAGCGGTACGCTGCGAGAAAACAAGAAGCGAGGCGCCGACGGAACGCCCCTTCTCCCCGCCTGCGGGGAGAAGGTCGCGGCAGCGGGATGAGGGGCATTCCGCTTCTGAGCGGGACGAGAATAGCGGCCTGTCCGCATCCCGCGTGATCTAATGCCCCTTGCCATGATCCGCATGAACGGCGTGATGCGAGAGCAAGAGCACGACAATGAAGAGCACGGGGACGGAGGTGAAGATGATCGCGAAGCCGCTGTGCTCCGCGATGAAGCCGATTAGTGACGGCGCAAAGAGCATGCCGGAATAGCCCATCGTGGTCGCGACGGCGAGCCCGATGCCCGGCTGCAGCCCCGGCATGTTGCCGGCGGCCGAGAAGGCGATCGGCACCATGTTGGAAATACCGATCCCGGCGATGGCGAAGCCGAGGATCGCGACGAACGCATTTGGCGCAAGCCCGGCGAAGACCATGCCGACGAGCGCGGTGACCGTGCAGATGCGCAAGGTCCGCTTCGCGCCGAGCAGATCGCGCACGTGGTCGCCGGCAAAGCGCATGGTTGCCATGGTCGCCGAGAAGGCGGCAAAGCCGAAGCCCGAAAGCTCGACCGAGGCACCGAGTTCGTTCTTGAGGTAAAGCGCGCCCCAGTCGAGGACAGCACCTTCCGGCACCATCGAGAACAAGGCCATAATGCCGATCAGCCAGGGCAGGGGCGTGAGCGGCAGGCGCACTTTCTCCTTCGCCGCTGCCGGATGAGGCTGGTCGGCAAGGATCATCGGCCAGGCGACAGCAAGAAACACAAGGCTAAGGACCGTGACGACAAGCACGTGCGGCAGGACGCCGACGCGCGCCATCAGGACGCCGCCGATGCCGGCGCCGATCAGCCCGCCGAGACTCCAATAGGCATGGCAGGAGGACATGATGGCGCGCCGCATCGACTTTTCGACCTCGACCGCATTGGCGTTCATCGCCACGTCCATCGCGCCGACAAAGCCGCCGAGGAGGAACATGCCGATCGCCGCCGTCCAGACATTCGGGGCCAGCGTCAGGAGCAGGAGCAGCGGCGACAGAATGACGGCTGTGACCTTGACCACCTTTTGCGAACCGGCGCGGGCGATGAAGCCGCCGGCAATCGGCATCAGCACCAGCGAGCCGATGCCGAACACCAGGATCAGCAGGCCGAGCACGCTCTCGCCGATCCCGAGCCGGTCCTTGAATTCCGGAATTTTCGGCGCCCAGCTGCCGGTGACGAAGCCGTTCATCAGGAACAGGAGCGATACGGCAAGCCGGTTCTTCGACATGTAACCCTGTCGGACGAGGCCTTGAGAGGCGGTTTGCGTGCGCTGATCCATGCGCTGATCCATGAGTAACCTTCCCGCAGCCGGAACCGTCCGGCTCAAATGGTGATTTCGATGAGATTGCCGTCGGGATCGCGGATCACGGCCTCGTAGAAGCCGTCACCCGTCCATCGCACCCCGGAAACGAGAATGCCCTTCTTCCCGGCCCGCTCCGCCATGTCGTCCACTTTCTCGCCGCTGCCCAGCGAAAGGGCGATATGCGCATAGCCGACGCGTTCCACCGTCGCCTCGTCATGGGGAGCAAGCCACGGCCCCTCCATCACCTCGATCGACGGCCCGCTCCCAAGCGTCAGGAAACGCGAACGGAAGCCGGGACGGCGGCGGCTTTCATAGATCTCGCCGACACTGGCGTCGAAGAAGTCGGTCCAGAAGGCGGCGATCCGGTCGATATCTTTTGTCCAAAGAGCGACATGCGCGATGTTCATCGGGCAGGCTCCTTCGCCAGGATGACGTCAGCGCCGCGCGCGCGGAGGGCGGCAATCGCGGCTTCGGGGGCGTCGGCCTCGAGCACCAGCGTCGCCACTGCCTCGATGCCGATCACCGCATGGGGAGCGGCAGTTCCAAGCTTGTCGCTCGTTATAGCGGCAAGAACCGCGCGGCTTCGCGAGGCGATGAGACGCTTGAACGCCGCGTCCTCGAAATGGAAGGCTGTCAGTCCCGCCTCCGGGTCGGCGCCACAGGCACCGAGAACGCAAAGATCGGGGCGCAGAAGCTCGGCATCGCGTTGCGCCCGCGCGCCGACCGCAGCCCCGACCGCGCGATCGAGCGGACCACCGACAAGGATAAGTTCCACGCCCGCTTTGTCCATCAATGCAGCCGCAATAAGCGGCGTGTTGGTGACGATCGTCACCGAAAGGTTCGGCTCGATCGCCTCGGCAATCGCCAGATTGGCTGAACCGGCGTCGAGGAAAACCGTCATGCCCTCACGGATAAAGCCGACCGCGGCGCGGGCAAGCGCCGCCTTGCGCTCCGGCGCCAGAGAGGCGCGCTGGCTGAGCGAGCCGGCCATCGGCGCGAGCGGCAGGGCTCCGCCATAGACACGCTCACAGAGGCCAGCCGCAGCCATCTCGCGCAGGTCGCGACGGATCGTGTCTTCCGAGACTCCGAATTCGCGCGCGAGATCGGCGGCCAGCACCCGGCCGTCGGTTTTCAGCCGTTCCTGGATCAGGAATTTCCTCTCGCGCAGCAGCAGGTCGGTCGCCATATCTCAAATCGTGCATAAACGTGCATGAATCGGTCAAAACGTGAATAGCAGTCTTTCGCGAAGAATTCAATTGCCCCGCACGTGGAACTTCGCCCGCTCGTGGAACTTCAATTGCCTCAACACATTCCCCAACGGAGTGTTTTCGCTGGGATTTCGAGGCTGTTTGAGGAAAAATCTTCATCGAAAGCCGGATGAATTGGTGTTTTATGCGCTCAGGCGCGCCCGGATTTGTGCGAATGTCGCCGCAATCCGGACGACGGGCCGGAGAACAAGAGATGGAAAACAAGACAATGAAACTCTTTCCGACGCTTTTCGCCGCCGCGCTCCTGCAAGTCGCCGCCTTCGCTCCTGCCCATGCGGAATCGAACCTCGATCAGATCAAGTCTGCCGGTGTTCTCAAAATCGGCACCGAGGGCACCTACGCCCCCTTCACCTATCATGATGCCGGCGGAACGCTGGTGGGCTTCGACGTCGAAATCGGCCAGGAAGTTGCCAAGCGTCTTGGCGTCAAGGCCGAATTCCTCGAAGGCAAGTGGGACGGTCTGATCGCCGGCCTCGACGCCAACCGCTATGACACGGTCATCAACCAGGTCGGCATCACCGAAGAGCGCAAGAAGAAATACGATTTCTCCGAACCCTATATCGCCTCCAAGGCCGTGCTGATCGTCAAGGGCGACAACGAGGAGATCAAGGGCTTCGCCGATCTCAAGGGCAAGAAATCCGCCCAGTCGCTGACCAGCAACTTCGGCAAGCTCGCTCAGGCCTCCGGGGCCGAGCTCGTCGGCACCGACGGCTTCGACCAGTCGATCCAGCTCGTGCTGACCGGGCGCGCCGACGCGACGATCAATGACAGCCTATCCTTCCTCGACTTCAAGAAGCAGAAGCCGGACGCCAACGTGAAGATCGCCGCCGAACAGGCCGACGCCGATTATTCCGGCATCATCATCCGCAAGAACGAGCCGGACCTTTTGGCCGCGATCAACAAGGCGCTTGCCGAAATCAAGGCCGACGGCACCTACGACAAGATATCGCAGAAGTATTTCGGCGCCGACGTCTCAAAATAGCTTGGGGAACGCGCCGCGTCCGCCCCTCATCGGCCTGCCAGCACCTTCTCCCCGCAAGCGGGGCGAAGGGACAAGCGGCTCGCTCCAGATTCCCCTCTCCCCGCGTGCGGGGAGAGGGCTAGGGTGAGCGGCAGCCCGCAGGGCCGGGGTCCCGACGGGCAGTTGCAGAGAATGCGGGCTTCACACCCTTCCCCAACCTGCTTTATGAATCGTGGTCCGTTCCGGCCCCGGAGCGGATCGCGCTTTTTTGAAAGGCTTTCCCTTGCCCAACTGGCTTCACCTGATGGCGGAATCGCTGCCGACCCTGCTTTGGGCCGGGCTGATCTTCACGGTCCCGCTGACCCTGCTTTCCTTCGCCCTCGGGCTTTTGCTGGGCCTCGTCACTGCACTCGTCCGTCTCTTCGCGCCGGCCCCCTTCGTCGCCGTGGCGCGGTTCTATGTCTGGGTGATCCGCGGAACGCCGCTCCTCGTCCAGCTCTTCGTCATTTTCTACGGCCTGCCGAGCATGAACATATTGCTCGATGCATTCCCCGCCGCGCTGATCGGCTTCACGCTCAACATCGGCGCCTATACATCCGAAATCATCCGCGCAACGATCTCCTCCGTGCCGCGCGGCCAGTGGGAAGCGGCCTATTCGATCGGCATGAGCTGGAGCCAGGTCATGCGACGCACGATCCTGCCGCAGGCGACCCGGGTCGCAATCCCGCCGCTCTCGAACACGTTCATCTCGCTGGTGAAGGACACTTCGCTCGCCGCAGCCATTACCGTGCCCGAGCTCTTTCAAACGGCGCAGCGCATCGTCGCGACCACTTATGAACCACTGATCCTTTATATCGAGGCGGCGCTGATCTACCTTGCCATGAGCTCCGTACTGTCGGCCCTGCAGGTCAGGCTTGAGCACCGCTTCGCCCGTTATGGCGGTTTCCTGGAGGCGCGCGCATGATCGAACTCACCGATATCGAAAAGCGCTTCGGCACCAACCTGGTGCTCAAGGGAATCAGCGTGACGATGGCCGAAGGCTCGGTAACCGCGCTTGTCGGCCCATCCGGCGGCGGCAAGAGCACGCTGCTCAGATGCGTGAACCTGCTGGAGATCCCGACACACGGGACGATCCGGCTTGGCGACGAACGGCTGGAGTTCGCACCTCACCGCACGGTCGGCTGGAGAGCGATCCAAAAGCTGCGCCGGCAAACCGGCATGGTGTTCCAGAATTTTCAGCTCTTCCCCCACCAGACCGCGCTCGGCAACGTGATGGAAGGTCTCGTGACCGTCCTCAAATGGCCGGCCGACCGCGCCCGCGCCCGCGCGCTCGAACTCCTGGAAAAGGTCGGCATGGCGCACAAGGCGGATGCCTGGCCCTCGACGCTTTCCGGAGGCCAGCAGCAGCGCGTGGCGATCGCCCGTGCGCTTGCGCCCTCACCGCGCGTCCTTCTCTGCGACGAGCCGACCTCCGCGCTCGATCCGGAACTCGCCGAGGAGGTTGTGGAAGTCTTGAGCCGCCTCGCCCGCGAAGGCACGACGATGATCATGGCGACTCACGACCTTCGCCTCGCCTCTCGCGTCGCTGATCACGTGATCTTCCTCGATGGCGGTGTCGTGGTCGAAAGCGGTCCGCCGCGCAAGATCTTCTCGACGCCCGAGCGCGAGCGTACGAAGAAGTTCATCGCCTCGCTCAGCGCGCCGATGAGCTATGATATTTGATCTAATGCATGTCGCCCAAAAGTGTGCAGCGGTTTTGGGACAACGACATGCATAAAAGTAATGACCTAAATCGCGTCGCATGAGTCCGATTGAACGCGACGCGCTTGGCCGGACTCGCACGTCGTGCGGCTGGAGCATCTCCCAGCCGCCCGAGGCCGGCCGAGGCGGACCTACATAAAAGTTTCTCAGACCTTTTGGAACTCTATCCGGTAAAGCACTTCCTCGCCCGTCCCAGGGTCTACCCCCGGAGCATCGCTGATGACGAGCCTGTCACCATCGACCGAGTACGGCCGGACCAGATCGGATATTCCCCACGCCGGATTCCAGCTTGCATCGACATGATGGATGACTCTGCCACCCTCCACGGTGTAAGAGCCACAATAGGCCAGCATGGAATCGAAAAGAGTGATCTTTTCGCCATCCGTTGGCTTCGCGCCTTTGGGCATGGGACGTCCGCGACTGGCCACGAACGCCATCATGCGACCGTCCGCGTGGTACGAAAGGTATCCAACAGGGTCCGCGCCCATGGCGTCGCTGACCTCGCCGGTGGCGACGGCCTTCCGTTTCCAGGACAGCATACGCCAGGTTCCAAGAAGTGCGGATGCATTTGACATCGGTTCCCCCCTCAAAGGCTCCGTGGAACGCACAACAATAACATAATTCGCGTGCGAAGGGGCATTGAGAGGCAGCTTCAGAAGCACTTGGCCGGCAAAGTCCAGGCTGGAACCCGACGCCGACATCCACAGCAGAATGGCACCTGGAACGCCGGCCCTTCAATCCAACAAGGTGAGCAGCCTCATCCGCCAAACACGATCAACAAATCCTTGGCGTCGATCTGGTCGCCGGCCCTGACCAGCACCTCGGCGATCACGCCGTCCTTTTCGGCATGCAGCGCCGTCTCCATCTTCATCGCCTCAATCGAGAGCAGCACGTCGCCGGCCTTGACCGGCTGGCCGGTGATGACGGCGACGGTCGAGATGACACCCGGCATCGGCGCGCCGAGATGGGCGGCATTGCCGGCCTCCGCCTTGCGGCGGATGGCCGCGGAAGCGCCGCGGTTGCGGTCCGGCACCTTGATCGAGCGCGGCTGACCGTTCAGTTCGAAGAACATCTTGACCATGCCCTTCTCGTCGATCTCGCCCTGCGCCTGGTTGAGGATGACCAGTGTCTTGCCCTTCTCGATGTCGGCGAAGAGCTCCTCTCCCGGCGCCATGCCGTAAAAATAGGCCGGGGTCGGCAGCACGCTGACTGGGCCATAGGTCTCGGCGGCGAGCGCATAGTCGGTGAAGACCTTCGGATACATCAGATAAGAGGCGAATTCGAAGTCGGTGACCTCGCGCCCGAGCTTCTCTTCGATGCTTTTGCGCTCCGCGTCGAGATCGGCAGGCGGCAGCAATGAGCCCGGCACGGCGGTGTAGGGCTCTTCGCCCTTCAGCACCTTCTTCTGAAGCGCTTCCGGCCAGCCGCCCGGGGGCTGGCCGAGATCGCCCTTGAGCATCGAGACGACCGATTCCGGGAAGGCAATGTCCTTCGCCGGGTTCTCGACGTCGGCCACCGTCAGGTCCTGGGAAACCATCATCAGCGCCATGTCGCCGACGACCTTCGACGACGGCGTCACCTTGACGATGTCGCCGAACATCTGGTTGGCGTCGGCGTAGGCCTGCGCCACTTCGTGCCAGCGGGCCTCCAGCCCGAGCGACCGGGCCTGTTCTTTGAGGTTGGTGAACTGCCCACCCGGCATTTCGTGCAGGTAGACTTCCGAGGCCGGCCCCTTGAGGTCGCTTTCGAAGGCCGCGTACTGGTGGCGCACCGCCTCCCAGTAGAAGGAAATGCGGCGGATCCATTCCGGATTGAGGCCCGGATCGCGCTCGGAACCGGCCAGTGCCTCGACGATCGAGCCGAGGCAGGGCTGCGAGGTGTTGCCGGAGAGTGCATCCATTGCCGCATCGACGATATCGACACCCGATTCGACCGCCGCAAGCACGGTCGCGGCGGCAATGCCCGAAGTGTCGTGCGTGTGGAAATGGATCGGCAGGCCGGTCGCTTCCTTCAGCGCCTTGAACAGCACGCGAGCGGCGGCCGGCTTCAGAAGTCCCGCCATGTCCTTGACGGCGATGATGTGGGCGCCGGCCTTCTCCAGTTCGGCGGCAAGCGCCGTGTAGTACTTCAGGTCGTACTTCGGCCGGGCGGAATTCAGAATGTCGCCGGTATAGCAGATCGCTGCCTCGCAGATCTTGTTCTCCGCCGCCACCGCGTCCATCGCGACGCGCATGTTCTCCACCCAGTTCAGGCAGTCGAAGACGCGGAAGACGTCGATGCCGCCCTTCGCCGCCTGCGCGACGAAGTATTTGACGACATTGTCGGGATAGTTCTTGTAGCCGACGCCGTTGGCGCCGCGCAGAAGCATCTGTAGGAGCAGGTTCGGCGCACCCTCGCGCACCATTGCCAGCCGCTCCCACGGATCCTCGGTGAGAAAGCGCATCGACACGTCGAAGGTCGCGCCACCCCAGCATTCGAGCGAAAACAGATTGGGCAGCGCCCGGGCATAGGTGCCGGCGATGCGGGCGATGTCATAGGTGCGCATGCGGGTGGCGAGCAGCGACTGGTGGCCGTCGCGCATCGTCGTATCGGTCAGGAGTACCTGAGGCTGCGCCTTCACCCATTCGGCGAACTTCTTCGGTCCGAGCTGGTCGAGCAGTTGCTTCGTGCCCGGCTTCGCCTCGCCATTGATGAACGGCACTACCGGCGCGGCGATGTCGTCATTGGGCTTCGGCCGGCCCTTGGCTTCCGGATGACCGTTGACCGTGACGTCGGCGAGATAGGTGAGTAGCTTGGTGGCGCGGTCCTGACGCTTCACCTGCTGGAACAGCTCCGGCGTCGTGTCGATAAAGCGCGTCGTGTAGCTGTTGTCCTGGAAATTCGGATGGCTGATGATCGCTTCGAGGAAGGTGAGGTTGGTCGCCACGCCGCGGATGCGGAATTCCCTGAGCGCGCGGATCATCCGCTTGATCGCCTCGTCCGGGTTCGGCGCCCAGGCGGTCACCTTTTCGAGCAGCGGATCGTAGTAGCGGGTGATCACCGCGCCGGAATAGGCCGTCCCGCCGTCAAGCCGGATGCCGAAACCGGTGGCGCCGCGATAGGCGGTGATGCGGCCGTAGTCGGGGATGAAGTTCTGTTCGGGATCTTCAGTCGTGATACGGCACTGCAGCGCGTGGCCGTTGAGGCGGATGTCCTCCTGGCGCGGCACGCCCGATTCCGGCGCGCCGATGGCAAAGCCGTCGAGGATGTGGATCTGGGCTTTCACGATGTCGATGCCGGTGACGACCTCGGTTACGGTGTGCTCGACCTGAATGCGCGGATTGACCTCGATGAAGTAGAATTTGCCCGTGTCGGCGTCCATCAGATATTCGACCGTGCCGGCGCCGATATAATTGGTGGCCTTGGCGATCTTCAGCGAATAGTCGGCGAGTTCCTGCCGCTGCGCGTCGGTCAAATAGGGCGCCGGCGCACGCTCGACGACCTTCTGGTTGCGCCGCTGGATCGAGCAGTCGCGCTCGAAGAGATGCACGACGTTGCCGTGGGTGTCGCCCAGGACTTGGCTTTCGACGTGGCGGGCACGCTCGACCAGCTTTTCGAGATAGACCTCATCCTTGCCGAAGGCGGCCTTCGCCTCGCGCTTGGCCTCGGTCACTTCGCGGATCAGGTCTTTCGGGTCGCGGATCGCCCGCATGCCGCGGCCGCCGCCGCCCCAGGAAGCCTTCAGCATCACCGGATAGCCGATCTCGGCGGCGAGCCGCTTCACCTCCTCCGGATCGTCCGGCAGCGGCTCGGTCGCCGGCACGACCGGCACGCCGATCGAGATCGCCAGGTTGCGCGCCGCCACCTTGTTGCCGAGCTGGCGCATCGTCTCCGGCTTCGGGCCGATGAAGGTGATGCCGTTGGCGGCGCAGGCTTCCGCAAACTCCGGACTTTCGGACAAGAGACCGTAGCCCGGATGAATGGCGTCGGCGCCGGACAGTTTCGCGACGCGGATCACCTCGTCGATCGACAGATAGCTTTCGATCGGGCCGAGATCGCGGGCAAGATGCGGGCCGCGTCCGACCTGATAGCTCTCGTCCGCCTTGAAGCGGTGCAGCGCCAGTTTGTCCTCCTCAGCCCATATCGCGACCGTTTTAAGTCCCAGTTCGTTGGCCGCGCGGAAGACGCGGATGGCAATTTCGGAACGGTTGGCAACAAGGATCTTAGAGATGGGCAAGTCGGTCTCCTCAAGACTTGAAACGCGGGAATGCTGCACCCGCGAAATAAAGTTTTAGCGAGTCACTTGAGGAAGTGCAATTTCAGATGCGACACCGAACCTGGCCCATTCGGTCACTCGGCTCCAGGTCGGAACAGTTCCCACCCGGGGCCGGAGGCCACCGCCTCTGGCCTGCCGGCCATCTCCCCCATAAGGGGGAGAACAGATGTGGCACCCCTTTGCGCTTCGTCAGCACTGTTCCCAGTTGCAGCACCGTATTGTTTGGAGCGAGGAGCAGGCCGCAAGTATTCTCCCCCCTTGTGGGGGAGATGGCCGGCAGGCCAAAGGGGGTCTGGCTCAGCGCCTGGTTGAGAACGGACTAAGAAATCAGCCCCAGACGGAAGGCGATGGCGACGACGTGATGGCGGTTCTTCGCCTTCGAGCTTTTCCTGAATGCCGTTCATGTACCAGTCGACCGTGTGGCTCGATATGTCGAGGACCTTGCTGATGTCGTTCGACGTCATGCCGTCGGCAAGATAGTTCAGCGCCTCCATTTCGCGCCGCGTCATCTGGACTTCGACGCGCGAGATAAGCTCGGCCATGATTTCCGGATCGGTGAGCTCCAGCAGCTTCCAGAAGAGCCTCTTGGCGATCGCGTCGAAAAGGCTCAATTCGACCGGGCTGAGGTCCACCACGCGGCCACCGACCGTGAGATTGCCCATCAGGCCGCGCCGGCCGTGCACCGGGAAAATATAGCCGTCGAAGAGGCCGTGATTGCGGGCCTCGACCATCATGCTTTCCATGCGCTTGCGATGCGGATCCGAGCGGAAGGCCGCAAGCGTGTCGCGCCAGCGGAAGCCGCGCTGGGCATGGCCGAGATAGCGGATCGTCGGATCGATGACGACATATTTCTTGCGGATGTAGATCTGCGGCCAGCCGTCCGGCCAGCGGCCGGCAAGGAGCAGCCTCAGTGGGTTCTCATGGGGTTTGGGCTGGCGCACGACACCGTAGAAGTCGAAACCGCAACGATCGAGCAGCCGTTCGAACTCGGGCAGAATCTCCTCGCGCGTCTTCATCTCCTCCAGGAGCGCCAGAAACTGAACGAGCAACGTGATATTCATGGAACACCTTCAGGTCGAGAATGCGAGGGTCGCAGCGCATGAGGACCTCACATGAACGCGCCGTTCAGAAGCCATTCATGTTGCAACCGCGATAATTCTTCTTATCACGCCCGGTCTTGTACGAAACCTGCAAAATATCGGAATGGAGGCAAAGATAGCGGACTATGGATTATCCCGCCAATCCTCCCTTGGCACCGGATCTTCCCGCAAGTCAGCAGAGTTTTGCCTCCACGTTTTCGGCAGGAATTTCACAGGCCGCCCAGTGGGGCTTTGACGGCCCGGCACGGTGGGAAGAATTCCCCCACCCCGGATCGCCAAAGGCGCAAATGCACTGCCGCATCGAAACATTGCTGCGGCGCAACATCCGATGCCCAGAAGGGGTGAGACAGTGTCTTTGTTCCAGGTGTATGCAAGAGCGCTTCAGTATCTTGCCGTTCACAAATTCCGCGTCGGGGCGATCGTCATCGCCAACATCGTGCTTGCCGTCGTCACGATTGCCGAGCCGATTCTCTTTGGCCGAATCATCGACGCGATCTCGTCGCAAAAGGAAGTCGCGCCGGTGCTCTTCCTGTGGGCGGGTTTCGGCATCTTCAATACCGTCGCCTTCGTGCTCGTCTCCCGCGGGGCCGACCGCCTTGCGCATGGCCGGCGGGCGTCGCTCCTGACCGAAGCCTTCGGGCGGATCATCTCCATGCCGCTCTCCTGGCACAGCCAGCGCGGCACCTCCAACGCGCTGCACACGCTGCTTCGCGCCTGCGAGACCCTCTTCGGTCTCTGGCTCGAAGGCATGCGGCAGCACCTGTCGACCGTCGTCGCACTCGCGCTCCTGGTGCCGACCGCCTTCTCCATGGACGTCCGCCTGTCGATCGTCCTCGTCATCCTCGGCGTGGCCTATGTGGCGATCAGCAAGGTCGTGATGGACCGCACGAAGGACGGCCAGGCGTCCGTCGAGAACCACTACCATACGGTTTTCTCCCACGTCTCCGATGCGATCAGCAACGTTTCCGTGGTGCACAGCTACAACCGCATCGAGGCTGAAACGCACGAACTGAAGAAGTTCACCGAGCGGCTGCTGTCGGCGCAGTATCCGGTGCTCGACTGGTGGGCACTCGCCAGCGCGCTCAACCGCATGGCCTCGACCATCTCGATGATGGCGATCCTCGTCATCGGCACGGTTCTGGTGCAGAGCGGCGAGCTCGGCGTCGGCAAGGTCGTTGCCTTCATCGGCTTTGCCAACCTCCTGATCGGCCGGCTCGACCAGATGAAGGCCTTTGCCACCCAGATCTTCGAGGCGCGCGCCAAGCTCGAGGACTTCTATAACCTCGAGGATTCGGTCCGCGAACGCGAAGAGCCGGCCGGCGCCAAGGAATTGACCGGCGTCGTCGGCGAGGTGGAATTCCGCGACGTGTCCTTCGACTTCGCCAATACGAACCAGGGCGTACATAACGTCTCCTTCACGGCGAAGGCCGGCCAGACGATCGCCATCGTCGGCCCCACCGGCGCCGGCAAGACGACGCTCGTCAACCTGCTGCAGCGGGTCCATGATCCGAAGCACGGCCAGATCCTGATCGACGGCGTCGACATCTCGACGGTCACCCGCAAGTCGCTGCGCCGGTCGATCGCCACGGTCTTCCAGGATGCGGGCCTCATGAACCGCTCGATCGGCGACAACATCCGCCTCGGCCGCGACGACGCCTCGCTCGACGAGGTCATGGCCGCCGCCGAAGCCGCAGCCGCCGCCGACTTCATCGAAAGCCGCATGAACGGCTACGACACCCTCGTCGGCGAGCGCGGCAACCGCCTCTCGGGTGGCGAGCGCCAGCGCGTTGCCATCGCCCGCGCGATCCTCAAGAACTCGCCGATCCTGGTACTCGACGAGGCGACAAGCGCGCTCGACGTCGAGACCGAGGCCCGCGTGAAGGACGCGATCGATATGCTGCGCAAGGATCGCACCACCTTCATCATCGCCCACCGCCTGTCGACGGTGCGCGAGGCCGACCTCGTCGTCTTCATGGATCAGGGCCGGGTCGTCGAAATGGGCGGCTTCAACGAGCTCAGCCAGAGCAACGGCCGCTTCGCCGCGCTGCTGCGCGCCAGCGGTATTCTCACGGACGAGGATGTCCGCAAGAGCCTCACGGCGGCGTGATATCGGTAGACGTCAGATTAAATGCCCCGGCCATGCCGGGGCATTCTTGTTTTTAGTCAATGGGACTCAGTATCTGCTTCTGTTGAGGCTTCTGAGATCATTCACCATTTTCTCCCGGTAGATCTCTCCCTGCCTTGCCCTGGCCCGCCAGGGACGGGCCTTTTGAAGCGGGACTTCGTAAGCCGGATCGGCCCGGTCGAGCGTCGCGATCGCTAGGCTGGGCTCAAGCGATTGCGAGCATCGATTGATCCACTGTCCATCGGGGCCGATCATGCCTCCGACGCCCTTGTGGGCTTTTTGTGCTGGTGTCGCGGCGGCGATCCAAAGGCAGTTCAGCCCCGCATGTGCCTGCAGCGCGATTTGGAAGTGCGGTGGAATGCCATAGGAGGAAAACAGAACCGCATCGACGCCGAGACGCTCGTATTCGGCGAATACCTCCGGAAACTGGCACTCGATGCATACCGCGCAGCCGAAACGATGGCCATCGACCTCGAACGTGATCGGCTGTACTCCCGGCGTATACCAGCCGCCGAGTTCGCTGTTCGAAAGATATCTCTTGTCGTATCTCGTAAGCAGCCTTCCATCGTCCGCAAACACGTAGAGGCTGTTGTGGGGCGGATAACCCCCCGAGAGCCGATGCGCAGCACCGACGACGGCAAAGATGCGGAGTTGTCGGCAGACCTCGGCTATGGACCGAAGCTCGGCTTCCTGTCGATCCCAATCGAAATCCCGCCAGCGATCAGGACTTCCTATTTGCGGCTTCGCATAGCCCGACAGCGCACCTTCGCAGAAGTTGATCACACGCGCGGCCTGACGCGCGGCGCTGTTGATCAGCTCGCGTATCACTGCTCCATTCACCGCAATCTCCGGCGAGACGTCACTCTGTGCTGTCGCTACTTTCAACCGAAATGCCCTATTGCACGCGAATCAATGATCGCGTGGGCATGTTAACGCGGATCGTGGCGATCCGCGCTACGCCGCTGACAACTCTGCTACACAGCTCTGAGCGGCTTTGCCACCGCCACGTCCTTCAGCCATTCGAGGTAATAGGCATAGACGAAGTGGAGCCCGATGCCGGCGATGACAAAGAGCGAGCCGATGATCGGGTTTTTGCCGGTGACGAAGAGAAGCACCTGGCCTGCCATCGCAAGAATCGTCCCGAAGATGAAGACGGCCAGCGAATGCCGGCCGATCATCACCAGCGGATGATTGTTCTCAAGTCTGGTCAGCCGGCTGATGACAGGGGTGATCGCGAGCAGATAGGCGAGCGCAAGCACATGCAGGAGCCGCGTCAGCGACAGGAAGGTCTTGTCGAAGCCGGTCAGAACCGCCGGCAGCCCGAAGGAGAAGTCGATGTTCCACCAGGAGAACAGGACCCAGAAGGCGGAGACGGTGAGATAGGCGGCGGAAACCCCGATCAGCAACCAGTGTCGCGGCAGGCGCCCGCCGGCGCGGACGTGATTCATGGAGAGGATGCCGATGACGAATAGGAACTGCCAAGACCAGGGATTGAGGAACCAATAGCCCTCGTCGAGGAAGTTGGACGGCACCAGCTTGAACCAGCCGGCGGCGAGCCACAGCGCCGCCGATAGCGCAAGGAGCAGCCAGCGCCCCACCACATTCAGCCACAGGATACCCGGCAGCATCAGGAACAGTGCTGCATAGAGCGACAGGATATTGTTGTAGCCGAGTTGATGCCCAAGCAGGACCATCGCGACGATGCCCTGCTCGGCCTGCTCGACGATCGGCCGGATGTTGATTTCGCCGATTAGGTCCTGGCGGCCGAAATAGAGCGCGCCGCCCGCGAAAATCGCCAGCGTCACGACGCTCGTCATGATATGGGCGACATAGAGCGTCAGCGCACGCCGCCACATTTTCAGGGTCAGGGCCAGTCTTGCGCCGGCGACGAATTTTCCGCCATAGGCAGCACCGACCGCCAGCCCTGAGATCAGCACGAAGGCCTCGGCGGAATCCGAGAAGCCGATGTTCTTGTGCGTCAGATATTCGAGATACTGGCCTGGGACGTGGTTGATGAAGATCGTCAGCAGGCAGAGTGCGCGGAAGACGTCGAGGCGTGTGTCGCGCTCGGTAGCCGGCACAGGGCGAGGAACGCTGATCCTGGACTGGTTGGAGCCGGGATCTTGGTGATCCGAGCCGGCAGCCTTGATCGGTTCCTTGCCAAATGTCATTTGCAGCATGCGGTCTGGTATCCGGGATTTGGCGCCCCGCCCTACCCCTGTTGAAAACAGGATGCCGAAAACGCGCCCAGGCGATCTCCGAGTGGCTTTCGGCACCGTCGATGAAGCGCGATCCCGAACACTGCAAAGTGCGACAGGGGATCGCGGCTGAAACTGTGCGGCAAACGAAAACCGGCTTTGCCCGTCTGGTACAAAGCCGGCTTCCTCCCATGCTCAATTCCGGCGGTTACAGCAAAATGCCTTCATGCGCGTTTTTTGTGACACTATTATTTACGCTGACGATCGGTTCACCGGTTTTTGAATCGCGATCCACGGAAATTCGATGCGTCGCGCCGTTCAGCCGGACCTCGGCGGAATAGCCCGCCCAATCCGCGGGCAGCACGGGTCGAATCACCAGCTTCTTTCCCTTCATGCGAATGCCGAGTATGCCCTCGACGCCCGCGCGATAGAGCCAGCCGGCAGAGCCTGTGTACCAGGTCCAGCCGCCACGCCCGGCGAGCTCGCCTTCGCCATAGACATCGGCGGCGACAACATAGGGCTCGACCCTGTAGTGCTCGGCATCGTCGCGGCTGAGCGCGTGCGATACGGGGTTGAGCATCTGGAAGGTCCGCCACGCCTCTTCCGCCCGTCCCTGAGCGGCAAAGGCGAGCACAACCCAGGTGGCCGCATGCGTATATTGGCCGCCGTTTTCGCGCACGCCCGGCGGGTAGGCCTTGATGTAGCCCGGGTCATGTTGCGTCTTTTCGAGCGGCGGCGTGAAGAGCCGCACGATCCGCTTTTCCGGATCGACGAGTTCCGCCATCACTGCGTCCATCGCACGCTTGGAGCGCTCGGCCTCGCCTTCGCCGGAGAGCGCGCTCCACGATTGGGCGATGGAGTCGATCCGGCACTCGACATTTTCGGCGGATCCGAGCGGCGTGCCGTCGTCGTAGTAGCCGCGGCGATAGTAATCACCGTCCCAGCCTGGCCCGTCGAGCGCTGCTTTCAGCATCTCGAGATGCGTCTCCCAAAGCTTGGCGCGCGCATTATCCTTCCGCTCGCGGGCATGGGGCAGGAAGGCGCGCAGCGCACCGGCGAGGAACCAGCCGAGCCAGACGCTCGTGCCCTCCCCGGCAATACCAACGCGGTTCATGCCGTCGTTCCAGTCGCCGCCGAGAATGAGCGGCAGACCGTTCGCCCCCGTCCGCTTGATCGCGAGATCGAGTGCGCGGGCGCAATGCTCGTAGATATCGGCCGTCTCGTCCGCGCTCTCCGGTGTGAAGAAGCTGTCGTGCTGGCCCTCTTCGAGGGCGAGTCCGACAATGAACGGCACCTTCTCCGCGAGGATGTCCGTGGTGCCGGTGACCGCGCAGTAATGCGCGACCGCGTGGGCGAGCCAGACGACATCGTCGGAAATCATCGTGCGGACGCCGGCACCGGTGCCGGGCAGCCACCAGTGCTGCACGTCACCCTCGACGAACTGCCGGGCGGCCGCGTTGAGGATCTGCGCGCGCGCAAGCTCCGGCCGATGCAAGAGGAAGGCGAGGGTATCCTGCAACTGGTCGCGGAAACCGTAAGCCCCGCTTGCCTGGTAGAAGGCGGAGCGCGCCATGATGCGGCAGCCGAGGCTCTGATAAGGCAGCCAATGGTTGACCATGTGGTTGAAGGCCCTGTCGGGCGTTTCGACCTTCACGACGCCGGTGAATTCGCTCCAGAACGCCTTCGCCGCTTCGAGCGTCGTGTCGAAGGCGGTCCCTCGCAATTCGGTGAGGATCGACTGCACCTGTTCGCCGCTGTCGGCGTCGCCGAGGAAGAAGGTGATCTGCCGTTCCGCACCGGGCTCGATAACGAGATCGGACGAAAGGGCCGCACAGGCATCGCCATCGGTCTCCGTGAAGCCGGCCAGTGCAGCACCGGCGATGACCGCTTGCGGCGCCAGAATTCCGCCGGCCTGCCCCAGGAATTCCCGCCGGCTCGCCGTATAGGAGGCGACCTCAGCGTCGATCGCGAGGAAGGCCGAACGGCCGGCATAGTCGAGGCTGTACGGATTGGTCGCGACGAGCGCCTGGGCTTCCTCGCGCCATTCGGGCAGGACAAACGGAGCCGTCCGGCCGCGGTTGTTGCCGAGCACCCATTCGGCATAGCCGTAGATCCGCAACTGGCGCGCGGAGGCGCCGCGATTGCGGATCGAGAGCCGCACGAGTCTCGCCGGCAATGTCCTGTGTACGGTATGGATCGCCTCGATTTCGAGCTCGTCCTGCGTGCTTGCAAAGCTCGAATAGCCGAGGCCGTGACGGGCTTCGAACACGGCCGACTTGCGCCGCGAAAGCGCGGCATAGGGGGTCAGCACCGAGCCGCTCGCCATGTCGCGGACGAAGATCGCCTCGCCTGGCCGGTTGACCACGACATCGTTGGTCCACGGTGTGAGCTGGTAGTCGCGCGAATTTCGGCTCCAGGAGAACGCCGAGCCCTCGGCGGAAACGTGGAAGCCGAAGTGCTCGTTGGGAATGACGTTGATCCACGGATGCGGTGTCGCTTCACCGCCGCGCAGCCGCACGACATATTCGCGCCCTTCATCCGCAAAGCCGCCAAAGCCGTTCCAGAACTCCAGCCCGTCGCCGCTGATTTCGGCTGCGGGACGCTCGCCCGCCTCCTCGATCACCGGCAACAGCATCTGTGTGCTCTCGGTGGTTTTCGCGGCAGGCCTCGCGTAGAGCGCCGTGGCACGGGCAATCTGGTCGGAGATCGTGCCGTTGCGGGCATGGAAGACGGCGCGCGAGGCCGAAAGCAGCGTCGACCAGGTCTCAGGCTCCATCAGATCGCGGCGTACGGCGAAGATATGCTGCCGCGGACCGTCGGAAAGGCCACGCAACCGCAGGTTTTCGCACATCGAGTCGAGCGTGTGCTGCAGGTCCTGGGCATAGGAGGATGCCCGCTCGTTGATGACGACGAGATCAGCGGTGATGCCGCGCGCCCTCAGATATTCCTGCGCCCGCAGCGCCTCGCGCGCGATGCCGAGGTCGCCGTCGTCGTTGATCCTCAGGCAGAAGATCGGATAATCGCCGGAAATCGCCAGCGGCCATAGCGCCGACTGAGAGGCGAGCCCGGATTTGACGGTCGCCGTATCGGCACGCAGGTGCATGTCCGGATAGACAAGGTAACGGCCAAGCATCTGGAAGCTTGCCGCCTCCTGCGACGTCACCCCGACATGGCGCATCTGCACCTGGCTGCGCGTCCAGGCATGGATCAGTTCGTGGTTGAAGGTTTCCGGGTGCCGGTAGCGATCGATCGCCCGATCGACGGTCTCGCGGTTGGGTGCGGCAATCGTCCAGAAGATGACGCTCACCTTCTTGCCCGCCGGAACGCGCACGACGCGGCGTAGCGACATGATCGGGTCGAGCGTGAAGCCTTCCGTTCCCGAAAGGGTGACGCCGGGGTCGAAGGCCGCCGCCTCCGCGAGGGTGCGGCCCTGCCCCAGGAAGCGCCGACGGTCGGTTTCCACCTGGGTGTGGCGGTCGCTGCCGGCATTGTCGGTGATAAGGTGCGCAACCTCCATGTCCGGATCGCCCGCGCCGCGCTTGTTGCGCGAGACACGGATGACGTCGCCCTGTCGGCTGATCTCGGTGCGCACGAACATCTTGGAGAAGGCGAGATGGGCGCTGTCGGCATCGTCCGTCGCAAGCACCGGCTCCGCATAGGATGTGACTTCGATGAAGCGGTCCTCTGTGCCGGTGTTGAGCAGGATGACCCTTCGGCCCTCCGCATCGTGCTCGGTCGCGACGATGCATTCGACTTCGCTTGTCAGATCGCCGACGGTCTTGACGAACTCCGCCTTGTCGTCGCCGAAACGGGTCATGGTCTTTTCGCCCGGCGCCCGGCGCGGTTCGGCCGTGGCCGACCACCAGTCGCCGGTGACGGTGTCGCGCAGGAAGATGAACGTACCCGTCCGGTCTTCGACCGGATCCGGTTTCCACCGCGTAACCGACTGGCCATTCCAGCGCGCATAGCCGGCGCCGGTCGCGGTCAGCATGATCGAATAGTGCCCGTTCGACAGGAAGACGGTTTCGCGGTCCTGCGTCAGCGGATCCTCGATGACGCGGACTTCCGGCCTGAGGAGATCGGCCTGGCCCTTGCCGAGCGATTCCGGCTCGCGCTTGGCATTCATCACCGGAATGTCGCGCGGTGCCTTCTCCTGCAGCAGCAGTTCGGCCGCCTCGATCACCGGATCGGCATGGAACCACTCGCGCAGGCGCCCGTTGAACACGACGTTCGCGACCGCCGCGACCGACATGCCGTGGTGGTGGGCATAGTAGTTGCGCACCACGGCGCATTTCTGCCCTTCGGGAACGCGCGTCGGCGTGAAATCGACGGCGTCATGGAAGCCGTAGGCGCCGAGAGCACCCACCTCCCGGAGCCGCGCCAGGTTGGCGAGCGCAGACTTCGGATCGTACATGCAGGCGAGGATCGACGCGTAGGGCGCGATCACCGCATTCTGGCCAAGACCGCGCTTCAGGCCGAGCGTCGGCACACCGAAGTTCGTGTACTGATAGGTGAGCTCATGGTCGCGCGCGTTGAAGGCGGCTTCCGATATACCCCACGGGGTCCCAAGGCGCCGGCCGTGGTTGATCTGCTCCTGAACCACCAGATTGTTCGTCTGGTTGAGAATGCCGCCCTGCCGCTCCTGCATGACCAGCGGCGGCATCAGATACTCGAACATCGAGCCGGACCACGAGACCAGAGCGCCGCGTGCGCCGATCGGCACGATCGGGCGCCCGAGCTTGTACCAGTGCTCCGTCGGCAGATCGCCCTTGGCGATCGCAAAAAGGCTCGTCAGCCGCGCTTCGGAGGCAAGCAGATCGTAGCACGCCTCGTCGAGTTCGTTGGCATTGACGCGGTAGCCGATGGACAGCAACCGCCGCTCCGGCCGGAACAGGAAGCCGAAATCCATAGAGAAGGCGATGTCGCGCGCGCGCTCCTTGAGCACCATGAGACGCTGGCGCAGCGCCTCGATCGCGCCGAGATCGAAGACGCCGTCGGCGATATGCGCCTCGCAGGTGGAGACGAGCGAGCCCGCCCATTTCTCCACCTCGGCGCTCTGGGCGGTGCGTACTTCGTGATCGAGGTTGGCGGCAAGCTTGTGCATGTCACGCGCAAGCACCGCCAGATTGATCACGCGGATCGATGCGAATTCGCGCTCGCGCTTGACGGCGGCAAGCGCGTTCTGGAAGCCGGCGATGCGCTCTTCGATCAGGTGGCGCAACGGCCGAACGGTCTTGCGATCGTCCGGCAGTTCGTTGAGCACCTCCGAGAGAATGCCGGCCACGTCGCCGATGCCATCGAGATTGCCCTGTACATGGGCGGAGGGAGCCTCGGCCCATTCCCGGCACATGGACGAAACAGCGATCAGGTGGCCGGCGAGGTTGCCGCTGTCGACCGACGAGACATAGCGCGGCTCCATCGTTTCGAGCGATCGCGTCCGATACCAGTTGAAGAGATGGCCGCGATATTTCGGCATGCGGTCGATCGTCGCGATCGTCTGCTCGAGCCGCGTGATCGTGTCTTCGAAGCCGATCCAGCCGAAATCGCGCGCGGACATCACCGACAGGAGATAGACGCCGATATTGGTGGGCGACGTACGCTCCGCCAGCACCGGCTGCGGCGTTTCCTGGAAATTGTCCGGCGGCAGGAAGTTCTGTTCGGCGGTCACGAAGGTTTCGAAGTAGCGCCACGTGCGCCGGGCGATCTTGCGCATCTCGTCGATCGCATCATCCGACACGACCAACTGGTCCTCGGTCTCGGCCGACTGACTGACAAACCACGCAACCAGAGGCGAAGTCGCCCAGATGAGCGCGAAGGGGATGCCGATGTAGGGCAGTCCGGTATCGGACACCGCGGCAAGCGCCAACGAAATGACCGACAAGGCCGGCGCCGTCCACATCGCGCCGAAATAATCACCGATCGAGCCATGACCGGCGCTCTGAACCTGCGCGGCGGTGCGCCACTCGAGCATCAGCTTGCGGCTGACGAAGGTTCGGTAGAGCGAACGAACGATCGCATCTGCCATCATTGCGGCATTGTGAGCGATGAAGACGATGCGGAGCGCCACCTGGGCGTTGGCGGCGCGGATATCCGAGAGCACCGTATGCAGATGCGCCCGTGCGACGATGTCGTTGCGGCGCGGCATGATCCCGTTGATCAGCGACAGGGTCGGTGCAACGAAGAGGCTGAAGATCAGCACGAGCTGCCAGATCAAGGCCTCGGTCGGCTCCATGTAGTACCAGCCCATGACCGAAGCGACGAGCCATGCGACCGGGATGAGTGACCGGCGAAGGTTGTCGTACATCTTCCAGCGGCCGAGCATCGACAGGCCGTTCGACGGATTGAAGATATAGGGCAGCAGTTGCCAGTCACCACGCGCCCAGCGATGCTGGCGCGACATTTCCACCTCGTAGCGGGTCGGGAAATCCTCGACGAGCTCGATGTCGGTGACGAGCGCACAACGTGCATAGGACCCTTCGAGCAGGTCGTGGCTGAGCACGGCATTCTCCTCGATCCTGCTCTTCAGCGCCGCCTCGAATGCGTCGACATGGTAGAGGCCCTTGCCGGTGAAGCTGCCTTCGCCGACGATGTCCTGATAGACGTCCGAGACCGTGAAGACATAGGGATCGATACCGCGGTGTATCGAGAAGATGCGCTGGAAGGCGGAGGCCTCGCTGCCCGTGGTGAGCGATGGCGTCACACGCGGCTGCAGCAGGCTGTAGCCGGTCAGCACTTCCTGCGTCTTGGTGTTCACGACCGGCCGGTTGATCGGGTGGTAGAGCTTGCCGACCAGCTTCGTCGCAGCGTCGCGCATCAGGCGGGTGTCGGAATCGAGCGTCATCACATATTGGACGCCGTCCGGAACCATGTTGGCGCCCGGCAGGAACGAGGTATCACGGTCGCCGCGCAGCAGGAGATTGAGCTCGTGGAGCTTGCCGCGCTTGCGCTCCCAACCCATCCAGACGCCCTCGGCCTCGTTGAAGAGCCGGCGGCGATGCAACAGGAAGAAGCGCGTCTTGCCGTCATAGGCGTAGCGGGCCGCGAGCCCGGCGATTTCACGCTTCGCATATTCGAGGACATCCATGTCGGTGGGCGTTTCCTCGAACTTGCTGTCGGCCCAGTCGCTGAGCAGGGCGAAATAGATCTCGCCGCGGGGGTTGGCGAGATAGTGCACCTCCAGATTGCGCACCAGTTCGTCGACATGGTCACGCTTGGCGATCAGGCACGGGACGACGACAAGTGTGCGGGCATCCGCCGGGATGCCGTTGAGGAACTCGTAGCCGACGAGCCGCGACGGTTTGACGACGAGCGTGACCAGCGTGTTGAAAAGCCCCATCGCGCCTTCCGAAGCCGGCAACGCGAAAAGCAGCAGCATGATCAGCTTGGCGCCGTTTGGGATCTCCATCGGGCTGACGAAGGCGTAGACGGCGACCATTGCGAGAATTGTCAAGAGAATGTTCGGTCCGGCGATCGCAAACCAGCCCAGCTTGCGGCCGAACCGGACGATGTGCTGGAGCGGCGACGGCGAATAGCCGATCCTTTCCTCCAGCTCCTTGTACCGCATGCCGACGAGGAAGGAGCCGACATTCGGCTCCTGCAACGGGGCTTCGACAGCCGCGGCCGCCCTTGCTTCCTCGACCATTTCGATCGCGATCTGGGTGACTTCATGCTCGCTGTGGCCGGAGCGGCGCGCCAGTTTCTCGATCGTGTCGCGGTACTTGTTGCGCGAGCCGAAATCGAGCGAGGCATAGTCGGAGCCTTCGCGAAGCGTCGCGTCGATCTTGCTGACGCTCTCGAACCAGACGGCCCAATCCGTATCGTCGATTTCGCGCAGGCTGCGGATGATGTTGCTCATCGTCGCGTTGCCGGAACCCAGGCGATTCTGCTCGGCAACCAGCGCCTCCTCGACGTCCGTGCCGCGCCTTTCGAGCCGTTCCTCGATCCAGCCGATCACCGCGCCCGAAGTCTGTGAACCGTCGCGCATGCGATAGAGAAGCTGTGCGATGAACGTGTTGTCGGCGGAGAGCGCCTCCGCTTCCGCGAGCAGTACCCTGCACCTTTCGGGATCGTTCAGGCGCACGATCTGGTCGGCAAGGTCGTTCGCCTTCTGCCGCATGCCGCGCGAGCGCTCGACCCGAATGGCGATCCGGCGCAGGTTCTCGATCAGCACGAAACGCAGGATCGACGGCAACGCCCACAACTCGCCGATCTTGAAGGTCTCATGCTGCTGGAAACCCTCGACCATCGCGGTGATGTTTTCCCGCGAAACCATGCTGTGGGTGTGGGCGACATAGAGCCAGGCCAGCGCCATCGTGCGTGGGATGACGACACCCGACACCGAAAGCGTCGGCAACTGTCGATAGAACCTGCGCGGAAAATCGCGCCGGACCTCCTGGATTGCCTCCTCGACCACATGGTGGTTGTCGAGCAGCCACTCGGCCGCGGGCGTGATCGAGGCGCCGGCTTCGACGTCGGCCGCCGTCGCGCGATAGACTCGGAGGATTTCCTTCTCGTTTTCCCGGTGCCGCGCGCGGAAATCGAACGAAAAGAAGCCGGGCAGCGACGAAGCGCCGTTCAGGGCGAGGTTCTCGCCGCATTGCCGAAGGTCGTCGATCGAGAAATAGGTCGAGCGAATCGAATCGTTATAATCGATTTGTTTCGCTTCGGGGTCGCGCGGTGAATGAGACGGCTTGTTCTGAAGGAGCATGGCTGAGGTTTCTGATTCCAACCGATGTTGTTCGGCCCGGCTTTCGTTGTTCGGCCAGGCGGATTGCGGCCCTGATGGTCCAAGCGGCGTCGGCGCGTTTCTAGACACGTTCATGTGCCCTCCCATCCGCCGTCATCCTCCCGAAGGCGGGAAGGCGCCGGAAATGGGCGCCGCCTGGGACTTGGGCATTGGAGATCGCAAAGCCGACGGCACGTTGGATTTCACGGCCGCGTGATGCATGAAGATGGCATTTTTTAGCCACAGTGTCAGCAGCTTGCAAGGATTGCGAGCGCAGGTTCGGACGAATTGGGCAAGCCCGGAACGGGAGGAAGCGGACCATTGCACGCACTCCCGCCGGTTCGAAGAACGTTCCTGTCAAGTCAGCCCCTTCCTGGTGCGTTGCGGCATGGCGGCACGAAACGCTAAGCCGCCGGCGAAGATCCCGCTTCAGGCGGTCCACGTCGGGTCGAACTCAACCGACCTGTTCGGCAATCCATTCCCTGAAGGCGAGGCTGATCGGGTTTTCACGCTTGCCCTCCGGAATGGCGAGGTAGTAGCTGTTTTCGGTCTGCATCGGTCGATCGAGAACGATCCGCAGCGTGCCTGCGGCGAGTTCCTGTTCGATCAGATAGCGAGGCAAAAGGGCAAAACCGAGACCTGCGGTTGCCGCTTCGATGACCATCGAGAACTGGTCGAAACGGTTGCCGCGATAGGCACCATGTCCGTCCACCCCGTTTGTCTCGAACCAATGCGCCCAGAGCTTCGGACGCGTGGCGAGATGGAGGAGCGGACCGCCGCCGATATCCTCCGGCGCCTCGACCGGATTGGCGCTCAGGAGCGACGGGCTGGCAACCGGAACGATGACTTCGCTGCAGAGATAGCTGCAGGTTGCCCGCGCCCAGACCGGCTGGCCGTAGTGGATCGCCAGATCGAAATTCTGCTCATCGAAATCGAACGGCGCCGAGCGCGAGGCTATGTTGATGACGGTGCCCGGATGACGCCTCAGAAAATCGGGCAGGCGCGGCACCAGCCAGCGGCTGCCAAAGGTCGGCAGCGATGCGATGGAGAGGGTCGAGTCGGCGCGCGCCGACGCCATGGCGCGCACCATCAACTCCTCGGTCTGATGCAGCAGCCGCCGCACTTCCGGCAAGAACTTCTGCCCGGCATCGGAAAGGATGACCCGTTGGCGGACGCGTTCGAAGAGCAGGACGCCGAGTTGGGTTTCGAGGTCCTTGATCTGCCGGCTGACGGCGCTTTGGGTGAGGTTGAGCTCGGCCGCGGCCTGGGTGAAGCTGCCGTGGCGCGCGGCGCATTCGAAGGCCTGCAGCGTCGTCACGTCAGGAACCAGTCGTCGGCTTAACTTCATTCCAGCCTCGCATCAACATAGTCAGAAGCAGCGCGATCCAAGCCTGCGTCGTTCGGATATGATCAGAAATAAGAATGACCTTGTCCTTCACCCTTAGCGCGAGGCGAGCCACAGTGAAAGAAAATAGTTTCGTATCCGCCGACGAGATCCGCTCGGCCTTCTCCGCCGCCATGTCGGTCATGTACCGCGAAGAGGTGCCGGCCTATGGCACGCTCATGGAACTGGTGGCGAAGGTCAATGCCGATACGCTGGCGGCGGACGCGACTTTGAAGGACCGCCTGGAGGCAACCTGCTCGCTCGACCGCATCTCGGAGGAGCGCCATGGGGCGATTCGCCTCGGCACGCCGGCCGAACTTTCGATGATGCGCCGCGTATTCGCCGTCATGGGCATGTATCCGGTCGGCTATTACGACCTTTCGACCGCTGGCGTACCGGTCCATTCGACCGCGTTCCGGCCGGTCGGCGATGCCGCATTGAAGCGCAATCCCTTCCGCGTCTTCACCTCGCTTTTGAGGCTCGACCTTATCGCCAACGAGAGCCTGCGCGCCGAGGCGGAAGTGATTCTTCGCGAGCGCCGGATCTTCACCTCTGGCGCGATCGAGCTCACCGAAAAAGCCGAGCGCGACGGCGGGCTCGACGAGGCCGACGCCGAACGCTTCGTCGCGGAGGTGCTGGAGACCTTCCGCTGGCACGACAAGGCCAATGTCAGCACCGACATGTACAAGCGCCTGCACGACGCGCACCGGCTGATCGCCGACGTCGTTTCCTTCAAGGGACCGCACATCAACCATCTGACGCCGCGCACGCTCGACATCGACAAGGTCCAAGCGCTGATGCCCGAATATGGCATTGCCCCGAAGGCCGTCGTCGAAGGCCCGCCGACGCGCAAATGCGCGATCCTCCTTCGCCAGACGTCATTCAAGGCGCTGGAAGAACCCGTCTCCTTCCGTGACGGCGAGGGCGCGTGGAAAACCGGTTCGCATACGGCGCGTTTCGGCGAGATCGAACAGCGCGGCATCGCGCTGACGCCCAAGGGGCGCAGCCTCTACGACCGGCTGCTCGACGAATCGCGCAGGATCGTGCGGCCCGCCGCCGACGGCTCCAACGCGAAGCAATACGAAGCAGCCCTTGCCCAGGCCTTCGGGGCCTTCCCCGACAGCTGGGCGGAGATCCGTGAAGCGGGGCTTGGCTATTTCAGCTATTCTTTGACAGAAAAGGGCCGGCAGACGAAGCTCGCCGGACGCCGCGACATAGACGCGCTAGTCGCCGAAGGCCTCGTAGAGTTCGATCCAATCGTCTACGAGGACTTCCTTCCGGTCAGCGCCGCCGGTATCTTCCAGTCGAACCTCGGCGACGGCGCCCAGCAGGAGTTCGTCGCAAGTCCGAACCAGAAGCGCTTCGAGGCAGATCTGGGCGTCGCCGTCCTCAACGAGTTCGATCACTATGCCGGTATCGAACAGGCATCAATCGAAAGCTGCCTTCAGGCGCTCTCCGTCGCAATGGCAGCGGAATGACACAGCGACGATGAGATGATTGGAAAAGAGCATATCGACGCGCTGACGAAGATCCTTGGCGACAAGGGCGTCGTTGCGCGTGCGGAAGACATGCGAGCCTATGAGACCGGTGCGCGCTACGATGAGGGCCGCGCGGCTGCCGTTTTGCGCCCGGGGACAACGGCGGAGGTCTCGGCCGCGGTCGCCTATTGCGTCCGAAACGACCTCGCGCTCATCCCGCAGTCCGGCAATACCGGCGTCGTGTCGGGATCGACGCCGGACAACACCGGCACGGAGATCGTTCTTAGTCTAGACAGGCTGACCAGGCAGCTAGAGCTCGACAGAAACAATCGCTCTGTGCGTGTCGATGCCGGCTTTCGCCTCTCCGACCTCAATCGGCGGCTGGAGGAACACGACCTGTTCTTCCCGATCGACCTTGGTTCCGATCCGCGGCTTGGCGGCATGATTGCGACCAATACCGGCGGTTCGCGCTTCCTGAAGTACGGCGGCGTGCGCCGCAATACGCTGGGCCTGAAGGTGGTGCTCGCCGACGAGAACGGCACCGTTCTCGACCTCGATTGCGACCTGCGCAAGAACAACACCGGCATCGACTGGAAGCAGATCTTCATCGGAACCACCGGCGCCTTCGGCATCGTCACGGAATGCGTGCTGAACCTTGAGCGGGTGCCGAAACAGACGGCAACGGCTTTCCTCGTCCCGGCAAGCGGCGCTGATGTGCTGCACCTGCTAAACGCCATGGAAGAGCGGCTCGGCGCCTATCTTTCGGCCTTCGAAGGCATGTCGAAGAACGCGATCGCTGCGACCCTGGCACATGTGCCGTCGCTGAAGAATCCTTTCCAGGGCGGCAATGTCCCCGACTATGTGATCCTCGCCGAGATCTCCCGCACCTGGGCGCCGCGCGAGGGCGAACAATCGCTCGACGCCGTTCTCGAAAGCGTGCTCGCCGAAATCTGGGAATCGGAAGAGGCGCCGCTTGCCGACGCCTTCGTCGGTCCGCCGCACGAGATCTGGGCGCTTCGCCACGCGCTTCCCGAAGGTGTAAAGCATCTCGGCAAGCTGATCGCCTTCGACCTTTCGTTCCGCAGAGGTGATATCATGGCCTTCTGCGACCATATGAAGACCGAGATGCCGGAGAAGTTCCCAGGCGTCACCGTCTGCGATTTCGGCCATATCGGCGACGGCGGCGTGCATTTCAATCTCGTCGTGGCAAAGGATAGCCCGCTATTGGCTGAGGCGAGCTTCGAACAGCGATTGCGCGAATGGGTCTTCGCGGTGGCCGTCGAGCAATATGGCGGCAGCTTCAGTGCGGAGCATGCAATCGGCCGGCGTAACCAGGCTTTCTACGATTTCTACACGCCGGAGAAACTGAAGGAGATGGCCCGCGGCCTGAAAACACTTACATCGCCGGGAAAGCTCGGCAGCGTACGTTTTGGTTAAGCCCTTGGGGTGAGGAAAGTGTGAAGCGGTTTTCCGCCCGCATCCCGCGCAACCAATAAATGAGACAAAACGGGAGTCAGTTGAGATGAACATTGCAACCAAGAAAGTCGACGTCGCCAAAGAGGCCGCTGCCCTCCTCGACAAGATGGGCGTCGCCCGCGAACTCTATGTGAGCGGCGAAATGCCGTCCTACAGCCCGGTCACCGGCGAACAGATCGCCAGCCTCAAGATCGTTTCGGCCGCCGAAGCCGCGGCCCGGATCGAACGGGCCAACGAAGCCTTCCGCGCCTGGCGACTCGTGCCGGCGCCGAAGCGCGGCGAGCTCGTCCGTCTGCTCGGCGAGGAGCTGCGCACCTTCAAGGCCGACCTCGGCCGTCTGGTCTCGCTCGAAGCCGGCAAGATCCCGTCGGAGGGCCTTGGCGAGGTGCAGGAGATGATCGACATCTGCGATTTCGCCGTCGGCCTCTCCCGGCAGCTCTATGGTCTCACGATCGCCACCGAACGCCCGGGCCACCGCATGATGGAAACCTGGCATCCGCTCGGCGTCGTCGGCATCATCTCCGCCTTCAACTTCCCGGTCGCCGTCTGGTCGTGGAACGCGGCACTGGCGCTCGTCTGCGGCAACGCCGTCGTCTGGAAGCCGTCCGAAAAGACGCCGCTCACCGCGCTTGCATCGCAGGCGATCCTTGAGCGTGCCCTCGCCCGCTTCGGCGATGCGCCGGAAGGTCTATCGCAAGTGCTGATCGGCGACCGCACGGTCGGCGAAGTGCTCGTCGATCACCCGAAGGTGCCGCTCGTCTCGGCCACCGGTTCGACCCGCATGGGCCGCGAAGTCGGCCCGCGTCTTGCGAAGCGCTTCGCCCGTGCCATCCTCGAACTCGGCGGCAACAATGCCGGCATCGTCTGCCCGTCGGCCGATCTCGACATGGCGCTCCGCGCCATCGCCTTCGGCGCCATGGGCACTGCCGGCCAGCGCTGCACGACGCTGCGCCGCCTCTTCGTCCATGAAAGCGTCTACGATCAGCTCGTCCCGCGCCTGAAGAAGGCCTACACGTCGGTGTCCGTCGGCAACCCGCTGGAATCGACAGCGCTTGTCGGTCCGCTCGTCGACAAGGCCGCCTTCGACAATATGCAGAAGGCGATTGCCGACGCGAAGGCCCATGGCGGTGCCGTCACCGGCGGCGAGCGCGTCGAACTCGGGCATGAGCACGGCTACTACGTGAAGCCGGCGCTCGTCGAAATGCCGAAGCAGGAGGGCCCGGTTCTCGAAGAGACCTTCGCGCCGATCCTCTATGTCATGAAGTACAGCGACTTCGACGCCGCACTCGCCGACCACAATGCGGTCGCGGCCGGCCTTTCGTCGTCGATCTTCACCCGCGACATGCAGGAATCGGAACGCTTCCTCGCGGCCGACGGCTCTGACTGCGGCATCGCCAACGTCAACATCGGCACCTCCGGCGCGGAAATCGGCGGCGCCTTCGGTGGCGAGAAGGAAACCGGCGGCGGCCGTGAATCGGGCTCCGATGCCTGGAAGGCCTACATGCGCCGGGCCACCAACACGATCAACTATTCGAAGGCTTTGCCGCTGGCGCAGGGCGTTTCGTTCGACATCGAATAATTCGCGGCTTCGAATAGGATCGATCATGACCATCAATGCAACGGTGAAGGAGGCGGGCTTTCTGCCCGCCTCGCGGATCGCCTCGATCGGCGTTTCCGAAATCCTGAAGATCGGCGCTCGCGCCAACGCCATGAAGCGCGAAGGCAAGCCGGTGATCATCCTCGGCGCCGGCGAGCCGGACTTCGACACGCCGGACCATGTCAAGCAAGCGGCATGGGACGCGATCCAGCGCGGCGAGACGAAATATACGGCGCTCGATGGCACGCCGGAGTTGAAGAAGGCGATCCGCGAAAAGTTCCAGCGCGAGAACGGTCTCGCCTACGAGACGGACGAGATCACGGTCGCCACCGGCGCCAAGCAGATTCTCTTCAACGCCATGATGGCGTCGATCAATCCCGGCGACGAGGTGATCATCCCGACGCCCTACTGGACCTCCTATTCGGACATCGTCCAGATCTGCGAAGGCAATCCGGTGCTGATCGCTTGCGATGCATCTTCCGGCTTCCGACTCACCGCCGACAAGCTCGAAGCGGCGATCACGCCGAAGACGCGCTGGGTGTTGCTCAACTCACCCTCGAACCCGTCTGGCGCCGCCTACAGCGCGGCCGATTACCGGCCGTTGCTCGAAGTGCTTCTCAGGCATCCGCATGTCTGGCTGCTCGTCGATGACATGTACGAGCACATCGCCTATGACGGCTTCCGCTTCGTGACTCCGGCCCAGCTCGAGCCTCGGCTGAAGGACCGTACGCTCACCGTCAACGGCGTATCGAAGGCCTATGCCATGACCGGCTGGCGGATCGGCTATGCCGGCGGCCCGCGCGAGCTCATCAAGGCGATGGCCGTCGTCCAGAGCCAGGCGACCTCCTGCCCGTCCTCGGTCAGCCAGGCGGCCTCTGTTGCGGCGCTGAACGGCCCCCAGGATTTCCTCAAGGAACGCACCGCAAGCTTTCAGCGCCGCCGCGATCTCGTGGTCAGCGGCTTGAACGCCATCGAAGGTCTCGATTGCCGCGTCCCGGACGGCGCCTTCTATACCTTCTCCGGCTGCGCAGGCATGCTCGGCAAGGTGACGCCATCGGGCAAGACGATCGAAACCGATACGGACTTCTGCTCCTACCTGCTCGACGACGCCCACGTCGCCGTCGTCCCGGGCTCGGCCTTCGGCCTTTCGCCCTTCTTCCGCATCTCCTATGCGACGTCGGAAGCGGAGCTGAAGGAAGCGCTCACCCGCATCGCCGCCGCCTGCGCGCGGCTGTCGTGAGAGTAGTAACAAACGGGCGTAGTCTGCCCCTCACCCTAGCCCTCTCCCCGCGTGCGGGGGGACTTCGGCGGCGCGGCATACACCTTCTCCCCGCCTGCGGGGAGAAGGTCGCGGCAGCGGGATGAGGGGCCTTCCCGAGCTTTACCGAACACCACGTGCAGCCCGCCCCGCAACACTGCCCTACCTCAAAACGTCGGCGGCGTGCAGGCGCTGATCACCTTGCACGGCACCGGCCCGACGCAGCGAAAACGATGCGGTCGGCGGCTTTCGAAATAATAGGCGTCGCCCGGCCCGAGGACGCGCCGCTCGTCATCGACGGTGACCTCCAGCCGCCCGGAGAGCACGATACCGCCCTCCTCGCCCTCGTGCACCAGGGGCACCTTGCCGGTGTCCGCCCCCGGCTGATAGCACTCCTTCAATATCTGCAGGCTACGGCCGAAAAGATTGTCGCCAACCTGGCGATAGGAGATCGGCCCCTTGCCGATCTCGACCAGCTCCTCCGCCGCATAGAAGGCCTTGCGCGGCTTTTCCGGCTCGAAGGAAAAGAACTCCGCAAGCCCGATCGGAATACCGTCGAGAATGCGCTTCAAGGCGCCAACCGACGGGTTCGAGGCATTCGATTCGATTAGCGAGATGGTGGAGTTGGTGACGCCCGCCCTCTTGGCAAGCTCGCGCTGGGAGAGATTGTGCATCAGCCGCACATGGCGCAGGCGTTTGCCGATATCGACACTCATCGCAGGTTCCGTGTTGACGTTGTTTGAAATATCGAAACTCTAGCAAGTCGCCTCCATAAAATACAGTGGCTTAGCCAAACGAAGAAAAGGACTTGTTCGGCAATCCAAATCATGGCGTCAATCGTGAATTCGACAGGAGGATGCCATGGACGCCCACAACAAGCCCAACGCCCCGGTGCTCGACAGCTACTGGATGCCCTTTACTGCCAACCGCCAGTTCAAGGCCGCGCCCCGACTGCTCGCCTCGGCCGAGGGCATGCACTATACCAGCATCGACGGCCGGACGATCCTTGACGGCACCGCCGGCCTCTGGTGCGTCAATGCCGGCCATGGCCGCCGGCAGATCGCTGCCGCGGTCGAGCGGCAGCTTTCGACCATGGACTTCGCCCCCTCCTTCCAGATGGGCCATCCGATCGCCTTCGATTTTGCCGAACGGCTCGCTGAAATCGCGCCCGGCCCGGCTGGCGCCAAGCTCGACCGCGTGTTCTTCACCGGCTCCGGTTCAGAATCCGTCGACACCGCGCTGAAGATCGCGCTCGCCTACCAGCGCTCGATCGGCCAGGGCACGCGCACACGGCTGATCGGCCGCGAGCGCGGTTATCACGGTGTCGGCTTCGGCGGCATCTCCGTCGGCGGCATCGTCAACAATCGCCGCGTCTTCCCGCAACTCCCGGGCTCTGACCATCTGCGCCATACCCATGACCCAGCGAAAAACGCTTTCGTCAAGGGCCAGCCAGAACATGGCGCCGAGCTTGCCGACGACCTCGAAAGGCTCGTCGCACTGCACGGCGCCGAAACCATCGCCGCCTGCATCGTCGAACCGGTTGCCGGCTCAACCGGCGTGCTGATCCCGCCGAAGGGCTATCTCGAACGGCTGCGCGCTATCTGCGACAAGCACGGCATCCTCCTGATCTTCGACGAGGTGATCACCGGCTTCGGCCGCCTCGGCGCCGCCTTCGCAACCGACTATTTCGGCGTCACCCCAGATCTCGTCACCACGGCCAAGGGTCTCACCAACGGCGCCATCCCGATGGGCGCGGTCTTTGCGAGCCGCAAGGTGCACGATGCGCTGATGCACGGTCCGGAAGGCCAGATCGAGCTTTTCCACGGCTACACCTATTCCGGCCACCCGGCCGCCTGCGCCGCCGGCATCGCTACGCTCGACATCTATCGCGACGAGGGCCTGATGACCCGCGCTGCCGAGCTGCAGGAGGACTGGCACGAGGCGATGCATTCGCTGAAGGGCCTGCCACATGTCATCGACATCCGCACCATCGGCCTCATTGCCGGCATCGAGCTGCAATCGCGCGACGGCGCCCCCGGCGCCCGTGCCTACGAGGTCTTCGTCGATTGCTTCGAAAGGGGGCTCCTTATCCGCGTCACCGGCGACATCATCGCCTTCTCGCCGCCGCTGATCGTCGAAAAGAAGCATTTCGGTGAGATCGTCTCGATGCTCGCGGACGCATTGAAGCGGGTGAAGTAAGGGTACTGACGCGTGAGATAAGGCCCCTCCCCAACCCCTCCCCACAGGTGGGAGGGGCTTTGGCGCCTGCAGTACCCAACTGCCATTCCCCAGGCTTCGAGTCTCTCGTAACGATCAAGAGAGGTGGGGAACAGTGCGGCAAGTTAAGCCCCTCCCGCCTGTGGGGAGGGGTTGGGGAGGGGCATTCACGCACCGTCCCAGCATGGCAATCCGCTTTGCCGAACGACTCAGCGGATCAATATGGCCCGAAAATCATTGACGTTCGTCCCGGTCGGGCCGGGCACGAAAAGGTCGCCACTCATCGCAAAGGCCGACCAGGCATCGTGGCGGGCGAGATGGCCGCGCGGATCGGCGCCGGCCGCCCGCATGCGGGCGACACTCGCGCCGTCGGCAAAGGCGCCGGCATTGTCCTCCGAGCCGTCGATGCCGTCGGTATCGGCGGCAAGCGCATCGATGCCGCCAACGCCATCGATGTCGAGCGCCAACGAGAGCAGAAACTCGCTGTTGCGCCCACCCTTGCCGTAGTTGTTGCCGGAAATCGTCACCGTCGTCTCGCCGCCGGAAAGCAGCACGACAGGCTTTTCGAAGGGTCGATCTCGCATTGCAACCTCGCGGGCGAGCGCCGCATGCATGCGGCCGATGTCGCGCGCCTCGCCCTCGATCGCATCCGAGAGGATCATGGCGTCGATGCCGAATTCTCGTGCGCGGGCCGCCGCCGCCTCCAGGGAAACGCTCGCGGAGGCGATCACATGGACCTCGTTGCCGGCAAAGGCGGGTTCGCCCGGGCCGGGGGCTCGCGCGGCATCGGACGCGAGATGCGCCATCACGCGCTCGGGCAAGGCCATGCTGTAGCGGGCGACGATCTCGCGCGCCTCCTCAAGGCTCGACCGATCCGGCACGGTCGGGCCCGAGGCAACGAAGGCGGGGTTGTCACCCGGAACATCCGAGACGACGAGGCTCACGACGCGCGCCGGCGCGGCGGCAAGCGCTAGCCGCCCGCCCTTGATCCGCGAGACATGCTTGCGGACCACGTTCATCGCCGAGATCGGCGCGCCGGAGGCGAGCAGCGCACGGTTGACGCCAATCTCGTCTTCGAGCGTCAGCCCCGTGGGTGGCGCGGGCAACAGCGCCGAGCCGCCACCGGAGACGAGCGCGATCATCAGATCGTCCGCCGTGAGTCCCTCGACCAGCTTGAGAAGCGCGGAGGATGCCGCAAGCCCGGCCTCGTCCGGCACCGGATGGGCCGATTGCAACACCTTGATGCGCTCGCATTTCTCGACCGGCCCGTGCCGGGCGACGACGGCGCCCGTCAGCGGCGCGTCCCAGAGCCGCTCGAAGGCGGCGGCCATCTGGCTTGCCGCCTTGCCGGCGCCGATGACGATCGTGCGCCCCTTCGGCCTCTCGGGCAAATGCGCGCGGATGGCGGCGTAAGGATCGGCCGCCACCACGGCAGCCTCGAAGAGGGAGATCAGGAAGGAGCGCGGCTCGATCGGTGCCATGGAATCAGTCCGGGATTTCGAGATCGTAGACGAAGACACCTTGGACGCCGCCTTGCGCCGCCGCAACGATTTTTGCGCCGGTCTTTTGATGTTCTGCGTCGTCGAGATAGGCGTCATGCACCTCTACGAGGCGCTGGCGAGTTCGACGGCAGCGATTGCCCCTCACCCTAACCCTCTCCCCGCCTGCGGGGAGAAGGTCGCGGCAGCGGGATGAGGGGCCAAATCCGGAGCTCCCGGCGAGGAAGACGCAATCGCGGATCATCGCACCCACCTCCTTCAGCGAACCTCGGCCCGCGCCCGCGGGCGCATGTCGTTGCGCTCATGCTGGAAGATCGCAGGCGGCAGCGGCGGCAGGCCGCGGATGATATCCGCCCCCTTCTCGCCCATCATGATCGTCGGCCCGTTGGTGTTGCAGGAGGGCACGCGCGGCATCACCGAACTGTCGCAGACCCGCAAGCCGTCGAGCCCGCGCACCTTGAGCTCCAGATCGACCACAGCCATGGCGTCCGTGCCCATCTTGCAGGTGCCGACGGGGTGGTGGTCGGTCTTGGCGTTGGTGCAGCCATATTCGAAGAGCTGCTCTTCCGTCCGGATATCGTTACCCGGCAAACGTTCGGCGAGCACATAGGACTTGAGCGCCGGCTGCTGCATGATTTCGCGGGCGATCCTGAGACCTTCGAGCGACATCTTGCGGTCGTGCGGATCCTCCCAATAGTTCGGATCGATGAGCGGCGCCGCCGCCGGATCGGAGGAGGAAAGCCGGACAGTGCCGCGCGAGCGCGGATGCAGATAGGCGGAGTTCAGCGTCACCCCTGCATTCTTGAGGCGCGCGACGCCCGCCTCGATGCCGGAGCCGAGACCGAGATGGAACTGGATGTCGGGCGAGCGCGCATCCGGATCGGCATACCAGAAGCCGCCGGTCTCGAAGAGCGAGGAGGCGACGGGACCGGTGCGGAAGAGCACATATTGCAGGCCCGCCCAGAACGTGCGGTGCAGCTTGGCGACATTGTCATAGGTGTGGTCGCCGGTGCACTCGGAAATAACGAAGAGATCAAGGTGGTCCTGCAGGTTGCCGCCGACGCCGGGGAGATCGTGGCGGACGGCGACGCCGACCGCGCGCAGATGGTCAGCCGGCCCGATGCCGGATTGCAGGAGCAGCTTCGGCGAGCCGATTGCGCCAGAAGCGACGAGCACCTCGCGGTCCGCCCGGATCGTTTCGCTCCCCTTGGCCGTCACCACCTCGACGCCGACCGCTCGGCTACCCTCAAGCACGATTCGGGCGACACGGGCGCCGGTGCGCACCGTGAGGTTTTTTCGATCCTTGATCGGCGAGAGATAGGCAAGCGAGGCGGACGAGCGGCGGCGGTTGCGTTGCGTCAGCTGATAAAAGCCGACACCCGCCTGCTGTTTCCCGTTGAAATCGTGATTGTAGGGAATGCCAAGTTCCTGGCCAGCGCGGATATAGGCGTCGCAGATCGGCAGCGCCGAGACCGGCATCGAAACGCCGAGCGGCCCGCCATAGGAATGATAATCGTCGGCAAAGCGCTGGTTGTCCTCGGCGCGCTTGAAATAGGGCAACACGCTCCGATAGTCCCAGCCGGTGCAGCCGTCTTCGCGCGCCCAGAGATCGTAATCGACGGCGTTGCCGCGGGTATAGAGCTGTGCATTGATCGAAGAGCCGCCGCCGATCACCTTCGCCTGCGTATAGCGCAGCACCCTGCCCTTCATGTGCTTCTGCGGCACCGTATGCCAGCCCCAGCTTGCGACGCCCTTTGTCATCTTGGCGAAGCCAGCGGGCATGTGGAACAGCGGGTTCCAGTCGCCGCCACCGGCTTCGAGCAGCAGCACCTTGACCGTCGGGTCCTCGCTCAATCGGTTGGCAAGAACGCATCCGGCCGGGCCGGCGCCAGTGATGATGTAGTCGTAGGCCATTCACATCGTCCTCAAGGTTCGCGCCTTGGCGCGATCATTAGTTCATTGCCTCTTTGCCGATTGGCCGCCCCTCATCCGGCTGCCGCCACCTTCTCCCCGCAGGCGGGGAGAAGGGACTCGCGGCCCCTCACAGCGATCGCATCTCGCCGGGCACGTCCCCTCTCCCCACCTGCGGGGAGAGGGTTAGGGTTGAGGGGCAGCGCCCCACGCGACGACCTCACAACCGGCTGATCGACAGTCCTCCATCGGCCTGGATGACCGACCCCGTGGCGAAACCGAACTGCCCGCCGGCAAGCCCGGCGACGATCTTGCCGATGTCGTCCGGCTCTCCCCATCGCCGCATAGGCACCAGCCCGTCCGCAATCAGCGCGTCGTATTTGCCGGAAACGCTCGCGGTCATGTCCGAGCGAATGATGCCGGGCCGAACTTCGAAGACCGAGATACCGGTCTCGGCGAGCCTCAACGCCAGTCCCTGGCTGAAGGCCGCGAGCCCCGCCTTGCTCATGCAATAGTCGAGCCGCTCCGGCGATGTCATCGCCGCGGAGACCGAGGTGATGTTGATGATCGAGCGGGGCGCAATGGGCTGCGTGGCCAGCATCGCCTTCAGGACCGCCTGGGTGAAGAAAACCGTGCCGCGCAGGTTGATGCCGACGATCGTGTCGAAATTCTCAGGCTCCAGGTCGAGGAAATCGCCGCGCACGACGGACGCGATCCCGGCATTGTTGACGAGGCAATCGATGCTGCCGAACGCCTCCATGACCGAGTCCACGGTCGCCTGGTGGGTGGCGAGGTCGGCAAGATCCGCCTGAAGAAAGATCGCGCGGGCACCGAGAGTACGGAGCGCGGCGAGTACGGGTGCTACACCATCGGCATCACCGATGCCCGTGATGGCGATGTCGAAACCGCCTGCCGCGAGCGCGCGAGCGATGCCACGCCCAATGCCGCGCCGGCCGCCGGTGACAACCGCAACGGGACGTGCCTTGTCCGTCATGACCGAAGATCCTCTTTAGCAATGTGATCCGCGACGCGCAGCGCCTGCGCCGCCACGGTTAGCGCCGGGTTTACCGCAGCTGAGGTCGGCAGGAAGCCGGCATCGACGACGAAAAGGTTCGGATGATCGAACGCCCGGCAATAGACATCGAGCGGCGCCTCATTCGGGTCCTTGCCGATCCTGACCGTGCCGCACTGATGCGACGGCGTGCGCTTGTCGAAGGCCCGCGCCAGCACGACCGGAAAGCCTGCCTGCCGCAACACCTTCTTCAGCTTGCTGACCAGGTTGAGATGGGCTTGCCAGTTCGTTCGCACCCATTGGAGCACGACGCGGTCGCCATCGACCATGATGCGGCTTTCGGGCGACGGCAGGTCTTCGCTCATGGCGTAGAAGTCGATGGCGTGGCCCGACACCTGGTTCAGGAGCCACTCCGGCATTGATGGCATGTTCGCCTTCAGGATCGCGCCCGACACGCGCCCAAGGAGCTGGATATTGCCGAGCGGCGGTCCGCCCTCTCCGTCCGAGAGATAAAAATCGTTGAGGCCGAAGGTCTTCTGGTAGACCGAGTCGTTGCGATACCAGGGGCTGAGCGCGATGACCGCGCTTGAATTGTGGTTCATGAAGTTGCGGCCAACCTGATCGGAGCGGTTCGCAAGCCCCGTCGGGTTGCGACTATCCGCAGAGCGCAACAGCAGCACGGCCGACTGCACCGCCCCGGCGGAAAGTATGACGAGCCGTGGCGACACGGCTCGCTCCACGCCATCCTGGACGTAGTAGACGGTCTCGATGGTCTTGCCGTCCGGCGCCGTCGCCAGCCGGGTAACACGCGAACCGATCTGCAACTTGACATTCGGGTATTCCAGCGCCGTCGTCAGCGCCGCGGTCTCGGCATCCATCTTGCCGTCAAAGCTGTTCGGATGCGCGTCCCAGGGCGTCTTCGCTTTGGCGAGCCAGCGTTCGATGTCGATGCCGAGCGGCAGCGAATAGGGATGCAGGCCGTTTCGCCACAGACGCTTGCGGACGCTAGCGATCGGCGGCTCGTCCGCAACGGGGCCGTAGCTGTAGGTGTTTGAGTGGTAAGGCTCGGTCGGGTCTTCGCCGAGGACGCCGCGCACCTGATAGAGCGCCTCCGCCTTGGAATACCACGGCTCCAGCTCTTCGTACGGAAACGGCCACGCGGGGGAGACGCCGTCGAGATGCTGCATCTCCTCGAAATCCTCACGGCGGTAACGGGTGAGCACAGCGCCGTAGAATTTCGAGTTGCCCCCGACATTGTAGTAGTTGCCCGGGTTGAAGCCGAGGCCGCCCGCCTCGTACCAGGTCTCTTTCGGCCGGAAATGCCCGCGCTGGAAGATCGCCCGCTGATCCCGGTTTTCCGGACGGTCCTCGATGTGAACGCCCGCCTCGAGGATCAGGATCTCGGCGCCCGACGGGGCAAGGCCCGCCGCGACGGTCGCGCCGCCGATTCCAGATCCGACGATGACGATATCCGGTTGGCCTGCCATGCTCATGCGATCCGCATCTCACTCTGCGGGTCGAAGAACACCGCCTTGTCGAGGTTGAAGGCGAGCCGCGACGTTTGACCCGGCGCGATACGCGCATCGGCGCGCAGCCGCGCGACGATCTCCTTGCCGCCGAGACGAGTGACCGCAAAGGTGTCGGAGCCGGCCGGCTCTACCACTTCGATCAGGCAGTCGCCCTCGGCGATGAACTTCGCATTGCGGTCGGCGCCGTCCGGATCGGTCAGGGCTTCCGGACGAATGCCGAACACCACGTCCTTGCCGGCATAGGCCGAAAGCGCGCCATTATGGGGCACCGCGAGCTTCAGGGGCTCGCTGTTCGGCCGCTCCAAAGTCACCGCGACGTTCGCTCCTGCCGCCTCGATCCGGGCCTTCAGCAGGTTCATCGCCGGCGATCCCATGAAGTCCGCGACAAACATGTTGGCGGGGTTGTTGTAGATTTCGGACGGCGTTCCGAACTGCTGCAGCACGCCGTCGCGCAGGACGGCGATCTTCGTGGCGAGTGTCATCGCCTCGATCTGATCATGCGTCACGTAGACGATCGTCGTCTTCATGCGGTTGTGCAGGCGCTTGATCTCGGTACGCATGTCGACGCGGAGCTTCGCGTCGAGGTTCGACAGCGGCTCGTCGAAGAGGAAGACCTGCGGATTGCGCACCA